>JBBRCR010000150.1:0-16488 GCA_038204695.1 Opitutales bacterium | reverse complement strand
CGCGCTCTTCAAGACGATCACGAGCGACGACTGGCGGCGCTCGCTCGCCTCGGCGCGACAGCAGACCAATGCGGTCTCCGCACAGATTCAGACCGCGATCTTGTCGTCCTCGCCGAAGACGAAGTGAGTCTGCTGGAGCCGACCGGCTCCGAGTGGGCTGAATTCGGCCACGCCATTCGACAATGGCGGGAACTGGTGCCGCTCCGCCGGCTCGAGGATTTTGGCTTCCTCGCCGAGGCGGAGAACCCGCTGGAAGAACCCAATGCGAAGCTGCGGCGGATCGGCGGCGGCGTGGAAGCGTGGGCGCTCGCAGCCGAGGCCGACGGCTCCGTCTACAAATTCTATCTTCCGCGCGAAGAAAAGCGGATCGGCAGTGTGTTTGGTTTTCGCCGCGGCGACGAAGCCACGCTGCACGCCGAAGCCACCCTCGGCGACTATCGCGGCTTGCTGGAAAAACTCCTGCTCATTCACGCGCTCGGGGGAATGGCCACCGAGGTCGTGGCGGTGACACCCGAAGGGATTCTCGTCGCGAAGCAGACGCTCGGCGAACCGTTGCCCCAGGGAGACGATGTTTCCGGCGTGCTCCCTTCCGTGTTAATCGAGATCCCCTCGCGCTTTCTTCGCGCCAACCGCGACCACCCGCGGCTGTTCTTCTATCGCGGTCATCACACGACAACCGCCTGGCTCGTCGCCGATCTGCACGCCCGCAATTTCGTTCGTGGCATCGATGGCCACTTGCACGTGATCGATCTTGTCGCCGCACCCTGGCCCGCACTGGCAGCTCACGATCCGCTGATGCGTGAATGGCTGGAGCGTGTCCAGGCCGATCCCAATGCGTCGGTGCTGCGCGGCGCACCCGACGACGAGTTGTAGGAAAACGGCGTCGGGCACTCGCGGAATCGTGCGCGACCGACGGCCTCCCGCGTCGAAAAAAGAAAAGCCGCGCGGTCGGCGCGGCTTGTTCAATCAGGCCCAGCGTCCGAAACAGCCTCAGCTCTTCCTGGAATTGAGGAAATTGAGAACGTTCTCCGCCTGCTTGTCGGTCTGCTTCTCGTCCTTGTAGACGATCGTGCCCTGGCGATTGACCAGGTATGCCTCCCGCGCGGCGACTCCCGTGCCGGCCTGGCCGAACGCCTTCACCACCTTCTTGTCCGTATCGGCCAGCAGCGGAAATGGGAAATTGTTCACGGCCTTGAACTCCTTCTGCTTTTCAACCGGATCGACGCTGACGCCCACCACGGCCACGCCTTTCTGCTTCAGCTCGGTGCTCGCATCGCGCAGCGAGCATCCCTGCTTCGTGCAGCCACCGGTGAGGGCCTTCGGGTAAAACCACACCAGCGTGTAGTCGTTTTTCTTGTACACGTCGCCCAGGTTCAGCGTCTTTCCCGCGTCGGTGGTGGCGGAGACAGTGGGGGCTTTGTCACCCACCTTGAGCGTGTCGGCATTGGACATGCAGAACAGAAGTGAGAAGATGGACATGAGAGCAAGCGTACGGGGAGGTTTCATGGGACGCGCACGCTAGCCGCAGCCCGGCTTTTCGCAAGCGGTCAGTGTTTTGCGGCTTTTTCTGGCGTCAACGAACCCGGAACGAGTCACACCGCGGCTGGCCGAACCAAAGGTCCTGTGGATGAGAAACAGAGGGCCACCGTGGCGCAGCCCCAGCCGAAAAAGAAAAGCCAGGCTGATTCTCAACCGCGAATGAACGCTAATAGACGCGAATGGAAAAAACCCGAAGTTGAGCGATTCGCGACTCCGTGGTTGCGAGCGCCAGCCCCTCGACCCCGGCTCGGGGCCCTGAGCTTGTCGAACGGGCGAGGGACTAGAGCTGCTTCACGACAATCTTCTCGTGCCGCGATATCGGTACTTGATCAATCACGACGATCCGTTCGGCCGTCCGCTTGTTATTCTGGATCGTAATCAAGTACTCATAGGTGACCCGCCGTCCGCTGTTCGTCAGCCCGGTGTTCTCGGCGAAACGATTCACGCGCTTGTGCTTCACGCTGATTCCTTCGTCCGCACCGAGCTCCAAATCGAATTTCTCGCCCGGCATGACGGTTCGCAGTGAACTGCTCGCGACAAAGGTACCGTCCAGAAACACGTTCATATCGCCGGCCAGGAGCGGGGACTCCGAGGTATTCTGCACCTTCGCCGTGAGATAGGCGGCGGGCATTCTTTTCGGCACGGTCGCGTACTCCGGCACTGCATCCAGCTTCGCCAATGTGATCGGCACCCGTTGCGGCGAATTGTCGCTCAGCACGGTTGCCGGGGTCATGATTCTGAACGACGCGCTGGTGGCGCCGGCTTCGATGCGGGCGTGCGCCGTTGTGACCTCAAACGCACTCAGTTCGACGACATCCGCGACCGCTTTTGACCGCGGCATCGAGGCCGGCATGTCGTTCGTGCGGGCGACACCGCCGAACACCGCAGCAGGAGGAGGTGGTCGCGCCAGGTCCACCGTCCACGGCGTGAGCTGCGGCGCCGCCCCGCCGAGCTGCGGCCGCGCCGTCGAAAGTGTCAGCGCGACGTCGGTCCAATCCTCTCCCGTATTCTGCTGCACGATGCCGAAGTATCCCAACGTGCACGCCTGCGGCCTGAACATTCACCGTGGCTGTCCGGCTCACCACGGCCCGATCGGCATAAGCCGTGACGGCGGTAATTCTCGAATCTGCTGAAAGAGTGGTGGCCGTTGCCGCACCCGAAATCATGGCGAGCGCGACCGCGGAAAACAGTGCGATCAGATGCGCCGGTTGGCTGGAACGTTTCATAGGCTGGCGGCAGTGTGCATGACCTACATCACGCTCCAATCTCGAAAACCTTAGCCTGCGCCCGACGTCCACCGCTTGGCGCCACTTGGCATCCGTCCGCCCTGTGCTCATGATTTTGCGGCCCTTCACGCGTAACATAATTCGCGGAACCCGCCCACTCGCCCGCGCTCTCAACGACCGAGCCCGCTCGCTGCCACCTCTTTCTGCCTTCATGGTGTTCGACTCCAACCCACGCCTTTTTCAATCACTTTTCCGTGGTTGGCGGTGGCGTCCAGAAGTCTCTGAGGGTGTCTCTGAGGGATGCTGCCGTTGATGTGACGCACCGCTTGCCTTGCGCCGCGACGAACATCAACCTCGCCGTTCTCAAAATTTCGTCCGGTCCCTGTCTCCCATTTCCCCGCCACTTTCCTCCATGTTTATCGCTTCGTCTTTTTGGCAGCTGGCCCGTCGCGCTTCAGTCGCGTGCGGCCTTTTCGCCACCACGGTTCCCCTCGTTTTTTCGCAGACGCCATCCGCGGCCGATGGATTTGCGGCCGACGTGGATGGCAACGTCTACGTCGTGGCAACCCAGCCCGACGGCAAACTGATTGTGGGCGGCCAGTTTACCACCATCGCGTCGAACAATCGCAGCAACCTTGCCCGCTTGAACGCCGACGGCTCGCTGGACACTTCGTTCAATCCGAGTCCGAACGGGCCCGTGCGCGCCGCGCTCATCCAAACGGACGGCCGGATCGTCATCGGTGGCGACTTCACCACGCTTCAACCCGGCACGGTCACCCGCAACCGGATCGCGCGGCTGAATCCCGACGGTTCCATCGACGCGACCTTCAATCCGAATCTCGGCGGCGCCCTGCAACCACAGGTGCACGCGCTGCTCCTGCAGCCTGACGGCCGGATCGTTGCGGGCGGCACATTCACGACGGCTGGCACGACCACGCGTAACCGCATCGCGCGCTTCAATGCCAATGGCACGCTCGACACCGCGTTCGATCCCAATGCCAACGGGATGGTCCTGACCCTCGCTTTTCACATCGGCGGCAAGATTGTCCTCGGTGGCGGATTCACGACGCTCCACCCGGCCGGCGATGCCGGCTCGTCGGACCGCGGCCGGATCGCGCGGCTCAATCCGAACGGTACCGTCGACTCCGAATTCAATCCGAACGCCAACAACGCCGTCACGGCCATGGCCGTGCAGCGGGATGGCAAGATCGTATTCGGCGGCCATTTCACCACGCTCCTGCCCCCCGGCAGCGAAGTCGTCAATCGCACCCGACTGGCACGGCTGAACACCGACGGCAGCGTCGATTCAGAATTTTATCCCAGCGTGAACGGCGCCGTCGCCGAAATCGCGATTCAGCCCGAAGGCAGCATCCTCGTCGGTGGCTCGTTCACCGTCGGCTGGGGGCGCGGCACCGCCTCGGGAGCGCGCAACAACATCGCCCGGTTTGCGACGGACGGCTCCCTCGACCTCGACTTCAATCCGAACTGCAACGCGCAAGTCGACGCGATCGCGTTTCAAGGCGATGGCCGAATCATCCTCGGCGGCTACTTCACGCGCGTGCAGCCACCGGGCGTCGCCAACGCGATCGAGCGCAAGCGGCTGGCGCGGCTGAATCCCGACGGTTCGCTCGACGCCAGCTTCCAACTCGACCCCGCGGGTCGCGTGCTCGCGAGCGCGGTGCAGTCCGACGGCCGGCTCCTCATCGCCGGCAGCTTCACCAACGTGGGCGGCGCCACCCACAATTACATGGCGCGACTGAACGCCGACGGCTCCGTCGATCCCACCTACAACCCCGACTTCAACGACCGCGTGTACACGATTGTGGTCCAGCCCGACGGCAAGGCCCTCGTCGGTGGCAGTTTCACCACCATCGGCGGCGAAAACCGCACCCACATCGCGCGGTTGAACCCGAGCGGCACGATCGATTCCGAATTCAACCCCGACATCGATGGCACCGTCGGTGTGATCGTGTTGCAATCCGACGGACGCATCCTCGTGGGCGGCACCTTCTCGAGCGTCCGGGCCGTCAGCGCGACTGAGCGGGTCACGCGCACCAATCTCCTCCGGCTCAACGCGAATGGCTCTTTGGATACGACCTTCGACCCGAGCCCAAACTCGAGTGTCGCGGCGCTCGCCCTGCAGTCCGACGGGAAAATCATCCTCGGTGGCTCCTTCAGCGGTCTGTCGCCGAATGCCGGCACTCCAACCCAACGCAACTTCCTCGCCCGGATAAACGCCGACGGCACGCTCGACACAACCTTCAGCCCTGCGTCCAACGGCCGCATCAGCGCGATCGCGCTGCAATCCGACGGCAAAATCGTCCTGGGTGGCGCGTTCACCGCGCTGCTGCCGACGGCCGCGACGGGACAGGTTCTCCGCAACCGGATCGCGCGGCTGAATGCAGACGGCACAAACGACGCCGGCTTTAATCCGAATGCCAGCGGCGATGTACTCGCGCTGGCGATACAGCCGGACGGAAAAATCGTCCTCGGCGGGTCGTTCACGACGCTGCAACCCAACGATGCGCCCGACTGGACCGGGCGAAAGTACGCGGCGCGGGTGAATAGCGACGGCAGTGTCGATGCCGGATTCAACCTCGACATCGACGAGGCGCCGGGCAATCGCGTTGATTCTCTGCGGCTGCTCTCCGATGGCCGGCTGCTCGTGGGCGGCAACTTCATCTCGCTGCAACCGACCGGTTCGCCCAGTCGAGTCACGCGCCGCACGTTCGCCCGCCTGAACGCGAATGGCACCGTCGACACGAGTTTCAACGCCAGTGCCGGCGGCGCCACGCGTGGCCAGATCAATGCGGTCGCCGTGCAGGCGGACAACAAAATCATCGCCGTGGGATCGTTCTCGGATCTGGGCGGCGCGAAGACCACGAACATCGCCCGCTTCAGCGCAGAGGGCGCGCCGGATGCCACGTTCACCACGACCGCGTCGACCGATGGCCCGATCACCGCCGTGGCCATCCTCCCGAATGCGGCCGCCACGCCCGCCCCCGTCGAGGGTTTCGCCTGGCTGAATCGCAGCGGCACGCTGCGCACCGGATTTACCGCCAGCGGCGCCAAGCGGCTCAGCGGCCAGGTCAATGTTGCCGTCGTGCACCCGAACGGCGGCCTGCTGCTCGGAGGCGCCTTCAGCAATCTCGCCAACACCACCGGGGGGAATCTCGTCCGTTTCAACACCACCGGCACGCTCGACGAGAACTTCAATCCGAATCCCAACGGCTCGGTATCCGCAATCGTGATTCAGCCAGACGGGAAGATCGTCATCGCGGGTTCCTTCTCCCTCGTGCACGGCACGGTGCGCAACCGCATCGCGCGTCTGAATGCAGACGGATCGCTCGACGCGGGTTTTGACCCGAATGCCAGCGGCGCCATCTACTCGCTGGTGCTCGAAGGCGACGGAAGGATGATCGCGGGCGGCGCGTTTACCACCTTCACGCCGAATGCAACGACCACCGCGGTCGCGCGCAATTTCATCGCCCGGGTGAACAGCGACGGCACGGTCGACGCGAATTACAATCCGAACGTGAACTCGACCGTGTTCACGCTGGCCCTGCAGGGCGACGGCAAGGTTATCGCCGGCGGCGCATTCAACACAGCTCAGCCCAATACCGCGACGACGGCCACCACCCGCAGCGCCATCGCCCGGTTCAACACCGACGGCAGCCTCGACACCAACTTCGATCCAAATTCCAACGGGCCCGTTTACTCGCTGGCCGCGCAGCCGAACGGCCAGATCGTCGTGGGCGGCACGTTCACCACACTTCAGCCGGGAGCGGTCGGCCCGATTATCACCCGAAACAACATCGCCCGCGTGGGCAGCGATGGGGCCGTCGATGCCGGTTTCAACCCGAACGCGAATGGCTCCGTGCGGGCGTTGGCTCTGCAAAACGACGGCACCGTGCTCCTCGCCGGCGAGTTCAGCACGTTGCAGCCGAACAACGCACCCGCGCCGATTGCGCGTCACCGCCTCGCCCGGGTGAACAACGACGGCTCGCTCGACATCAGCTTCAACCCCGATGTCACCGGCAATGTCTTTGGCCTCACCGCGCAAGCGGATGGCACGATCCTGGTGAGCGGCGACTTCACCGGCCTGCAACTCAACGGCTCGATCATTGTCGGCGGCAACTTCGGCACGATCGGCGGGATCGCCCGGCGGAATCTTGCCGCGCTGACCCGCGACGGCTCGATCAGCACGTCCTTCCAGCCGAATCCAAACGGCGTGGTCAACGCGCTCCTCGCGCTGCCCGACAACAAAGTGCTCGTCGGCGGCGCATTCACGTCGATCGGCGACGCCACGCGCAACCGGCTCGCACGGTTCAATGGCGACGGAACATTTGATCCGTCCTTCAACGCCAATTTCCTCGGCCCGGTCAACGCGCTCGCCTTGCAGCCCGATGGAAAAGTGCTGGTCGGTGGTGCCTTCACCGGCACGAGCGGACTGATGCGAATCAATGCCGACGGTTCGGCCGATGCCTCGTTTGCCGCGACGGCCACGTCGCCTGTCACCTCCGTCGCCGTTCTGGCGGGCGGAAAAATCGTGTATGTCACGAACCGGGCGGCGCTCGTTCGGCTCAACGCGGACGGCTCGCCTGACACCACCCCAATGGGAGTGGCGGACCGCGCGGCGGCGTTCCAGACGCTCGCCATCCAGGCTGATGGCAGTGTCATCCTCGGCGGCAACGCGGCCATCAGCACGGGCGCGGGGGCGAGCCGCCAGTTCATCGCGCGCCTGCGGCCAGATGGGCTCGACCTTGACTTCAACCCGGCGCCAAACGGTGCGGTCACGGCGGTTGCCGTCCAATCCGATGGCCGGCTGGTGGTCGGCGGCAGCTTCAACACGATCGGTGGTGAAACCCGCGTGGGCATCGCCCGACTCGCGTCCACCTCCGGCGCGGCCGCGCAGGCCCTGGGCGTAACGGCGGATCGCCGCGCCGTCACCTGGGTCCGCCGTGGCAGTGCCGGCGCCGTCGCCGCCGTCACGTTCGAACTCTCCACCGATCGCGTGACGTGGACGTCGCTCGGGCTCGGGAGCCCGATGGGTGATACGTGGACGCTGAGCGGACTGTCACTCCCCGCGGAAGGGGTGTTCTACATTCGCGCCCGCGGAATTGCCCCGTCCTCGGGAGGGACTTCATCGGGGGTGTTCGAAATGGTGCGTGAATTCAACTTCGCGAGCGCGCCGTTTGCGCCGCCGTTTGCCGGGGAGGGTGTCGCGCAGTTCAGCATCAACCCGTTCACCGGAATCGTGGCGGGCCAACTGCCCGCGCCGAACCGCCCACCGGGCGCGGCGTCGGTGATTACGTCCAATGGCGACACCGTTGAAATCATGGTCCCCAGCACCTCGGCCGCCACGGGACCGGCGCAACTTTCCAATCTCTCCACGCGGGGACGGGTGACAGCGGAGAGTCCATTGATCCTTGGTTTCGCGATCACCGGATCGGAACCGCGCCCGATGCTGCTGCGGGCAGTCGGCCCCGCCCTGGCGGAGTTTGGCGTTGCCGACGCCCTCCGGGGAACGCGGCTGCAAGTGTACAACTCGCTCGGGACGTCGATCACTCCGGACGAGAGCACGTCGGGCGCAGCCAATTTGATCGAGGCCACCGCGCGGACCGGCGCGTTCCCGCTCGGTGCGGAGGACAGTGCGGCCGTCATCACGCTTTTCCCCGGCGTGTACACGATGCAGGTTGTGGATACACGCGGCACGGGTGGCGTGGCGCTCGCCGAAATCTACGACGCCGGCACCGGCGGCGACGCTCGACTGGTGAACGTTTCCAGCCGCGGCGGCGCGGGCACGGGCGATGCGGCACTCATCTCCGGATTTGTGATTTCGGGAGAATCTTCCAAACGCGTTTTACTCCGCGCGGTGGGACCGACGCTCGCGCAATTTGGTTCCAGCGCGCTGCTGGCGGATCCGTCAATCGCCCTGTTCGACCGCACGGGTGTGATGCTCGGCTCGAATGACAACTGGGTGTCAACCGTGGCGCAAATTTCCACGGCCGCGTCGAGTTCGGGGGCATTCCCACTCGATGCCGGCAGCAAGGATGCGGCGGTCATCGCCACGCTGCCGCCGGGCGCATATACAATCCAGGTGAGCGGGAAGGCAGGGACGACCGGTACGGCGCTGCTCGAGATCTACGATATCCCGTAAGCGGATACAGGCAGAATTCAGTGATTCTGCCGGATTCAGCGGCGGCGAGCGCCAGCAAGTAGACAGGGTCTTCTCCGTCTTCCATGTCTTCCCAGTCTTATTCGTCTGCCCCCATCCACTCGCTGGCGCTCGCAGCCACGAAGCTTGCCGCTACGAATTTCGCCGCGAGACAATCCAATCACTCCGCAGGCTTCGGCGGCGTCGGCAGTCCGCGCAGAGCGCGCGGCTTCGAGTCTTCCACGGGCTTCGACGCCTCCTTCAATGACGCGACGTACTCCACGACGTCGCGCAACTGGGACTTGCTGAGAATCGTAGCGTAGATTTCCGGCATCGATGACGGTGCGCCCTCGCGTTTGGCGATGGCCGATTTCTTCACTTCGATCACCTTGTTGTCGGTATCGCGTAACGCGATCATCTCGCCGGTCTCCCGGGCCACGATTCCCGCGGCGGCGCCTCCCGACTTCAACGTGAGGACGATCGTGTCAAAGCCCGGGGCGATCTTTGCATTCGGCTTCACGATCGATTCGAGAAGAAATTCGCGGGAATATTTCGCACCGGCATCGGCGAGATCGGGACCGGCATCACCGCCGTCGGCGCCGGCCCGATGGCAGCGAATGCACGCGAGCACGGGCTGCGTTTCGAAAATCCGTTTGCCAATGGTCGCGTTACCGCCGGCCAGTGACACGCGGAACGGCGCCAGCGGATCGCCACTGCTGGTCGCCGCCTCCCGCTGTGCGAGCAGCGCCTTGATTTGCGGATCGCCGCGGCGCCCCGCCGCCGTGAGCAGTTCGAGTTGCACGGCCGGTGCGACTTTGCCTTCAGCGAGCAAGCGAAGCTGCGCGGTGAGCACCTCATCGGCCGTGCGATCGCGGAGATTGCCGAGCGCGCGAAACGCCGCCTTCTGTTCAGCGGAATCTCCGTTCTGCACCAGATTCGCCAGAACGGGTGCGGCCGCGGCGGGCGAAAGCCGCGCCGCAATCGGCAACGACGCGAGCCGCAGGGCGGATGACGACGACGTGCTCGCGATTTGCACCGCCTCGGCGAGCCGCGGATCCTTGATCTTGTCCAGCGCACCGAGCGCGGCGGCCCGCGTGTCACCCGGCTGCTGCTCGTTTTTGACCGCCGCGAACAATGCGTCGGAGGCGCCCGCGATTTCCAGTCCCTGCAAAGTCTTGAGCGTGGCCGTCTGCACGCTCGACGGCGTCGAGGCACTGAGCAACTGCGGCAGGAGCGGCTCGAGGGCCTTCACCGCCACCTCGCGGGCGCGCGCGATGTCCGCCCGCGGATTGGCCGCACCGCGGGGAAACGGCCGATAGATACCGACCAGCCGATCGCGTTGCGGCGGCTTCGGCCACACTGCGAGTTGCGCCAGCGCTTCAGCGCGAAGTTTCGCGGGTGCGTCTGCGCGCGCAGCGTATGAGGCGAGCGCGGCCGCGTTGGCCGCACGGCCCAGACGGAATTGCGCGTTGATTGCGCGAAACATGAAAGGTTCGTCGTTTACGCGCAGCGCGTCCGTCGGTGACTCGACGAATGCAGCCAACGCGGGCAGTGCGGCATTGATCGGTGCGTCGTTGATCGCCACGGCCGCCTCGCGGGCGATCAAGAGATCCTTGTCCGTGAGGAACTGCGCGATGGCTGCGTCACCAAGTCGCCGATACGCGAGCACGACGGCGAGCCGCACGGCGCGCGAGGAATCGGACGACGCCGCCTTCAACGCCGCGAGATTTTTCCCGCCGACGAGTCCCATTACGAGCGCGTGTCGCAGATAGTAATCCTCGTCGTTGTTCGCCCGCAGGGCCGCGAGCAAGGCGGGCGCGGCGCGTTCGGCAATTCGAGGATCGGTGGCGCCAAGTTTCCCCAAGCTCTGCGCCGCAAAAAATTTCACCCGGTTGTTCTCATCTTTGAGTGCGTTGATCAATGTACCGGCCATGTCGGTCACCTGGTGATCGCCGAGGAGCTTCAGCGACTGGGCTCTGATCTCCGCGTCGGCATCACGAACCAGGGTACGCACCGGAGCGAGCGCCGCCGGATCCCTGGCCGCCAGCTGGCCCAGCCCCCATAGCGCATGCCGGCGCGCCAGGGCGGGAGAGTCCGTCTTCGTGGCCACTCCGGCGAGCGTGACGAGACTCGCGTTGCCGCGTTCCGCGAGCGTGAATTGCGCCTCGAGCCGCACGCGCCAGTCCGCGTGTCCGAGCAGCCGGGCCAGCTCGGCCGGCGTACGTTTCGTCCAGTCGCCACCGATCAGCTGCTGTGTCTCCTTCGTCAGCGCACTCTTCTCCTGCCGGGGATCCGAGATCGCGTAGATTCGGCCGCGCTTGGACTTCGGCCAGCCTTCCGCCCAATCGGATGTATATAGCCGGCCATCCGGGCCGAACTTCACGTCGGTGGGCAAGGCAGACGTCAGGAAAGGTTTGCTGTCCGCGACTTCGTACGACGCACCTTTCTGCCGCAGGTTGTAGGTGTATATTCCGCTGCGGGTAATCGCCCCTTTGAAGTGCGTAATAAAGAGCGAGCCCGCGTACGACCTATTCAGGCCGGTGCCGGGATAATATTCGATGCCGGACGGGCCATCCTCGATGTTACAAAGGGGGGCGAGGTGATACGTGAGCTGCCCCTCGTGTCGCGGCCACCACAAGCGCTCGGTGTTCCACGGCCCGGCTTTCTCCAGCGGCGCGAACTGGTAGCCAATCCGCCAGCCGCTGTCGCCGTTTTCCACGACGTGCACGAGCCGCTCCTCGTCGCCATTATCACAATCGTTGTCGCCCGTCAGCAGGTCGCCGTATTCGTTGAACACGAGAGACTGCGGATTGCGCAATCCGAACGCGAACAACTCCATGCCCGAACCATCCGGATTGCAGCGAAACACCGCGCCCGTATCGGCCGCGTCGATCACGCCGCCCTCCTTCGTCTTCACCGTCGCACCGCGATCGCCGTTGCTGAAGTAGAGCTTACCGTCCGGTCCTAAAACCAGCCCGTGCAAATCGTGTCCGGTGAAATTAAACCGCACACCATAGCCGGTGCTCATCACGTGGCGACTCTCCGCCTTCGTGTCGCCCGTGAACTGCCAGAGGTTTGGAATATTTGTGAACAACACTTTGCCGCGCCGCGCGAGCACGCCGGATGCGATCCCGTCGAGTGCCGAGTTGAAGCCGTCCGCATAGACGTGGCTCTTGTCAGCAACGCCGTCGCCATTTGTGTCTTCGAGCAATCGGAGGACTTCTCCCTCGATGGACAGCTCCCTTTCGCCAGCCGGGCCAAACGCTTTTTTGATCAACGCGGCGCGGTCCTCCACCGTGCGGCAGGCGAGTTCGTCCTCGAGCATCCATATGTAGTCGCGGATATCGAGCACGCTGCTCCGGTAGCGATACGTCTCGGCCACAAAAATCCGCCCCCGCTCGTCGAAGTTGAACGCCACGGGATTCGCGAGCATCGGTTCCGCCGCCCACAGTTTGATCTCGAGACCCGGCGGAACCTTCATCCGTTTCAGCGCCTGCGCCGCCTCGTCGGATGCGGGCGCGATTTCCGGAGTCGGCTGGCGGCTTCCCATGTCGCGAACCCGCCCCGTCGCCACCGGTTGTTCGTCGTCATCGTCGTCGCTTGGTTCCGCCACGCGCGAGAGCGGCACAGCAACGACGAACGCCGCCACGAGCACGGCACGGACAAACGGGCAGGGGGTCATGGGAGCCGGCAACGTAGGAGCGAGCAAGTCAGAGGCAAGTCGCGTCACCAGGTCCACCCTACGACTCAGCAGGCCTTGCCGCGCGTCGGGGTTGGCCCGCGATGGCACTCTCAGTGGGCTTACAATGCGGGCTGTTGCTGGAGCAGCGCCGCCGCCGCGGCATCGAGAAACAGCGTGGCGTTCGGATGAGTTTGCAGAATCGAGGCGGGAGCAAAGGGCGACACCGAAGTTTGGAGGCACCGCCGCACAGCGGCCGGATAAGCGGCGCCATCACAGGTGGCGACGATCGTTGCGGCCTTCAGCAATTGGCGAATCGAGACCGAAATGGCGCGCGTCGGCACCTCGGCCAAATTCGCGAAGGCTCCCTCCGCCCGCAATCGCTGGCGACGAGTCTCGTCGAGCCCGAGCACGAGATATGGTTTCTCCGATTGAAAATCAGCCGGCGGCTCGTGGAACGCGATCTGACCCTGTGGGCCGATTCCCATCAGCGCGACGTCGATGCGCGTCGCAGCTAATTGAATACCTTGGCCGTGACAGAGCCGTTCCGGGTCGAGTTCGGCGTTCAACAAACGGTAACGGCCAATCCTTGTTGGGAGGATCAGATGATCGAGCAGGATTCTGCGCGTCGACGCTCGGTGTTCGAGTGGCAAGCCGGCGAACTCGCCGGCCTGAGAAACGTCCACGTTGCCCCAGGCAATCCCCTGCTCGTCCGCCAGCGCTGCCAGCACCGCAGACTGGGCCCACGACGAATCGATGAGAATACGCGCCACGCCTCGCGACACGATGGCGCCTCGGATGATCGCACCGACGTGGGCCGCGGCCGCTCGTTGGGCGCTCGCGTGATCGCCACTGACGCGAACCTTCATCTCGCGCCGCCGCTCGATCGAGTTTCTCCCTGAACGACCCGACGAAGCGGCTCCGCCACCGCGGCCATATCTTTGTCGCCATATCCGGCGGCAATCGCGTTTTGAAAAATCGTACTCGCCGCCGCCGCAGTCGTGAGCTGCAGGTCCGCCTGCTGAGCTTCGAGCTGCGCGTAAGCGAGGTCCTTCGCCATCAAACGCAACCGGAAGTTCGGCTCGAAGTCCGACGCTGCCATGCGTTCGCAGATGGTCTTTACGATTGGACTGCCTGGTGCTCCTGCCGTGATGAGGCCCAGCGCTTTGGCGCGGTCGAGTTCGCTTCGTTCGATCCAAGCGAGTGCCTCGCCCAAGGCCGCCACTTGCACGCCGGCCAGGAAGTTGTTGATGAGCTTCATACGTGCTCCGCTGCCGATGGGACCCAAGTGCACCATGCTTCGGCTCATCGGCGCGAGTATGGGCCGCGCGCGATTGATGGCGGCCTCCGAGCCACCGATTAAAAAATTCAGCTCACCGGCGGCCGCAGGTCCCTTGCTGCCGGTGACGGGTGCGTCGATAAAATCGCAACCAGCCGCAGCCGCCGCGTTCGCAAGTTCCTTCGTCCACTTAACCGTCAACGTGCTGCACTCAATCGTGAGAGTCCGGTTTCGGGCACCGGCGAGCGCCCCGTTTTCGCCGAGCCAAACCGCACGTGAAGCCACGTCGTCCGCCACCATGCTGACAATAACCTCGGCTCCGGCCGCCGCCTCGCGCGGTGAATTGGCAATGGTCGCGCCCGCGGCGCCGAACTCCACCGACCGGGCCCGATTCCGGTTGAAGACGATCAGTGGGAAGCCGGCGGCCAGCAGCCGGTGCGCCATGCCGCGACCCATGGTGCCGAGACCGAGAAATGCAATGCGAGGTGAGTTCATTAGGGCGCGCCGAGAGAATTGCCCCGCGCATGGATCAGCCCGCCGCGGGATCGCTGCGCGTTCAAGCCCGGAGATTCTTTCGGACCGGCTTTTTTCGATCGTCCATCGCCATACCCGTCACGGCGGCCGACCTGACAACTTGTAGGGAGCGAAGCAAAAAAAGCGCCACCGGGATCCGGCGGCGCTGAAAGAGAGCGATATAGAAAGAGGTTATTCCTTTTTCTTTTTCTTCTTCTGGAATTCCGAGTGCGCGTCTTTTTGCGTTTTCTCCATCACGCCAACCAACTTGGCCGCTTCTTCGTTATTATTCGCCTTGAGAGCCTCCGCGACTTTATCGATGACGCCGATGAACTCCTTCATCTTGGCCCGGTAATCAGCCACGAACTTCTGCTGCTGAGCCGCTGGAATGTCGGTTTTCTTCGCGGGCTCGAGCTTCAGGGATGCCTGCGCGTTCTCCCGCAAGATGGCGATTTTGGCCAGCGAGTCCTGATTCTTTTCTGGATTGGCAATCTGGCGGCGCAGCGTGCGGAACGCGCTCCCCATCTTGTCCATTTTGGTGGTAAGTTCGGTCTCAGGCTCTTTGTCCTGGGCGAGTGAAAACGGCGCCACGACGAGCGCTCCGATGAGAGTGAGTAACAGCAGGCGGATTTTCATGAGTCAGATGTAGGAGAAAAAAAGTGCCGGGAGACACAACTCCGCCCTGCGCAAAGCGCAAACGGATAGTGTGCGGTCAGCCCAGCACTCGGCATAGGACGCATGTCCCCGGGCAAAGTATTCAAAAATTTTCTTTCGGGCGCCCCCGCTCTTCGGGCAACGATCCAAGGCCTCAACCCAGGGCGGTATGTGCGGATAGTATCAAATCGGCGCGCGGGAGCCGTACACGGCCGGCGCAGAGAGCACGACGCCCCCACTTAACCCGCGGCGCACCCGGCTCACCTCTGTCGCCCTCCAGGTATTGCGCGCCCGACTCGCCGCCCCGCGCGAATAATCTGAATACGCGATCGTGATCAGGGCGGCGCTAAAGAGAATTGATCCGGCGACGGAGAAGTTGAGTGGCAAGAAAACGAACGCGGCAAACGCGGCAATATAGGCAAGGGCAGGAATGGTTTTCATGGGAGGATGTTGCCTCGAAAACCCCGACCCGGCTGAAAAGTTACAGCGGAGAAGCGAACTCGGAAAAGAATCGCTCAGACCATGGCTGGGAGCGCCAGCCACTGGAAACCATCCACTCGCTGGTGCTCGCAGCCACTATCGAGTCGAGCCCCGCGTTCTCGCAGCCACGAGCTTCGCAGTTGCGGCCTCGGATCAGCACTCAGGCCGACCCGCCCGTACTCACCGATTCCGGCGTGAAGCTGCTGCGGAAGGTCGCTTTCAGGTAGTCGCGATTCATCCGGGCGATGAAGTCATGCGAGATGAGCTTCGGACACGCGGCGCTGCATTCGTAGTAATTCGTGCAGTTGCCAAACCCGAGTTCGTCCATCGTTCGCACCATCGAGAGCACGCGTCGATCGCGCTCCGCCTGTCCCTGTGGCAACAGTCCCAGGTGCGACACCTTCGCCGCCACAAACAACATCGCGCTCGCGTTTTTGCACGCTGCCACGCACGCGCCACACTGGATGCAGGACGCGGCGTCCATCGCGAGATCCGCATCACCCTTCGGCACCGGAATCGCATTGGCATCGGGGGCGGAGCCCGTGCGCGCGGTGATGAAGCCACCGGCTTGTTGAATCTTGTCGAACGCGCTCCGATCCGTGATCAGGTCCTTGACCACCGGAAATGCTTTCGCACGGAACGGCTCCACCGTGACGACATCACCCTCGCGGAAACTGCGCATATACACCTGGCACGTCGCGATGCCGACACCCGGCCCGTGCGCCTTGCCGTTGATGGTGCACGAACACGTGCCGCAGATGCCTTCGCGGCAATCATGCGCGAACGCGATCGGCTCCTCTCCTTTCACGGTCAGTTCGTCGTTCACGACGTCGAGCATCTCGAGGAACGACATGTTCGGGCTTAGCTCCCGCGCCTGATATTCGACGAACCGGCCCGGTTGACGGGCATCAGCCTGACGCCAGACCCGAAGGGTGATGCTGAAGGGCTGCGTGGTGTTGGC
>JBBRCR010000149.1:0-16521 GCA_038204695.1 Opitutales bacterium | reverse complement strand
CTGGCCAAGCACGTCGGCATTCGCACCGGAGCGGCGGCTTTCCTGCCGCCGAAGTACGTTCGGTCGACCGGTCTCGGGCGACTGGAAAGTCGCCCTTCCGGTCAACCGCGCCCTTGGCGCGACGCCATACGCGATGGCGAATTTGTCGGCAAAGGGCAGGGGTAGCCTGTCCAAATCGGTGGGGGCGGCAATGACGTGGTTTTCGATTACGTGCCAAGCAACCACCCGCCCGAAAACACACAATGTCATCTTTAGGAACATCGTTTCCTAAAAGCGCCCCGTGGCTGCGAGCGCCAGCGATTGGATGTCTGCTGCGAGTACCTCACCCCGGGCTGCGAGACCGCCAGCGAGTGGAGCCCCCGTGTGGCATGCGGCCGTTTCGTGGCTGCGAGCGCCAGCGAGTGGATGGACGGCCATTCGCCTGGCTTTTCGCCCGTCCACTCGCGGCCGCTCGCTGCTACGAAAAGTTTCAGAACAGTTCCGGCAACTCCCTCCGGGCGGAGGCGCCGATGCGCGCGGCATCCGCCGCCGATGCACCCTGATACGGCCAGCGCAGCCGCGTCGTGAACCCCGGCAGCCAGCCACCCGCCGCGGCCGCGGCCTTGTCTGCGGCAACGTTGCTCAGGCCATCACGCGTAATCAGTGGCGCGATCTGGGCCAACCACCACGCCGCGATCCGCCGACCCAACGCCTCTCCGGCCGCCGGATCGCGCCGGCAGAGTTCGTACCACCGTTGCGCACCCGCAGGGCTGAGGCACGCCACATTCGAATAAGCGCCGTGGGCGCCGCGCGCCAGACCGTCGGCGAGAAAATGCCCGGGAATGAAGACCGACGCGCGGACGAACAACGGCTTCATCGCCGCGTACCACGCGTCGTCTCCGCCCGGCACCTTCATCCCTACGACGCCCGGCACGCGTTCGATGACCACAGCCCACTCGGCCGGGGAGAGGCGTCGTTTGGCATGTGGCGGGTTGTAGACAATCAAGCCGATCGGCGCGGCCTCCGCTGCCATCACCTCGAGAAAGGAAATGACTTCTGAAAGCGTGGGCGGAAACCAGTCCGGCAACGTCACCTGGAATGCGGACGGTTGCAGCGGCTTTGCCCGCCGCAACCGTTCGCGCGCGATCTGCGCGCTCGAATGGCTCACTCCAATTTGAAACCGCATCTGCGCCGCCTCGCATCGTTCCGTGAGCAATGAACTAATCCGGTGAAACTCCGCTTCCGTCTGCGTGTGAAATTCTCCCGCCGTACCGTTGGAGTACACTCCACTGACCTTCGCCTGGATGAAGTGGTCGACTTCCGCCGCGAGCAACCCGAAGTCGATGGCGTCGTCCGCTTGAATCGGCAGCAGCAACGTCGCCCAGTTGCCGCGAATTTCCGAGGCCGATAATGGTTTCATGCGTCGTGGACCGTAACGTGTAGTGGCCACCGAGCGCGAGCGAATGGATGGGGACTCCTCTACCTTCCACTCGCGGGTGCTCGCAGCCACGAGAATGCGCCATCGCGGCGCAGCCGCAGCCGAAAAAGAAATGCCAAGCTGAGTAGGCTGAAATCAATCCGGATCGTGCATTATTGCGACGATTTTGAGCGCCCAATCCTTTTGTCACAGAGCGCCCCCGATGAAGAACGCGTGACATGGAAGAACGCGAGACTCGGAAGACTTCGGAATCTTCCGCGTCTTATTCTCTTCCCCGTCTTCCCCGTCTCCCATGTCTTCGTCCTCCCCCCTCTGTGACCTCTGTGAGCGTGTGTCTCTGTGTCTCATCCACAATACCTTTGGTTGCGGGAGCCTGCGGTCCGAAATATGCGGGCTAGAACTGGCCCTTGATGCCAACCTGAACCGTGGAGGGGAATTCCTGCCGGCGACGCTGCTTCATGAACTCCGGGGTGGTCGGCGAATACCGCAAGTTCCCTCCGATGAAACCGCCGACGTTCGCGATCGAGCCATAAACGGCGAGCCGCTTCGAAAAGCTGTACTGCGCGTTAATGCCATACCGCACCCGCTTGCCCTGATACGTATAGGTGTTCTCCGGAATCCCGTTGGCCACGCTGGGCGTGATGAAGGGCCCGCGCGTCACGCCCTGATGCGTGAGCGTGAACTTCACGTAGAAGCGCGGACGAACGAGATTGATCCCGCCAGCGTAGTTGCTGGGCGAATAGCCGGTGAAGTCGGCCAGCATGCTGCCGTCGAGTTCGAGCTTCGTGTAACTCGCGTATACCTGGATGCCGCGCGCCCAATGCGGCAGGAACAGCAGCGACTGATTATAAGCAAACTCATAGCCAGTGATCGTCGCGTCTCCGGTGTTGATCCGGGTCGAAATATCATAGCCGAGGTACAGCGGATCGTCGGGCAATCCGTAAAATGCCAGCAGTTCTGGCGTCGCATCCATCGTCGAGCCCCCGAAGAAGTCCTTGATGTTCTTTCGAAAGACACCCAACGAGCCGAAGCCGCCCTTGATTTGGTAGGATTCCAGCGACAGGTCGAAATTGTCCGCGGTCCACGGTTTGAGGCCGGTATTGTTCACCGTGATGGTCGGTTGCGCCGCCGTCGGCTCACTGAACGTGGCGCCCGGCACAATGAAGCTGTAATCCGGCCGGCCCAGCGTGCGGGCATAGGCCGCCCGCAACACGAGTTGTTCCGTAATATTGAAGCTGGCATTCACGCTCGGGTACCAGTCGCTATAATCACGCACCGCCCGGGTGCCGCGCTCGATATAGCGCAACCTGGCCCGCTCGACCGCGTTCGTCGTGATGAGCGTGGGCTGACCAGTGGCGCCGAGGACGAGATTGCCGCGGGCATCCTTGACGTACTGAGCCGACGGATCGTTCAACACGCCCTCGCCGTCATCCTCGGTTTTCTCGAACCGTACGCCGCCCGTCAGCCAGAGTCGCCGGTCCAGCAGCCGGACATCACCACGCAGGTAGCCGGCCGAAACCGTTTCCACCAGATGAGTGGAGTTGTTGGCCACGTTCTGATGCTGCAGCGATTCGTTGAGCACAAACCACTCCGGGTGCTGCTGGTATAGCTGGTACACTTTGGAGACGCTGATCCAGTCCATCGCCTGGCCATAGATGCTCGGCGCCTCGGCATTGAACCCCTGATCGAACACGTCGAAATTCGCCGCGGAACGGGCCGCGACGCTGGTCGAACCGTTCGGGGTGAAAGTCCACGATTTGTTGAAGCCCCGTCGCTCGCGTTGCATCCGGTCGATCAATGCCCCGGTCTTCAGCGTGAAGGGCACGGCACCCGCGAAATCGCGCGTGAGATCCAGCCGCCCCGTGAATTTGTCCGTCCGCGCCTCGTTCTGATCGGAGGCCGGGTTGCCGATCACGTAGTTGTTACCGTCATACACTTCGACGGGCACGCCGCCCCGCATCGCGCGGTACCGCACGGGAATCGAACCATCGTCCTCGCCGATGCCTTCGCCGCGGAGAATCAGGCCCGTGATGGTCGAACTCACGTTGTTGAAGTGGCCGTTGTCGATGTCGTCGAGATACGACTGCGAAGTGGAGAAAGCCGCAAACGCGTCAAATCTCCAGTCCTGTCCGCGATGATTGTACTTCAGCGTCGCGTGCACCGTGTCGGCCCCGGTCTCCTGGTTGTCCCCCGAAGCCTGCGTGATCGTGCCGTTGCTGGTCGCGCTGCCCTGCGTGAATGTCCGGTCGCCGGTCGCCCCGGCGCCGTAATTCGCGACGAAATTCACCCGCATGATGTTGTTCGAGATGTTGCGGTACTGAATGTTGGCCGCGAGCGTGCTCCGCTCCGAAATCTTCCAATCGGCGCCGAGTTGAGCGGACCAGGTGCGCAGGACCTGCGAGAGACTCTGCCAGGTGCTCAGCCGCTGATAGCCGTTCACGAAGTGCCAGTCGGCTTGCGTATCCAAATAGTCATCGCGCTCCATTGGCTTGAGCCGCCACGTCCGCGAGGCCGAGGCGCTCACCGCGAAGCTCCGGCTCACCGGATACAGGTAACTGAATTCAAAGGACGGTTGCTGGTAGCGCGGACTCAGATCGTGGCTGGGCCCGCGCGGGCCACCGCGCAACGACAGCTCCCGCTCGTCGAGAATGAAGTAGCTTTGATAGGAGAAGACCGGGCGTTTGGACTCGAACCCGCTTTTCCGAATGATGTTCAGCGAACCGCCCCGCCCGCTCGCCGGCATGTCGGGCGTGGGCACCTTGGTCACCTCCACCCGCGAGACATTGCCGACCGGGATGTCCAGGAGCGACTGTTCGCGGCTGTTGCCGCGCGCACTCGCCACGTCGGCGCCGTCGATCTGAATGCCGGTGCCGCTGGCCGGGATGCCGCGCAGCGTCACCGACTGGGCGATTTGCGCCGGCTCGTCGATGCCGACGCCCGGCAGGAACCGCAGGAAGTCGCCGATGTTCTCCGCGCTTCGGTCACCAAACTCTTCATACGCGACGACATTCTTGATATTGGGCGCATTGAGCCGCTCGTTCAGCGCAATCGCTTGCGCGCTCATCTCGCGATCCGCCACGACGGTAAACTCCGCCAGCTTCACCGGCTCGTCGGTCTTCGCGAGCACCAGTTCGAAATCGCGTTGCACCATCGTGCCGGTGGTCACCTGCACGACCACCGTTTGCGCCGCAAACCCGACGTGCTGGACGGTGATGTTCGCCGCGCCCGCGGGAACATTGCCGATCCGATAGCTGCCGTTCTCATCGGTCGTGGACTCCCGCCGGCCCGGTCCGAGGATGATGCGGGCTTTGCGGAGCACCTCACCGGTGCTGGTGTTGAAAACCGACCCGGCCACGGCGCCAACATCCGACTGGCCCTGCGCCGAACCTTGATTGACGAGTCCAGCCAAACACAGCAGCGCGGCCGCGAACGAGCGCAGGATGTTGCCGTAACAATTGGAGACAGCGGCAGACTTCATGAGAGGTGGAGTTGAGCGGACGAGGTTGGCCGGTGTCAAAACCGGGCCGTGAGGCTCGCCTGGATCGTACGACCCGGCTGCCGTTGCACCGAGGACGCGTCTGCCAGTTTAAAGATCTCCTGGTTGTCGAAAACGTTCTGGAACTTGACGCCGATGTCGTACCGTCCCCGACCCTTGAACGGCAGCCGGTACCGCATCAGAAAATCGAAGCGCCACTCCCCCGGCATGGTCCACAACGGCGTATTGGCGACGCCGCCCAGGGTGGTGATCGGCGTGGGATCGATCGGCCGGTCGCCAATATAAATCGAACCGAGCGACACATCGAGTCCCCGCAACACACCGCGGCGGAAGCTGTATTTGTTGAAGGCGGTGATCATGTGATACGGCGCGTACATCGAACGCACGCCGGTCCGCTGGTCCCGCGAATCATTATAAGCATAACCGCCCATCACGGACCAACTGTCGGTGAACCGGGCGTTGAGATTGAACTCGAAGCCGCGCGAGCGGATGCCGTCGATCTGTATAAACCAGTCGTCGTCCGTCCGCGTGGGGTCCGGCTGGGCCACGTTCTGCTGGAGAATCTCATAAACGGAAACGAGACCCTGCACGCGGTTGTCCACCAGGCTGAAACGCAGGCCGAGTTCCTTCTGGTTCCCCTCCTCGGGATCCAGCGTGGTGCCGTCCGGCTGCCGGCGGAACTCGGGGATGAACGAGCTGTTCGCGTTCGCGTAAGCCGTGAGCGTCTTCTCGGCGTTGAAATGATAGACCAGCCCCGCACTGAACGTCGTCGACTTGGCGTTGTCATCCCGGACGACCGCCCCGGTGTGCCCATTGACCCGCTGATCGTCCGTCCGCGTGTGCCGCAGCCCGCCGGTGAGGAAGAACCGCTCCTCGGCGAACGACACGACATCGGCGAGGTAATATTCGGTGTTTTCCGTCAGGTCCTGATTACGATTTCCGAGCGGCAGCGGCGGCCGGTCCGACGCGGCCGCCACGGCCGGTGACGCCGCCGGGTCCAGCACATTGACGGGTAGAACCATGTTGGGATTGAAGCCGGCGCGCCGCGGGTCCGCGAGAAACTCAGCCAGCGTGACATTCGGATATTGGTTGAAACGGTTGCCGACGTTTCCCGCCGGCCAGCGGAGATTGAGGTTGGCCGCGTTGGCGGCCAGTCCGCCGCGATTCCAGATCCCGTCGCGGTTCCAAATCTCGCCGTCCGAACGATCCCAGCCAAACCCGAGCAGCGCCCGGTGGCGGGCCGGCCCGGTCGCGAATTGGGCGAGGAGTTCATTGCGGGAACGGAGATTCTCAACGTCCTGCGTGCGAATCCGCCAGCGCCGCGGCATCAGCACCGCATCCTTCAGCAGCGTCAGCGAACCCTGCTCCGGCTGCAGCTCGTTGTAATACTGGTCCTTGGTGTCATAGGCGAACTGGACCCGCAGCTGGAGGCTCCGGTTGAACGCGTGCTGGAGGTCGGCCATGCCGAAACCGCGCTTCCATTCCCGGATGTCACCGGGGGCGGCGTAGGCCTGCTTGTTGTCACCATATTCCAAGTACGTACCATCGCCGAGCAGGAAACCGTGCGGATCGCCCCGGAACATCGGCTGGCGCCAGACTCCGCCTCCGTCGGTCTCCTTCACCCGAAGATACTCCAGCGACAACCGGGTGTTCCTGGCAATCTGCCAGGCGAACGCCGGGGCAATCGTCTTCTCATCGTGCGAAATCCCGCGATAATATTCGCCGTCGTCCCACACGGCGTTGAGCCGGTAAGTGAAGGGCGAGCCTTCCCGGCCGATTGGGCCGGTGTTATCCACGTCGAACCGCATCGACTCGAGCGGCCCGTAACTCGCGCGGAGTGTCGTCGCCTGCTTGGGCTTCGGCCGCTTCGTCACGCGATTCACCGTCGCCGCAAAACCACCCTGCCCGTACAGGACGGCCGCGGGTCCCTTCAACACTTCGACCCGCTCGATGTTCGCGATCGAGACCTTGCCGATGCTGTCCTGCTGCGGAAATCCGTTGAGGAATTTTGTGTTCCCGTTCGCGAATCCGCGGACAACCCACTCGTCGTTGTTGGACGTGGGCACGAAGCCGGGGACGAACTCGAGCACGTCCTCCGTGCTGCGCGCCAGCGTGTCCTCGAGGAACTCCTGGTTGAGTATGGTCACGTTCATCGGGATGTCGCCGATGGCGGTGTTCATGCGCGTCACCTCCGCCGCGTGGGTCGACTGGTACCCGACGTCGCGGCTGCTGGTGACTTCAAAAGCCGACAGTTCGACCGGCGCCGTGGTCGCGCCCGAGTTGGCATTCGTCGGAGCGGTCTGGCCGGACAGCGCGGTGGTACCAAGGAGGGCGGTTACCATACCCGCGCAAAGACGGGAGGAGAAAACGTTCGATGGTTTCATGGCAGGTCGGTCTGTGTTCGAGGATTTCGGGACGCGAAGCGGTCCCTGGGGTGGGCAAGGGAATAACAGATAGGGCATCCTCGCGCGGCGAAACACCATTCGGCTGGATCTGTTTTGGAACCGGGGGCGCACCCGGCGGTGAGGAACCATCGCGCCGGTGGAACGTACCCCACCCTGCGACGAACCGTGACGGCCGCCACTCAGGACGTCGGCGGAGGTTGCCCCACGACGTCACCCATCACCGCGACCGGCTCGGCGCCGCTCGAATCGTGGAGCGTCAATCCGACGAGTGACTTTTGTTTCGTGGGCAGCAGACAGCTGGCTGCATAACCCAGCGCGACGCAGGTGAGCGTGCCGATCGCGCCGAAGAGGAAAAAATTGATCGACGTGTACTGCCGGACGCACAACAGCGTGATTACGCTGCCCACCGCGCCGATGAGCGCACCGGCGCCGTGGGCCCGCTGCGTGAAAATCCCAAGCACGAACAAACCCGCCAGCGCCCCGCCGGTCATTCCGACCACGGAAATGAAGGCGTCGAAAAGTGACGCGATGTTCAAGCGCACCATCAGGCACGCGATCACCGTCACGAAAGTTCCCACGATCAAAATCACCGCCTGCGCGCGGCGAACATTGGAGCGATCGGTGCGGCCCGGCCGGAATCGCTGGTAAAAGTCCGTCACCCATGCCGCCGCCACGCTGTTCAAGCTGCTCGAAAGGGTGGACTGCGACGCGGCGAAGATGCCCGCGATGACCAAACCGGCGACGCCAAGCGGCAATTCCCGCACAATAAACAACGGCAGGATTTGATCCGTGCTAATCGCGGTGTCCAAGCGCTCCGGATTCATCCGGTAGAAAACATACAGCGCCGTGCCGAGAGCGAAGAACACGACTGTCCCCGGCAACACCATCAGCGCATTCGTCCAGATGGAGCGCGCGGCCTGCTTCTCATTTCGAGTGGTCACATAACGCTGCACCACATCCTGGCTCGCGGTGTACGACGTGAGGTTGTTGAAGAGACTGCCGACGAAGATCAAAACGACCGACGCCGTGGCGAAATCACTGCTCCACCACACGGTGTTTTCGAAAAACTTTCCCCCGTCCCGCGCGGTGCGGATGAATTCACCCCATCCGCCCTGACATTCGGAGAGCACCAGGCCCAGGCTGAGCAACGCACCGCCCAGCAGCACGACCGTCTGCACGACATCCGTCCAGACCACCGCCTCGATTCCGCCGATCATCGTGTAGATGATGCACAGTGTCGCCGTAAGTAGGATACAAGTGTACACGTCGAACGAACTGACGGTCGCCAGCGCGATCGAGGGCAGGTAGAGCACGATCGCCATGCGCCCGATCTGGAAAAGGATGAACGAGGCGCTGCCAAAAAGCCTGACCGCCAGGTTGAAGCGCTTCTCGAGATACTCGTAGGCGGAGGTGACGTTCAGCCGCCGGTAGAAGGGCAGGTACAACGCGATGACAATCGGCGCCACCGCGACAATCGCCACGTTGGCGAAGAAATACGTCCAGTCGGTCGCGTAGGCTTTCGCCGGCAGCGCCATATAGGTGATGGAACTCAGCATCGTCGCGTAAATGCTGAGTCCCACCGCCCACCAGGGCAGGCTCTGGCCGCCGCGGAAAAACGCATCGGTGCTCCGCTCGCGGCGGGCGCAGTAGACGCCAATCCCCAGCATGCCCAGCAGGTACGCGCCGAGCGTCACACCGTTGAGCCAGCCCAGTTCCGTCCGTTTGCGGAGCGGCTGCGCGGACAAAACCCGCGGTGTCCGCACCGCCGGGCGCACCTCGCCACTGGGCAAAATGTAGTGGCCGCGCCACGCCACGGCCGTGGTGGTCACCGGCGGCCAGAGGCCGGCATTCGGATCGGTTTGCGGATTGGGACCAACCTTCTTCGGCAAAGAACCGAAGGGCGACCACGTATCCGTAATCGTGTGATACGCCAGGATGCCGGCGGAAAATCCGGGGTGTTCATCGCGCAGCACGTTGACCTGATCCGCATGCGTGCCCACATCACCTCCGAGCACAAAAAGATGCGCCGCCCCGTTGGTTGGCGCAGGGGTGGGCGCCGCTGCCCGTGGTTCCGGCATGTCCGCCAGTCGCTGCCAACCGCCCGCCGGAGTATAGCGCCACGCTTCGCGCAGATATTCACGCTTCAATCCGTTGTTCCCATCCGGAACGAGATCGACTCCGCCAAACAGATAAAAGGCCCCTTCGCGCGCGCCGGCGACCGCCAGCATGCGCGGCCGGCCGGGACAGGGCGGCAGATCCCGCCACTGGCGCGAGCCGGCCGGCGCGGCCAGTTCGAGCGCCCAGAGCTGCCGGCCCGGCGCGGCATCGGGTCGCTCGATGCCGCCCGCCACGTACACCGTCGTGCCCACCAGCGCACCCGCCGCATTCGCCAGCGGTCGCGGCAGCACGGGATAAGTTTCGAAAGCCACCCCGGCACCTTCGCGCCGGAGCAGGAAAACCCCGCTCACATGCTCGCGTTCATTGCTGCCGCCAATGCACAGGATGCCATCCGGAATCGAAAGGGAGACGCCGTAGCCGAGCGGACCGGGCAGCCGGCCCGCCTCGCGCCACGTCCCATCTGGCGTATCCAAAACAAAGACACGGTCGTGCCAGATCTTTTTCGCACCCGACCATGGGCGCCCGGTGGGGAAGTTCGCTCCGCCGGCAACGACCAGGCTGCCTTGAGCGACACCCGCAAACGGCGCCGCAAATCCAATCGGGTCCGGCAGCGGTGCCAGTTCGCTCCAGGAAAACGCCTCCGCCGTCGCCGCGCGTGCGGGGAACACGAGCATGATCGACGCCAGAATGGCCGGCCATGAGCGCGCCATAATCAGGAGCCCGCGACCGCGGTGACCGGCTGGTGCGAGGGGCCGTTGAGTTCCTTAATCTGGTCGAGCCGGGCAAAGAGCGCTGTGGCTTGAGCGTCAGTGATGTCGAGCAGTGGTCTCCGGACGGGGCCGCAATCGATACCCACCCGGCGCATCACCCGCTTGAAGGCGGCAATCGGATGCGCGCCGCTTTTCACACACACGTCGATCATCTCCACGGCTCGCGCCTGCAGCCCATCGACGGTCGGCTTGTCCCCGCGATTGAAGGCCTCGATCAGCCGTTGATAAAGTGGCGCTGCGAAATTGTACGTGCTGCCGACCGCCCCGTTGGCACCGAGCGCCAGCGCCGACGAGAGCAGTTCGTCACGGCCAAAGAGTACGTCGTAACGCCCCTGCTCGAATCGCAGGCATTGCTCGAAATCCGCCAGGTCCTCGTACGTATATTTGATCCCGGCGAGGTTCGGAATACGGCCCGCGGCGGCCGCCAGAAAGGCGGCGACCGGCACCGACACTCCCGTCATCGACGGCATGTGGTAATAGTAAAACGGCAGCGCGGGAGCCGCCGACGCCACCTGCGCGCACCAGTCCACCAGTTCCTCCACGCGAGTGACCTTGAAAAAGAACGGAGCCATGCAGGCGATGCTGTCCGCCCCAATTTTCTGTGCATGCGCCGCCAGCGCCTGGCAGTCGCCAAGCGAATTGTGGCCGACGTGCACGATCACGCGCAGTTGGCCGGGCGCGTCCGCCACCCAGCGTTCCGCCACCTGCTGTCGCTCGTCGTTCGTCATCGACATGCCCTCGCCGGTCGTTCCGCAAATGAATGCGCCGGCAACGCGGTTGGCGGATAGCCAACCCGCATAGGGCTCGATCACGTCGAGATTGAGCGCGCCATCGGCCCGCATGGGCGTGAAAGGAGCGGCAATGAGACCGTCAGTTTTTCGAGGAATCATGAGAGTAAAATTGAGGGTGAATCGGAAAGTGCAGGTGGAGGCGTGAGCGTGAGCGTGGTTCAGTCACTGCCAACGGTCAGGGACCAATCGTTCGTCGGATGGGCGGCAGGAGCGCGGCCATTTCGGTGCAGCGCGCTCGCTGTTCCGGCGCGTCGGCGAGATTTTCGCGCTCGAACTGCTCGTCTCCATTGTACGCATACAGCTCGCGCGCCACCACCTCCCCCGTCGTTATCTGGCGCCATTCGACATACCGGTGGCCGGCGGTTCGCACCGCGTAACCCATGAACTCGGGCGTGCCGCGGCCGGTCCACGGCCGGGGAAACTGGCTGAAGGCCGCCACACGGCCCCGGCGGTTCGGGTCATCGAGCCAACCGGCGATGCTCCGGCCCTCGAGTTTTTCCCGCGGCGGCAATCCGCACAATTCAATCAACGTCGGATATAGATCGAGCAACTCGACCAGCGTGTCCGTCCTGGCGCCGCGACGCTTTTGCCCCGGCGCAGAAATTATCAGCGGCACGCGCGTGTCTGCTTCATAATTCGTGATCTTCGTCCAAAGCCCGTGCTCGCCCAAGTGAAAGCCATGATCGCCCCAGACCACGACAATCGTGTTGTCCTTGAACCCCGTGCGATCGAGGGCGCCGAGCACGCGGCCAATCTGGGCGTCCGCGAAACTCGTGGCCGCATAATAGCCGCGCCTCAATCGGGTGACCAGTTCGGCGTCCAAGTCACCTTTCCGCGGCACATCGGAATACCCGCGCAACTCGATGGAGTCATGCAGCGCGATCTCCGGGCCGTGGCGCGGAGGCGCGGCGGGATCGACCGGCGGCAGCGGCACCGACGCAAACGCGTCCCAGTATTTTTTTGGAGCGGTGAACGGCAGATGCGGTTTGCGAATGCCGACCGCGAGAAAGAAAGGCCGGCCGCTCTTTTCGCGCGCGATCCGCTCGAGCACGGCCACGGCGGCGGCGGCGGCCTTGCCATCTGGATACTCGTCTTCCGGCGCGTCGGCAAATTCGAGGGACATCTGCTTCTGTCCCCTGGCCGGTTTCCTATTCTCCGGCAGCCGGTAATCATCGAGTTTCTCCACGTATTGGTACTGTTCCGGCACACTCCAGGATGGCGGATCAGCCATGCCTTCGAAGCCGTGATAAATCTTGCCGATGGCCTGGGCAAAATAGCCGTTGAGCTTGAAGTGCTCCGGCAGCGGCACCACGTCCGGCGCCGTCTTCCGGAAGTGCGTGTAGAGATCCCACACCTGGATCGAATCGGGCCGGCGACCACTCAGGAGCGACTGCCGCGAGGGGTTGCACACCGCCTGCTGTGTATAGGCGCGGGCAAACACCGTGCCGCGCGCCGCCAGCCGATCCAAGTGCGGCGTTTGCGCGAAGCGATCGCCGTAACAGCCCAAATTCGTGCGCAAATCATCAACCGCGATAAACAACACGTTGGGCCGGACTTTTTCCGCCGCGATCGACGTGGCGGTAAGCGCCAGGAAACCCAAAAATGATCGCCACGCTCTCATGCTAGAATTCCTCCTTGGGCGCGCGCTTGCCGGGTGCCTGCTCGGGCTGGGATGGGTCGTAGGTGGGATTCGGCACCGGCATCTGCGCCTTCACCTCCGCGCGCCACGCATGGAGCCGGTCGCGCAGCCGGTTCGCGATCTCCGGCTGCGTCTTGGCCAGGTCCTTCTGCTCGCCGATGTCATGCGCCAGATCGTACAGCTCGATCCGCATATCATCGTAGAACTCGATCAATTTGTAGTCACCGGCGCGAACGGCCCCATACGGCGTTGTCCCGTGCTCGTGATATAGCTGGTAATGTGGATAGTGCCAAAAAATCGCCTCGCGCTTCAGCGGACCCGTGCCGCGCAACACCGGCGAAAGATCGACTCCATCCAGATCCGCTCGCGTATCTGCAATTCCCGCGGCCGCCATCAGCGTCGGAAAAATATCCGGCGTGATCGTCACGGCATCGCTCACCGCACCGCGTGCCGTCACTCCGGGCCAATATACAATGAAGGGCACGCGCGTGCCGCCTTCATAAGCCGAGCCTTTGCCATAGCGCAGCGGCACGTTCGAGGTTGCCGGGAGAAACCCGCCATTGTCCGAGGCGAAGATGACGATTGTGCGATTGGCGATGCCGGTGCGCTGGAGCGCGTCGCGAACCCGCCCGACCGCCTCGTCCATGCTCTCAATCATTGCCGCATAGGTCGCCTGCGTGTGCCGCAGGCCGGCCTTTATCTTCCGCTTGTATTTTTCCACCATTTCGCTCTTTGCCTGCAAGGGAGTGTGCACCGCGAAATGCGGCAGATAGAGAAAGAACGGCCGGTCTTTGTAGACCTCGATGTATTTCACCGCCTCCGCCCCCATTCGGTCCGTGAGATATTCTCCCTTTGGTCCGTCCGGGAGCGTCGGAATGCTATAGGGTGAGAAATAGCCATCAGACGGATTTCCTTCCCGCGTGCCGGCAATGTTCACATCGAAGCCATGCTTCTCCGGGTAATAGGGCTCCTCGCCCAAGTGCCATTTCCCGATCGTCGCTGTATGATAACCCGCGGCCTTCAGCCGCTCGGCCAAAGTGATCGTTTCCAGCGGCAGGTGCTTCGTCCACTCCGGAATCTTCAGCTTGGGATTGTGCGGCAGCCGGCCCGGAATCCAGTCGGTGACCCGCACCCGCGCAGGATACTGCCCGGTGAGCAGGGCCGCCCGCGTCGGCGAACACACGGTGCACGCCGAGTACGCCTGCGTGAATCGCATCCCGTCCTTCGCCAGCCGATCGATGTGCGGCGTCTCATACAGATCGCTGCCGTACACGCCCAAATCGGTCCAACCGAGATCATCTGCGAGGATCAGCACGATGTTCGGCGGGGCCGCGGAGGCGGATGCCGCGAATGATTTTCCCCCCATCAGGGCGAGCGCCATGACCAGGCCCACTGCAATACACGAAGTTTTAATATTCATCTTTTATTCGGCCAGCCGCTGTTGAGCGATCCCTCTTCCTCCCGGGTTGTCACGAGCCCGGCTTGATATCCTGGAGATTGAATCGCGCGAACGTGATTTTCTCGTAACTCTTCCGCTTCGCTCCCTCGCCTCGTTCATAAAGAAGGCCGACCTCCGTGGCCGACAGCGGGACCAGCGATGAATACGCGGAGAAGTCCTCGTGCAAGACGAGTGCCCGCGGCCAGGTCTTCCCATCGTCGTTGCTGAGTCGGACCGTCATCCGCACCCGTTGACTACGATCCGCCGGATTCGAAAAGAGAACAATTCCGGACCGTTCATCCTGCGGCCACGCCTGGCGAATCAGGCTCGCCTGCGCTTTCGGTTCGATCAACGCCGGCTGATCCTGCGGCGGTGTCCAGGTGAGGCCGCCATCCGTGCTGAATGATTCCGCGCGGCACCCCTGCTCACGATACGAACGCATATTGAGCAACAGCTTCCCCGCCGGGCGGGCGAGTTCCACGACCTGGCATTCGTTCATCTTCGGCCGCGCGACTCCGCCGAGTTTCCACGTGTGGCCGTGGTCATCGGAATAGACCACATGGGACCCGTACTCGTACGGCCCCTCGCGCACATTCCCTTTGGGATCATCGTAGCTGTGGTCGCACGGAATCACCAACCGGCCGGCGTGTGGCCCATGCTTGATCTGAATGCCGACTCCCGGCCCCGTCGCATACCAGCCCCATGACGGATCTTTAAGGGTCGCGGCCATCGCAACGGCGCGCGACCACGTCCTCCCGTGATCGTCGGACTTCAACACCCACGGCGTGCGCGTGCCCTTCGCGCGTTTGTGGATGATGTCCGTTTCATGATCCGTCCCCAAATTATGGGTACCGAAGAGCCAGATGGTTCCCGTCGTTTCATCCACGACCGGACATGGGTTGCCGCACGTGGTCTCCCCATCGTCCCACACCACCTGCAGCGCGCCCCAGGTACGACCGCGATCAGTGCTGCGTTTCAGGATGAGGTCGATGTCCCCGCGATCGGAGGCGTTGGTCTTGCGGCCCTCGCAAAACGCCAGCAACGCGCCGTCCTTCGCCCGGATGATCGCCGGAATCCGATACGTGTGATAACCACCCTGGCCGGCGACAAAGATGTCGGATTGCTCGACCGCGGCCGCCGAAACGGACGCCCAAGCCAGGAACAGCAAAACCGATAATTGTTTCATGGTCGAAAAACGTGAGTGAGGCGCACCCCGGGGAGGGCGAGCCATGCGTCAGCGGCAGCGTGCCGCAAAACCCCGGCGCACAAACCAAATTCCAACGGTTCTTTTCCAGAACCAGCATCGGCCGGCGCTTCGGCTCCGTCCCCGCTGCGCGGCCAACACTCCCGTGCAGCGGTCCTCATTGGTTCTTCTTCTTCTTGCGTGCACCCTGCCCGGTCGGCCGGACAGTTTGCGTGGACGGCTCGCGCCCGAAAAAATAATTGGGATACTGCCACGACAGCTCCCGCGCGGACTGCTTCGACGCCGACGCCATTTCTGCCTTCAGCCGCGCCAGGTTTTCCGGTGCAAGCAGCGGGTCGCGCGTTTCCTTGCGCCAGCGGGCCAGTTCCTGCTGCAGGTCAGCGAGCACGCGGCCGTTCGCCGCATCGCCGCTCACATCGCAAAATTCAAATGGATCCGTGCGCAAATCGTAGAGTTCCCAGCGCGCCGGACGCTGCATCCTCTCATACGCCGCGCGTACCAATGGTGGTGCAGCCGCAATTGCCCCGCGAAGATCAGCCTCCAGATGGTCCATCGTGAACGCGTAGCCGGGATTCGTTTCACCGGGCAGCAGGTTCTCGATCAGCTTGTAGCGATCGTTTCGCACCGTGCGCTGCGGATAGAAATTCGTCTGCGCCGCATGCGTGTGAAACTCGGTGAACAAATAACGCCGCCAGTCCGGAGCTTCGCCGCGCACGAGCGGCAGCAACGATTGTCCCGGCAGCTCGTTCACGGGGGCCGCCCCCGCCAGCGCCAGCACAGTGGGAAACAGATCGACCGTGGAAACCAATTCCTCGCGCACTTGCCCGGGCTTCCCCTGCCCTGCCCAGCGGATGATCAACGGTATGCGAACTCCGCCCTCATACGAGGTCCGCTTGCCCCGCAGCATGTCCGCCCCGTGGTCGCCCAGATACACAATCAACGTGTCCTCCGCCTTGCCCGAGCGTTGCAGCGCCGCCAGCAGATCACCGACCAGCGAATCCAGTCTGCTTATACAATTGTAGTAGTCGGCTACGAGCCCGCGGAGCTTCGGCTCGTCCACCCCGAAGTACGGAAGCGATTTCACGTCAGCGGCCCCAAGAGGTTGGGCCGGCAAACCGTCCACCTGCCTGACCCAGGGCTGGTGCGCCTCGGGATAATTGACGCTGAGGAAAAAAGGTCCATCGGCCGCTCGAAAGAACGCCTCGGCCTGCTTCGCGTAATCCGCGAGGTTTTTGCGCGCGAA
>JBBRCR010000148.1:0-16559 GCA_038204695.1 Opitutales bacterium | reverse complement strand
GCCCATCGTCCTCGCTTCGGAACTGTGCCAGCGTACGGTACCAATACCTTGGTGGCAGGGGCGCCGGCTTCGCCTTACCACCTACACCGGCCGCTAACCAAAATGTTAGCCGAACTCTTGTCCGTGGTAATCGAGGCTAGCAGCCATTTTGGTCAGGAGCGCATTCATCGCCTCAAGCGAGCTTGTCACCTTGGGTCCCATAGCGGGGGTCAGGCCGTAAAACGCTAAATTTTGCCCGCTCGAAAATCCACGTGGCTCGTACTCTCCGGCGCACCGTGGCCGTTCCGCACCGCTGGATCGCTGAACAACTCAATGGGCACGCCGGCGGCCGTTCGCGTCAATGTGGTTCGTTTCAGCTAACGTTTTACGGCCTGACCCTCTCGGATCGGCCACGCTGCCGCCCGGGTCGTGGAAAATACTTTCCGAGATCGTCGGGTTGCTGCCGTTGCGGAGCCGAGATCGGTCGCGGAGTTGCCGGTGCCGCCCATGATTGTGTCGGTCATGAATTCGCCTTTCGTTCTGATGGTGCGCGGTGACAAGGTAGTTGCCGCCGCCGGTCAGTAGCAGCGCTTGATGTGGTTGGTGCCGGCGAGGCGCGCGGGCTGACCGCGCGCTTACAGCCCCGGGGCGGGCAAACTCCGTGACTCGATCGTCACGATCACGCGCTTGTAGCTGAACAACGCCGGCACGCCGTCGTCGCGCACCACAAGGATTATATGCGCGGTTTGCGGTGAGGAAACATCCGGTGCGGTGAACGCCACTTCGCGCGCGGTGCGATCGGCGAGGCGCAGCTCGCCCGCGAACGTGCTCGGCTCGCGGTAGTGGAACCACTCGTAAGCGAGCGCATTGCCGTCGGGGTCGCTGGAGCCGGCCGCGGAGAGGCGGACGTCGTCGCCGGCGCGCACCGTGCGATAAACGATTCGGCGGCTCGGGTCGCCATCGAGTGCGGCGCTTGGGTTGTGGTTGGCGCGGCGGAAATCGGACGTTGTGGTCCAATCCATGCGGGCGGCGAAATCGTGCTGGAACGCCTCGCGCCAGCGAAAGAGCGGCGCCCACTGGTGGGCGTAAGTCGTGCCTTCGTAGGTCCACGTGTCGGTCGCGTCGGCGTGCATCCAGTAATCGTGATACTTGCCCTGCGTGGTGACGCGCGGGACGGCGGGCACGGGGACGTTCTTCCGTGGTTCGAGCGTGAACCGCCCGCCCCACGAGCCGAAGTGCGCCTGCTCGGGGTCGCCGAGACCGGTGGGAAGCAGGTGGAGGAACGACGGCGTGTCGCCTTCGTAGATGTAGGCGGCATGCTTATACAACGCACCGAGGGTGCCGTGCGTCTGGATGTTTTCCTGGATCCATTCGCGACTCATCACCGACTCGTTGCCGCCGCGTGCCTCAATATACTTCTTGGTGCCATCGAAACGACGCGACATGCCGAAAAATTGCGTGCTGCTGCGCAGCCATCTGATCTCCGGATACGTGTGCGTGATCCAGGCGCCGGTGTCGTCCTGGCCGGCGATGTCGTAAACCCACAATTTCGCGGTGAGGCGCCGCACCTCCTCGGCCGAGCGGGTTTTTTGCAGGTCCCAAAGTGCCTGCGCAAAATCGGTCGCCCCACCCCACGCGAGGATCCATAGCGGACGCGGATCGCGTCGTTCAATAGCTTCGGCGATTAATCGCGATGCCTCCGTGCCCATTTCGTTACCCACCCCGGTCATCCCGACCGCGGCGCGGCCGGTGCGGATCACGTTGAGCAGCGACTCCGCCGTGGGGAACCCGGGGGCGTGCACCATCAGGTTGTCACGCACCTTGCCGTAGCCTTCGACAACCGCGCGGATGAGTTCCGGGTGAACGTCCGTCGGTTGCCACGCGGAGGTGTTCGCCACCAGCGCCTCAATGTCGAAGTGGTTCGCGTAAACGAGCAGCCGGATGAGCGATTGTTCGTCATCGGGTTCACGACCGCCGATGTCGGTGAGCACCACGATTCGTGTTTTCGGCTCCGGGGACGACGGGGTCGCCGCAGAGACACGAGGCATGCTGGACAGCAGCGCCAATCCGGCGAGCGCAACGCGAAAACACGAGGACAGCTGGCGGGCTTGGTTCATTGGGGTGGAGCAGAGCACAATGTTTGAGGAGGAAGAAGGCGGCAACAGAGAATCGGCCGTACGTCCTGCCCCGGGCGACAGCGGTGCAGTTCGTCACGATCGCGGCATCTTCGATCGCCCACGGCGCCAGCCGGATGGGGGCAAGGCGGGGTCTTCTCTGCTGTCTTGGATTTCGCTGGAAAGGGAGGGGCGCGGGCCTGGGTCGGACAGACTCGCGCCACGAGACCGCACCTCCGGCCTCGAGGCTCGCCACCGGGCCATCGCTTCAGAACTGATACGACGCGGTAAGTGTCGCGCTGCGCGGGGGCTCCACGGTGTAGACCCGGGCGCCGAAAAACGAACGCGCCACGCCGGCCTCATCGATATAATTGATCGTGCTATACCCGTTGTTCGCCAGCGCGGGCTGCTGCTCGTCGAGGAGATTACGGATATTCAACTGCAGACGCAGTGTGCCGTGGCGCAGCTTGAACGCGTAACCGAGCCGCGCGGTCGCGGTGTAGTAGCCCTCGCCCCAGAGGTAATCGAACGGGCTCGCCGGCCGGTTCCCCACCAGACGATCCCCGCGGAAGTTGACTCCCGCCCCGGCACTGAGGCCTTTCAGTCGCCCCTCGCCGAACGTATAGTTGGCGAACAGATTCGCGGTGTATTTATAGCTGTCGTTGAGCGTCCGGCCCTCCGCGAAGCTGTCGTTGCGATTCCGGACATCCGCGATGTTCGTGTTGATGCGCTGGATGATTTGCGCGTTCGCCGCCGGATTTAGCCGCGCCACCTCCGCCTGCCAAGCGGGAAGGTTCGCCGCGAAATAGGCCTTGGTCGCCTCGTAACCGTCGATCTGCACCGCCTTCGGCAGACTTACATTCGCCATCACGCGCCAGTTGCGCGTCGGATTGGCAACCACCTCGAACTCGAAGCCGGTGCCGCGCCATGATTGCGTGTCGCTATAGCCGGCCGGCACGTGCCGGTCGGAGAACGCGGGGCCGAGGTCCGTCCAGATTTCGTTGATGTCGGCCGACGAGCCCGCGAGGCGCTGGTTCAAGCGCTCGTTCCGATAATAAACGACCGACGCATTGACCCGGCCTTCGAAGAGTTTGAAACGCGCCCCGAACTCCACGCCCTCGGCGCCGACCATCGGCATCAGCTTGTTGTCGAGCGAGGTCGCGCCACCCGAGTATTCGAACGACTCGGCGTAACCGCCGTAGACGCTCAGCCAGTCCGTCACGCGCAAGATCGCGTTGTAGTTCAAATTGTCGGTGTTCGCATCGAGCGTCACCTGTTTCGGGGTCCAGCCGGTGAACACCCGCGTGACCGGATCGACCACGGAGTTCTGGCTCTCGTTCTTCACTGTTTCGTAGCGGTAGCCGATCGAGGTCAGCAGACGGCGGCTCTTGAACCACTTGGTCGAAACCATCGCCTGTCCGGATCGGTTGTATTTGTCCGAGCGCGCGGTGTGGAGGTGCCCGAGGGGGTCGGTCCGCTAGTTGTTAATTCAGCGTCCGTCGCGCTGCTGCGACGTTAACGCCAACGCGCCTGCGGACGATCGAGGCGCCGCGACCAGACGGTGCACGTGTACCTCTTGCGGGGAAATTAACAACTAGCGGACTGACCCTGTACCGAATCCCCCCGTGTGATTTTGACTTTGGACGCGGCAGCGCCGGTAGGGCCTGACCTGGCTGGTGCTCGGTGAATGCGACCGCCAATGGCCCGCCCGGAGTTCGGGCCCTACCCCCGGGGAAAGTTCAAATCTTATGTGGGATTGGTATAAGGCGCCGCGCCACGGTCCCTCACGCGACCGGCGGCACAATCGCGCCGTGCCGTGCCAGTTCGCGGCGCAGATCGGTCAGCGGCACCTGTCCCGGGGAGATTCCGGACCTGGCCGCGAGGGCCGCATTCGCCCCGGCCGCCTGCCCCATCCCCATGCACGAGGCCTGCACGCGCAGGGCCGAATTGGCCAGCCGGTCGCTGCTCACGCACCGGCCCGCTACGAGCACGTTCTTGCCCCCCTTCGGAATAAGCGCGCCGCGCGGCACCGTCGGCACCACGCCTTCGTTCAGATGTTTCGGCCGCACCCCGCCCTCGAAATGCAGGTCGATCGGATAGAAGGAGTGCGCCACTGCATCTTCAAACACGCGGCCCCCTTCGTAATCCGCCACCGTGATCGTCGTCTCGCCCATGATCCGGTAGGTTTCGCGGATCCCCGCCTCGGGCTGGAGCCGTTCGATCTTCATCAGGGCCAGCGCCGGTTCCTGCTGCAGGAATCGCAGCACCCGCAGCAGCGACTGCCGTCCCGCAATGTTCGTCTCCGTGTGCGACTCGGAGGTCGATCCGTCAGCACCGACGATGTGATTCCCGCTCTCGCCGCCCCTGTTGAGCCAGCCGGCGACGCTCCCGTTGATGTCCGTGCGCTTCAGCTCCCCCGACTTCACCGCGGCCGCGTGTTTTTCCTGCAACGCCTTCAGCACATTGGGGTCGATCGCCGCCATGTCGTAACCGCCCACCCGATAAATTAGCGTCCCGGGCTGGCGCGTCTCGTCCCGCAGCCGCGGCAATCCTGCCAGTCCCACCGCGGTCGCGCTTCCGGTGCAATCCACGAGTTGCTTCGACGTCACGTCGACCATCGTGCCCTTGCCCACCAGCCGCACCCGCCAGCCGCTGGCCGTTTCTTCGACCGTGAGCGGCGATTCGTAAAAGCGCAGCTCCACTCCCGCCTGGACACAGGCCTCCTCCGCGAGCGCCGCGTAGAGCGCCCCGCAGATCCGCACTTGGTGCCGCGGATGGCGCGGGCCGGTCGGGATGCTGAAATCCGGCAGCACGTCGTTGTTCAGCTCCACCGTCCGCTTCACGAGTTCCCAACCGATACCAGCGATCACCTGTTTTCCCCAAGCGTGGAAAAGGCCGGGAAAGTCCACGCCCCCCGTCGTCGTCGTCCCGCCCAGCTGGCTCCCGGCCTCGACGAGCATGGTTTTTGCGCCGAGGCGGCCCGCCTGGATTGCGGCGATGGTGCCGGCCGTGCCGCCGCCGATCACCAACACATCGGTCGAAAGCCGGCGCAGGGTCGGCGGCGGTTGCGCAGCAACCAGCACGCTGCCGGCGGGAAGGGTTCCAAGAGTGGCGAGGAAATGACGGCGTTTCATGGCAGGGGCTCGGGGATTTTGTGGCTGTGAGTTGGGCCGCCGCAACGGCCGGATGGACAAGGACGATCAGAATGTGGCGCGCACGCCGACCGTCGGCGTCACTCCGAATTTCTGGAAAAACTGCGCTGCGGCCGGATTGTCGCCCACCTTTTGCATCCGGACGAAAGGCTCGTTAAGCACATTCCGCACGGAGAAAAACGCACTGACCTTGGGGGTGATCCGATGCGATCCGCCGACGTCGACGCTGATCCGGTGACGTTGGTAAGCGGTGCCGGCGGAGTTGGTCGGCCGCGACGCCGCCCAGTTCATATTCGCATAAAACTGGCCGCGACGGTGGGCGTACGTCAGCCCTGCCGAGACCAGATGCGGCGACATGTTCGCCACGATCACCTGCGCGTAATTCCGCGTATAGCTGGCGCGCACGCTGAAACCCGCCCACGGCCGCGGCAAAAACGAGAGGCTCTGGCTATACTCCAGCTCCATCCCTCGCACTTGCACGTTACTATCGCTCTGCGTGGTGGTGATGAAGGTGTAGCCTTCGTAGATCGATTCGCCCGGAGCGAACTCGTCGCTCCCGATCCGCGTGCCGGTCTGGTGCAGGCCCTCAATGTTGTTCTGGAAAAAGTTCACCGCCATCACCCCGATGGGTTCAAAGTAGCGCGCCAGCCGCACGGAGTAGTTGTCGGAGTATTCAGGCTTCAGATTCACATTGGGTGCGTTCACGGTCAGCGCATCGTCGTCGATCAGCCATACTCCCGCCAGGGAAGCCACCTGCGGCCGCTTGATCGTCCGGCTGAAACCAACCTGCAGATCGAGCTGGCGCGTGAGATTATACTTCACGCCCGCGCTCGGAAACATGTTGTCGTAGCTTCCGGTGCGATGGATCTGCGGCCGCGAGCGAAACTGGTAATCCACACCGGGAATCGTGGTCGCGCGGCCGGACGCGACCGCGTAACCGGCCGCCCTCACTTCGCTCGACGACAACGCGTCGAACTCCAGCGAATCCGTCTCCGTCTCCTCGCGCCGCAGGCCCGCGCGGACGTTGACCGGGCCGAGCTTCGTCGTCCCCATGAGAAAGAATGAGGTGATGCTTTCCTCGAAGTCCTTTTCGTTCGCGATAGTGGCATTGTAGTAATCCGTCGCCGTCATTCTAGATTCGAAGTCGCCCGGCCGATCGCGGAAGGCTTGCGCGATCTGCATCAGATCGGGGAGGAACACTCCGCCGCCCGAGATCGACCTCGTGTACATGTCCTGGGCGCTGTAGTCCAACGGTAGTGCAGAACGATAGTCGCGCCACTGTCCAACGCCCGCCCCTGGACCGACGTACGCATAATTCGAGGCCGCGCGGCTATTGGCGAACCTTCGCGCCTCACTCTTCCACTTCGTCCCGGCTTTCCACTCCACCGGCAGAATCTGTTGCGTCCGCAGCGTCGCGATAAGTTCGCCGGTCTTGAGCCGGTGATCCGCGAAGCGCCCGTCCTCCAGCGTGATCAACGGCGAAGAATATAGCGCGCCGTTGCTCCAGTCGCCGCCCGCTGTCTGCACGATCCGCCAGTCGCCGTCATTCAATGACGAACGCTCCGCGCTGAATCGCACCCCGGCCAGCGCCACTCCACCCGAAGTGTACACGGAATCGCGGTACTTCATCGGATTGTAGCCGCTCGTCGAATCCGAAATCCCGAGCCGGCCCTCCACGGATAGGTAGCCGCGGGTATATACGAACCGCGGGCTATAGGACTTGCCGTTGCCGACTTTTGCCACCGCCAACGGCGAAACCGTCACCGTCCCGTCCGCGGCCGTCACAAAACGCGTCAGCGGATCCCCGCCGTCGACCGCCGCCGCGGAAGCGCGGCTGCCAGTGTTAAAGGTCACACTCCGCTGCCCCGACCACACGTCGGAATGGTTGTACATCACTCCCAGCGAAAGAATCAGGTGCGGGGTGGCCTTGAAATCGGCTGTCAGCGAGGTCGCGAACCGCTCGACCGTCTGGAGGATGTCCTGTGCATTGATCGCGGTCAGCGCCATGGGCGCCGGTGACGCTGCGGTCGGGGCGAAGTTGTACGTCACCGTCGTCGGCGCGCGTTGGATGTAGGAATTCGAGTCGCTCACGCTGAAAACGATGCCCAGCCGCCGGTTCAGAAAAACGTCCGAATACTCGAACTGCGCGCTCGGCAGAATCTTCCGCTGCCGGTCGTCGCCCGGACCAAACGTGCGCTTGAGGGTAAGATGCTCCGAGTGTCCCGTGAGACTGAACGAGGCGGACACCCGCCGCCCCTCACGATCGAAGGCCCGCTTTGTTTTCAAATTGATCGTGCCCGCCGGCGAATTCGCATCGACGTCGGCGCTGATTGTCTTGGACACCTCGATCGACTCCATCGCGCTGAGTGAGACCTGCTCGAAACTGAACGAGCGTCCGCCCGCGCCCGCATTCGCGTCCGCGCTGGGAAAATTCATGCCATCGACTGTCACCCCCGCGTAGTCCGAAGACAGGCCGCGCAGCGACACATACCGCACGGTGCCGTCGGTCGCGTCGTAATCCACCCCGGGCAGATGTTTCAGAAACTCACCCACGTTTCCCTCTGCCACCTCACCGAACACGTCCGAGGACACGCTGTTCGTGATGTTCATCGAATTGCGCTGCTCCATAATCGCCTTCGCGTTACCCGCCCGCACACTTTCGACCACGAACGCCCCGAGTCTCACTGTGCCGTCGTCCGTCGTCGGCTGCGTGGTCGACAGCTCGAAATCGCGCGTCACCGTCCCGCCTGGCGCCACCTGGACTGTCGCCGTGGCGGTGCGGTAGCCCGTAAACTCGACGGTCAGCTGGATATCACCGGGTGCGAGGCCCGACAGCCGATAGAGCCCGCCGTCGCCCGATGCTACCGACGCCCCGCCGGTTGCGCGCACGGTCGCGTTGCGCAAATATTCGCCCGAGGCGGGATGAATGATTCTTCCGGTCACCGTCGCGGCGCCTGCGGTTGCGCTTGCCGGAGGGCTCGGGCGTTCGCCGGCCGTCGCCGGCTCCGCCCTCGATCCGTTTGGGGCGCGCGCTCCTTTCCGCACGGCGAGCGCGCCGCTCGCAGCGTCGCGCGTGACCACGAGGCCGGTTCGCGCCACGAGCAGCTCGAGCGCTTCATACGGCGCGTAGTCGCCGGTGACGGCGTTGGTCGACACCCCGCGCACAGCGGCCGGCACGAACATAATCTCGCGGTTGGCCTGTTCGGCGAAGCGGGCGAGTGTCACGGCGGCGTCACCGGCGGGGAGATCGAACCGGCGTTTCGTTTCTGCAGCCGCGCCGGTAGTGGCGAAAATCACGGTGAGACTGAACAGCCAGGCAGCAATGCGCGGGAATCGTGAGAGGATCATGGGGTAGTTAGGGTAGCGCCTTAAAAGACCCGCGGGCAGTGCGTTTCCATTAACCGGCAGCCCAATTTTTTTCATTGCGGGTTTTTTCGGTCCGCATCTCGCCCGGCCGGATTTTGCGAGCCCAAGCAGATTACTCTCCAAATATATAAGGGGATCAGAGAATAGAAACAAATATTCCGGGACGATCAGAACCATGGCCGGAAGCGCTTGCGCCAACCTTCCCGATCTTCGCGGCCATTCTGCGCCCTCTCGCCATCCACGCCCTGAGGCTTGCCCTTCGCGGTCTCGCGAAAGGCGTCACTTACCGTCTCCGCCGCTGGGCTATTTCTCCATTTGGGTGCGCGTGCGCGCGCACGCCCAACTCCGACTCCAGCAGGCGTAGGAAGCCCGGCACGTTGTCGGAACGGAAGCGCGCGCTGAGCCTCACTTCCTGCAGCGCCGGATCGTCGAGGCGCATCATCACCGGATTGTGCCGGTTGAATTCGTTGAGAATGACGGCGAGGGGCTCGTCGGAGAAGATCAGCATGCGCGGCTGCCAGGCGAGTCGTCGCGCGACTTCCTCCGGCGGCGGCGTGCTCACCTGCGGTGCCTCCATCTTCTCAGCGAGTGGCACGACCACCCGCTGGCCGGCGGCGACGACCGGTGTGGCTGTCGCCGGCGCCGGGCTCCCGTCGCGCGTCACAGCCACGCTGCCTTCCGTGACAATCACGTCCACCGCGTAGTCGGCGTGCCGCACGTTGAATTCCGTGCCTACCGCGCGCACCGTCACCCCTGCCACCGCCACGACGAACGGTCGCGCGGCGTCTTTCGCCACCGTGAATGCCGCCTCCCCGCGCTCGAGCCGCACCCGGCGCTCGCCGGGCGAAAAGTCCACGGTAACGGCCGCTCCGCGATTCAGACGGAGGATCGAGCCGTCAGCCAGCGTGCGTTCCTCGATTGGCGGCAGGCGCAACGACTCCGCCACCAGAGGTGCCACCGGGTTTGACAAGCTGGCGGGCGAGCGCGGCCAATACATCACCGCCAGCGCAGCCGCCGCGGTCAACACGGTCGGCCAGAAAACCGCTCGTCGTAGTTTCCCTACCGACGTGGCGGGCCTCGAACCGTTCTGCCCTTGCGGAGTGAGAACACCCTGACGTCCGGTGCGGCAAAAATTCTCCGGATTCAAGAGTTCCGGATCCGGCACCGCCTCGACGGCGGCCTGCAACCCCGCCAGCCGATCGAACGCGTTCCACGTGTGACGCTGCCGGTTCATCGCCTCGCCGTGACGCGCGTCGGCCGCGAGCCACTGTAGGTAATCGTCCTGCTCCGCCGGCGAGAGACCGCGGTCCAGCCGCATTACCCACTGCGCCGCGACGGCGGCAATCGTATCCCCACGGCGGTCTGAGTTGTCGTTCATGTCGGTCATGGCTGGCGCGGCGCATCGCCGTAACGCCGAAAGTACTCCGAGCACTTGCGGATTCCGATCGCCCCCTGCACTTCGACGGTGTGCTCGGAGATGCCCAGCCGCGATGCGATTTCCTTCTGGGAAAGGCCGTAGATTTTTCGAAGCGTGAAGATCTGGCGGCAGCGGCTCGGCAGCAACTGGATGGCGTAAATCAAGAGCTGGATGTCTTCGGCGCGCGCGACCGCCTCCCTTACGCCAGCCCCGGCGTCCAGCGCCCCCGCCACGTCGATGTTCTCAGACTCGACCGGGTGGGTGTAGCCGCGGTGGCGGATTTGGTTTAAGGCAAGATTCCGCGCCGCGTGGTAAAGAAAGGCCTTGGGCGCAACGACCGTACCCTCTCCATGCGCGCGCAACAGCCGTGCATACGCTTCCTGCACGAGATCGTCGATCTCGAGTTGCCCGCCGAAACGCCCTTGCAGCCACGCGCGTAGCCCCGCCTCGTGCGGCAGCACGTGCTCGACAAACCAGCGGGACTGCTCGGGAAACGGGGCGGACATGGAAAAGAAATACGACGGGCGCAACCGCGCCTGAAGCAAAGACACGCCACACCGGGAAACCAATTAAAAGAAAACGTCGGCGCTGGACGGAATCATGCGTCGCACCGGCTGACCCCAGCGGTCCACTCCGCCCAACACGAAATGCGGCAGGTAGAGGTGGCGGGCGGCCGGAGCGCACGGTCAATCACCTTGGGAACTGCGCGGAGAGTGTGCTCATCGTGCAGGCACGGCAACTTTGTTATGGCAGTCAACGTATCGGAAGCGGGGAAATGCGCGCCGCGTCACGGCGAAAGTGCGGCCCGGCGATACTGCACGCCTCGGCTTACCAAATCACCGGCACCCCGCGCCACCGGGTGATTTCTTTATCCTGGGTCACCAGCGTGAGCTTGTGCTCCAGGGCAGTGGCGCAGACCAGCCGGTCGGCGGGATCCTTTTGCTCCCACTTGAGGCCGACCGACCGCCATGCAATCGCGGGCGTCAGCGGAAGAATTTGAAAACGATGGGACAAGTCTTCGAGCCAGAGTGCCGGATCGGGAGCCAGGTCGATTTCGCCGGTGTGCGCCTTGCGCGCAATTTCCAGCAGACTGATCGCCGCCACTGCAAACGCGTCGGCGTTGTGGGCCTTGGCCAGGGCCCGCACCTTCGGCGAAAGCCGCGACGACGATTCCGCGATCCATAGCACCGCGTGGGTATCGAGCAGATAGTTCACCGTGCAAGGTCGCCCCATTCCTCCAAGGGGATGGCCGGCCCCTCGCGCAAGCCGTCCAGCTTGGCGCGACCGGACATGCAGCCCAACGCTCCGGCGCTCTGACCGCAGGCGCGAAACTCAAAGGTCTGCCCCTCCGCCTCGATGACGATCACCTTCCCGGCCGCCGCCAGCCGACGCATCCGCGGAAATTCGCGCTGAAAGGCGCGAACATTAGTTTTCATGCGTGGCAGTCAATGGTGACTGACACTTGCGTCAACCCGCAAAAACGGCGTACATCCGTCGTGTTTGCGGGGGCCGGGCTAGACGGGGTCAGCCGGTTGCACGTAGCAAATTCGGCGAGGATGCGCCAACCCTCGCCAGCTTCGAGCGATCCCTGACAAGTTGGTGTAATCTTAAAAAACGTAGGTGAACCACCGATTTTCACTGATGACCACTGATGCAAACAGAGATGCGCGATGGCGGCCGTTCACCCGGTAATTGAAGGGAAAGTTCCAGCCCATCGATCCGGATCTATTTGATCCGTGTTTATTAGCGCTCATCACGCCGGCGAATCAAGTCTACGCCGTCAGGCGAATGGCTGAACCCTCGACGCAACCTGCAGCAAGCTGACCCCATCGGTGACGGCATCCCCGGCCATCGAGAGCGCGATTGCGTCGGGCTTATTTTGCACGCACCAAGACTGCTCGACCGAACTCCTTGGCCGCCTGAAGGCCGGAGTCCTCGCCTCGCCGCACGCGTCGTAAAAAATCAAGCGCTACCTGCGCCAGCGATAGCGTAGCGAGGACGCGGGCGGCGAAATGAGCAGGGTGCAATGGGGTCGAGGCGTGTTTTGTTAGTTGCCAGTCCGGATTGGAGATCGAACCCACCCGGCCCAGCCAGGCTCGCCCGAAGGCCACTGACCCCGTTTTCTGACCTCGCGCTGGAAAACGCCCGTCGCCTCATCGCCCGCCTCTGCTTCTGCTGTGGGCGTGGTGCTAGGCGCAATCTGCGCACTCGCTGCCCAAGGCTGGCTTGACTCAACACGTGTCACACCTGACAACACGTGCATGAAGCAAAAGCTCACCCTGACCGTCGAACGCGCCGCCGTGCAGGCGGCCCGCCGGGCCGCCCGCCGCCAGGGCACCAGTATCTCAGCCATTTTCGAGAAAACCTTTGCCGAAAGCGTCCCAGCTGAACCTCAGGGCGGCTTTGCCGCCCGCTGGCTTAAGCGACGGCGCGGCGAAGGCATCCGTCCCATTGTCCCGATCCCGGACGACCACCGCTTCGAATACCTCCGCAAGAAATACCTCAAACCTGCCCCATGATTTGCCTGGTGGACAGCGACGTGCTCCTCGACCTCGGGTTTCCGCGGGAGCCTTTTGCGGAAGATGCGTCGCTCGTGCTGGAGTGGTGCTGCCAGCATCAGGGCTCCGGATTCCTCGCCTGGCATAGTCTGGGCAACATTCACTACCTGCTGGCCCGCCACCATGACGACGCGCTCGCCCGTCGATTTTTAGACGGCATCCTGAGCGCGCTGGAGGTGGCTCCAGCCAGCGGACTCGCCGCCCGCCGGGCTCTTGCCCTGCCCATTCGCGATTTCGAAGATGCGATGCAAGCGGTCGCCGCGGAAGCCGTCGGCGCTCAAGCTATCGTCACGCGCAACACCGCCGACTACCGCCGCTCGCCCGTGCCGGCCGTCAAGCCCGCGGATTTCCTGCGCCGCGTGCGCGCGTGAAGCCGGGGCTTTCGGTACAGGGTCAGTCCGCTAGTTGTTAATTTCCCCGCGAGAGGTACACGCGCACCGTATGGTCGCGGCGCCTAGATCGTCCGCAGGCACGTTTGCGTTAGCGTCGCAGCAGCGCGACGGACGCTGAATTAACAACTAGCGGACCGACCCCCGCTGACCTCTCTCGAGGTCGCGACTTCGAAGGGACTAAGGGTGATGGTTTCGTCCTTCGGCGCAGCAGGGGCGGTTTGAGCGGAGACTAAGCCGGGAGCGGCCAACACGCAGATGAGCGTGGGAAAGAAGACGTGGGGTTTCATAAAACGGTTGGGACGGTGAAGGCAGGAAAGGCGGAAACGTGATGGGGCATCTAGCGCGGACTGCGGGCCGCATAGGCGAGGCGCAGCCACTCGCCGCGGGTCGCGGCTTCGGGGGCCGGAATATCTTTCGGCAGCAGCGCCGCCCAGCGCGCGCGGAGTTCCGGTGTAAGCGGAGCGGCGAGATCGGCCATGTGGCTTGGAAACGCCTCGGTATATTGGCTGCCGATCGGGCGTGGCTGGGGTTGGCCATCGGGCGCGAGGCCGTGAAACGCACCACGGAGACCGAACCATTGCACAGCCGCAAAATCCTGGGAACCCGGCGGCACGTCGGAGACGTAGAGGGTCGCGCTCCCGTCGGAGTGCAGGCGGCGCTGGAGCGCGGGGACGTCGACTTTTTGCACCGGCGTGCCGCGTTCCAGCGCGAGGTGCGCCGCGTGGCCGGCGGCTTGCCCGAGCGCGCACCAGACGGCTTCAAGCCGAAGCGCGCTGAAACCGAAGTGGCTCGCGGAGCACGCGACGGGCACGAGCAGGTTTTCGGTTTTCTGCGGCACGATGGTGCCGTAGGCGATTTGGTAGGGCGGCACGTTGTGGTAGAACTCGCCCTCGTGCTGCCCGTCAAAACGCGTGCCGGTGCGGCCAGTGCCATGGCAGTTGTGCACGTAATCGCCGATCGCGACGGCGTCGCGGTGCAACACGGTGCGCGCATCGCCGGGGGCGTTCTTCGTGTCGTTGCCGGTAAAGATGTGCTGCCCCACAAGACGGCGCGCTTCGCGGATGTAGATTTGCTCCGCGATGCCGCCGGTCTCGACGAACTCGTCCTTGCACCAACCGTAGCGGCGCGCGTCGGCGCGGATGCCGTCGGGCACGGCGGGATCGTTTTGCAGGAAATAAAGCAGGCCGAGATTCTGGTAGCGGTGTTCGCGGACGATGCGGGTGCGCGTGGTAGCATCGCCGTCGGGATAGGCGTCGTTGAGATCGGGCAGCGAGAGGCGCACGGGCGCGCGCGGGGTGTCGTTCACGTCCCATTTTTCATTCGGCAGCCGCATCAGGTGGGCGCGGTAGATGCCGTCGCGATCGGGCGAGAAAACTTTTTTCAGCCGGCCACTGGCGAAGAGCGGCAAAATGCCGGTGAAGTCCTCGCGCCGATAGCCCTCGGGCGCGACGGGCATGAGCTTGTTGTCCTCCCACTCCGTCATGATGAGGCGGAGGTTGTAGCCCTGCACCTGGCTGTCGGCTTCGCCCTGCGCGTTGCCGGCGAGCGGCTCGCCATACTGCGCGCGCGATTCACGGCCGATGTGGTAACTTTCGCCTGCCGCTGCCATGAGATCGCCCTCGTAGGAGGCATCGACAAACTGCGCCGCGGCGATGCGCTGCGGCCCGCCCGCAGTGGCGAAGTGCGCCGCGACGATCCGGCGGCGGCCGAGCACGAGGTCGGACAATTCGACGCGGGCGAGCGCCTGGCCCGTGACGACGCGCACCCTCGGGTGCTCGGCGAGCATCTGTTGAAAAACGCGCAGGTTGACCGACGGCTCGCCGTGCGTGCCGCGGAAACTGTCCTTCACCTGGGCGGAATCGGCGCCGTAGCGCGCGCGGTAGTCCGCCTCCACGCGCCGACTAAAATCGAGGAAGAAGCCAGTGAGCGATTCGAACGAGCGGAAATCCGAGTAGCTGAGACCGTTCGTCATCAGGCCGCCGATACGCGGCGTAGGTTCGACGAGCACGACGGAGCGACCGGCCTTCGCGGCGGAGACCGACGCGGCGATGCCGGCGGGCGTGCCGCCGTAAACCAGCACCTCGGCCGGCGCGGCGTCGCGCGCCCCGGCGAGCGTGGCGACAGTGAGAGCGGCGAGGATAACAACGAGTCCGAAGCGGTAGCGGATAGACATGGCGGGATAGATGAAGTGAGAGCGTAAAGCCGGAGGCCGCCCGGCCAAAGCGGGCCACCTCCGCCACCTCCGCCGGCTCCGCAGCGGGTTTAGAATTTCGCGGAGAGCGTAGCCTTGAAGGACAGGGGCGCACCGAAATTCGAAAAACGGGCCTCCTCGACGCCGAGGACGTAGCGCCGGTCGAGGAGGTTCTCGATGCTGACCGTGGCGGCGTAGTGGCCCCACGCACGGCCGACCAGGCCGTTGACCACGGTGTAGCCCGGCACGCGGAAGCGGCGGTCGAACTCGCCGTGGCGCTCGCTCTCATGGATCACGCCGAGGCCGAGCCCGAGGCCCTTCCACTGGCCCTCGCGGAGGTCGTATTTGCCCCAGAGGCTCGCCTTGTATTGCCAGAGCGGAACCTCGCGGCCGGCGAGCGGCGACTCGATCTCGGCGTTGCGGCGGAACTTGTTCACGCCGAATCCGCCGATGACCTGGAAATTCCGTGTCGGGGCGCAGGCGAGGTCGGTCTCGTAGCCCATCGACGAAGTGACACCGCCCTGCACTGAAAAGCCGGGCGCGGTCCGGTCCTGCGTGAGCGCGTTCTCCAGCTTGATCTCATAGGCGGCAAAATTGCCGCTGAGTTTGCCGTCGAGAAAACTCACCTTGCCGCCCGCCTCGTATTGCAGGCCATTGAGGGGCTGGAAGCGGTTGCCGCGGATGTCGGTGCCGGCGGGCGCGGGTTGAAACGACTCGTTGTAGGAAACGTAGAGCGAGAGCGGCCGGGCCACGCGGTAGAGCAGCGAATAGCGGGGCGACCATTTCTCCGTCGTCGTCGCGGTGGTGACGTTCGAGATCCGATTGCGCCCGGTGTTTTTGGTGGACGCCGTGCCGAGGTTCACCTGCTTCACGCCGAGTGGCGCGACGCCGTAAGGCGCGGCACCGGCTTCGAGTTCGAGGTGGTCGCCAATCCGACGCGCAACTGGAATGGAGCGGTTTTGCCCCTTTCGCGGTGCCCATCGTCCTGGTCACATGGAAAGCGGGTCGGCCCGTGCTCGTGCTTTCGATGCATGCGGAGAGGCTTTACGCGGAGCGGGTCCGGCGCGTGGGCGCGAAAGGTTTTGTTTCGAAGGAGGCGCCCCCGGCAGAGGTCATCGTCGCTCTGCGCCAAGTGATGGCCGGGGGCCTCCACTTCAGCGAGCCCGCGAGCCCGTAGCCCGCATGCTTGATGCTTGCGGTGGTCCGACCGGGCAACGCGGCGTGGCCGTGGCGCCCGCGTGTAGTGATTTTTGCCACACCGCCAGACTGTTGTGCGCCACGCGCGGTTTCCGGCATGGTAGGACCACGCACACCAGTCCCGGTGAATGCGATCCGCACAACCCATCATGAAATCCATTACGATTTGATAGTTTTCAATTGACTTATGACT
>JBBRCR010000147.1:0-16573 GCA_038204695.1 Opitutales bacterium | reverse complement strand
GCTTTCACCATGTCGTGCATCGCCACGAGATGCTGCTCCAGCCCGCTCAGTGTGGGACGCGAGGCGTGAACCTGCAGCAGCTCCTTTTTCACCCACGGCGCGAGGTCGATGCCGATGGAGCGCATGTTGCGCACGATCTGCGCGCTCGATTCCTCGTAGGCGAAAAGCAGCGTGCGCTCGCCACGGCGGCACGCGGCCTCCGCGAATTTCGCGCCGATGCTGCTCTTGCCCGTGCCCGGCGCGCCCAAGACGAGCACGCTGCTGCCGCGGAAGACGCCCTGGCCGCCGAGCATTTCATCCAGCCGCGCGATGCCCGTGGAAAGGCGCTCGGCCGGCGCCGCGTGATCGAGCCGCAGCGAGGTGATCGGCAGCACCGAGATCCCGCGCTCGCCGATCAGAAAGGGGTATTCGTTCGTGCCGTGCACCGAGCCGCGATACTTCAGCACGCGCAGCCGGCGGGTGGAAATCTGCTCATGCACGCGGTGGTCGAGCGTGATCACGCAATCGGCCACATACTCCTCCAGCCCGAAGCGCGTGATCGACGCCTCGCCCTTCTCGCCGGTGATGACCGCCGTCATCCCGCGATCCTTCAGCCACCGGAAAAGCCGGCGCAGCTCCGCGCGGAGGATGGCGTGATTCGGCAGCCCGGCGAAGAGCGCCTCCACGGTATCGAGCACCACGCGTTTCGCCCCGATGGAATCGATGGCGTGCCCGAGCCGGATGAAGAGCCCCTCGAGATCATACTCGCCCGTCTCCTCGATCTCGCTGCGCTCGATATGCACGTGATCGAGGACGACCTTTTTCTCCTTCACGAGCTTTTCGAGATCGAAGCCGAGCGAGCGGACATTGGCCGTCAGCTCCGCCGCATTTTCCTCGAACATCATGAACACGCCCGGCTCGCCAAACTCCACCGCCCCGCGCACGAGGAATTCCATGGCCAGCATCGTCTTCCCGCACCCCGCGCTCCCGCACACGAGCGTCGGCCGCCCGGCGGGCAGACCGCCGCCGGTGATTTCATCGAGGCCGGTGATGCCGGTGGGCGATTTGGGCAGGTTCTTGATCGCCAAGTTAAGCCGGGAGCGGGGAGCGGGGAGTGGGGAGTGGGGAGTGGCTCATCGCAGCGGGTTGGCTTACCAGTTTTAAACAAGTCTGCTAGGAAAATCATCCAGTTCGCGATTCCCCACGACGTTCGAACGTTCTCTAACAACGAAATTGTGTGACGCACCTTCTCCGTCTCGTATCAGCACGAGGAGTCGCAACGACGCACCGGCGACTGACGCCACGCGACCTTTTCAATTTCATGAACACAAACGGCACCCTCATTTTGATCAGCCTTCTTGGCAGCACCGGGACCGTGGCGGCGGCGGACGCGGCGCCGGCGCCACGCGCAGCGCCAGCTGTGAAGAACGACGTTGAGCCGGTGGTCCCCGCCAGCGTTGGCGGAATTTTCGGCGAGCGGCTGGACCTTTGGCGCCGGATTCGGCTCTGGCGCGTGGTCAACGATCCGTTCCTGCTGGAGGGATTCACGCATCCGCCGGGCAAACACCCCTGGCAGGGCGAGCACGTGGGCAAGTGGCTCCACGCCGCCACTCTCGCCGCCGAAGCCACGGGCGACGCGAAGCTGGCCGATGCACTTCGGCAAACGGTGACGAAACTCGCCGGCGCGCAACCGCCCAACGGCTACCTCGGCACTTACGCCCCGGCGGAACGCTTCTACAACAAGGCCGAAAAAGGCGACCGATCGACGTGGGATATCTGGACGCACCGCTATGCCCTCCACGGGTTGCTGACTTACTCCGCAGCCCACGATGCGCCCGCCGCCGTGCAGGCCTGCCTGCACGCCGCTGACCTGCTCGCCCGGACGGTGGGCCCGCCGGCGGGCGACGTCACGCGCTTCGGCACCCGGCGGGGACTTTCCTCCGCCGTGCTGCTGGAATCGATCGCGATGCTGTATCAGAGAACCGGTGACCCGCGCCACCTCGCGTTCGCCCGGCACATCTCCGGCAGCATCGAACAGAACCCGCAGCTGCGCATCATGGCCGCGATGCGCGCCGGCGAGGACGTGACGGCTCCGGGCGACGGCAAGGCCTACCAGCTGATGGCGGTCCTGCTCGGTTACCTGGAACTCCACCGGTGCACCGGAGAGAAGGAATATCTGGATACAGCGGTCACGGCGTGGGAAAAAATCCTCGCCGGGCACGTGAACATGGCGGGAGGGCCCTGGGGCTACCAGACGGAGCTGACCACCAACCACGAGTGTTTTGCCCCGCCCGCTTTTTTTCATCCGACCTGCTGCGTGGAGACGTGCAGCACGACCACCTGGATCCAGCTCTGCCTTTCCCTGTTCGAGCTCACGGGCGAGGCCCGCTATGCCGATGCGGCCGAGCGGGCGCTTTTCAACCAGCTGCTGGGCGCGCAATCGCCCAACGGAAACGATTGGGCCTACCACTCGATGCTCAACATGCCGGCGCGCGGCTACGAGGATGCGATCACCTGCTGCGCGTCGAGCGGTCCGCGCGCGCTGGAGCTTTTCGCCCGTTACCTCGTTTGCACCTCGCGGGACGGATTGGTCGTCAACAGCTATGTGCCGGCGGTGGTTCCACTCGCGCGTCTGATTGGGCAACCGGGGCGGATCATCCTGCAGGGCGGTTACCCGTTCGCGGCGGAATGCTCCGTGCGCCTCGACTTGCCGGCACCGGCCACGTTGACGATTGATTTTCGACTGCCGGCGGGCGCCACGAGCCTCGAACTGAACGTGAACGGCGTCGGGCAGCGGCCGGAACGCACCGCGCAGGGATTCTTCCGACTGCGACGCTCATGGAGCGCTGACGATCAGGTGAACGTGCGCTTCGAGTTTCCGCTCCGCGCGCATTTCCAGACGGGCTCGGACGGTGTTCGCTGGGTTGGATTCTCCTGGGGGCCGCTCGCGCTGGCCCAGAGTGTGATCGCCCAGACTGATCATCCCCAATATGTCGTGGCCGCGGATCAGGAATCGGAGGACGGTCATCGTTGGTTGGAGCCCGCCCTGACAACGCGCAAGCAACCGCGAGCCTCGGATAATGCGGCGGAAGCGGGCAGCGCGAAGCGGGACGCGCGGGCCGTTGCGGCCAAGGTGGACGTGCCGTCGTGGCGTCTGAAGGGGCCGCGAAAGATCATCCTGGTGCCGTATTTCCTGGCGGGAGCGGAGGCTGGCGGAGTGAGGACGATGTTCCCGACGAAGCGGTGAAGTGCCACGGCCGGGGCGACGTTCAACGCCACGGGCGGTGTCGCAATCGCTCCGGCGGCGTTCCTGATTACGAAATCATAGCTGCCCGCATCGGTCGCGGATGCCGCGAATGTCAACCCCGCGCTCGTCGCGCCGGAGATCGGCAGACCGTTGCGGCGCCATTGGTGAGCGAGGATCCCACTGCCGCCGGCGGCAACGGCAAATGTAGCCGTTTCCCTTCCGTCACCGCCGCAGGGCTGGGTCCTATCATCACAAACGGGGCGCGATCAGCGGCCCTACCCCTGAAGATCCAGTTTCCTACCAATCGCCGGCAAGGCCCGGCTTGCGGCTCACTGGATCTGCACCCACTGGCCGCGCTTCAGGCTGCGAAGGATGGGTGTGCCGGGTGGAAGCTTGTTCGGATCGAGAAAGTTCACGTCGAAATACCAGTTCCGGCCCGGCGCGTTGTAATAGACACCGGTGTTCTGCCAGGGCGCGGTGGCTTGGGCGCTCGCAAACAGGTTGATGATGGATCCGTAGTACGTGAGCCGCTTGCCGGACCAGTCCTCGAGCAACCGCATGTAGTTCTCCACCCCGCCGCTATAGTTGGCGCCGTCCGACGGGACGATGCCCGAGATGAACGCCGTGTTGATCGTCGTGTTGACAGGCGTTCGGGAACTGAAGCTGGACACACCGTTGTAGTTCGAGGAGATCCAGTTGGCCGATACGATCGTCACGGCGTCCGCGATCACCGCGGCGGGCTGAACCGTATACCCGGAAACGGCATTGGCGGCGGCGAGATCGGACCCGCTATTGACCGGCGGCGAACCGCCGGCGTTATAATTGCCAACGATGTAGGCGGCGTTCTGGCTGACGACCGTCAGCCCGGCTTGGGGGCTGGACGCCTTTGACCCGTCAGGCAACTCCGAACCGTTGGTGATTCTCACCGCGGTGCGGTGCCCGAATCCGTGTGTGATGTCCGCGACGTAGAGGATGCCGTTCCAGAGGTTCTTGCCCCGAAGCGCCACGGGAATCGGCTGGTTCTTCAATGCCGCCGGCACCGAGCTGTTATTGGGCCACTTATTCGTGGAGGGGATCTGCTGCGGCAGCCCGCCCGCCATGTAGCCGGCCGTGACCTTGCCGACGTCGAGGTCGATGGTGGTCAGCGTGGCGGACTCCCGGAAGTCCTTCATCGTGCCGGCGGCGAACATGGTGTTCAGGTAGGTCGCCAGCGGATCGGTGCCCGGAACGGTCGTGCCATCCTGCGTGACGAAAAGCCGGCTGTTGGCCGCGACGACGTGCCCGCTGGCCGCCGCCCACCCGGCCCCGGTGGTGTTCACGAGCACCTTCAACCCGGACTTGGTGAAGAGCCGCGACCCGGCGTTCGGGTCGGCGTGCATGTAGTCGGAAATCTCGATCAACTCACGGGGACCGTCGTTGTTGGTATTCGAGTCACTGGTATTCAGTGTGCTGATACCCGGTGGGTCCTCCCGGGTGGTGGTGATGGCCGGCCCCCGATCGTAGGTGATGGCGGCGCCGGGGCTGCCCGGCGCTCGCGGATCGAGCGGATGATAGTTGTTGGTGATTCCGTTCACCTGGCTGACGTGGTCCCGGAACTGGATGGTGGCCGACGTGCCCACATGCACCCGGCCGTTCGAGTGCACGCGGCCGCCCACGACGAAACTCGCGCCCGGGAACAGCTCCATGTCGGTGTTGTAGAAAATTGCATATTGGAACAGCGGCGTCAGGACATACCCCCACTCGCGCTGAAACTGCGTGCGGACCGGGGCCCCGAGCGAGGGCACCGTCCGATCGAATTCGGCCACGGTTAGGAACTTGTAGCTGCCCTTCGCCGGATTGAAGCTCGTGTGCGCACCGGTGATGGCACCGTTCTCCAGGGGAACAGTGAGAAAGCTTTTCCAGGTGTAGCCTTGGGCCGCGCTGAATGCGCCCGTCGGCGCCGTGCCGAGGTTCGTCACCGCCGTGGTCTGGGCGATGTTTGGCAGCGCCGTGTAATCCTGCTCGACGAGGGCGTTCAGGGATTCAAACGCCTTCTCAAACGCATAATCGGCCACGTACGTCGCCTCGCATCGAAAATTACTGCGCCGCTCGATCCTCACCGACTGGCTGACGTAAGTGATGACCCCGGCCAGCACACCCGCCATGACGACGGCGAGGATGAAGACGGCAAACAGCACGCTCCCCCGCTCCCGGTTGAACGGGGCCACGCTGGAGCGGGCGGGTAACTGGCGACGGCGACTGGGCGGTTTCATTGGATTAAGGGATCGGTTCGCACGAAGACGATGGTATTCACCCCCTGCACGGTGCGGCCCGCGGTGGTGCCGCGGGGCAGTTTTTGGAGATTCAGCGTCAGCGTGCGCTCCGTGAGGGTAAACGGCACCGTCACCGCGCTGGCGGGGTTGGCCGGATCGGAAAGCGGCGACGGATCAATGTCCCGGGCCAGTACGCTGAATCTTGTAAGGTCGCGGTGATCCGGAAAGAATCGCAGCTCACCGTTCGTCTGGACGGAAAACAGAATCCACCGTCCCGCGGTGCCGGGGATCCGGGTCCCGTTAGGTACATCAACTCCGAGATTCGCGTCCAACGTCAGCGTCTTGTTGCCCGAATTGTTGCTGATGTTGTTGATCACGCCTGTGGTTTGCGCCCCGTACGGCGACGCCGGGATCGTCACCGTGTCCCCGGTGGAAAAGACATCATTGAGGTCGATGATCGGAAGCGCGCTGTCGAAATAGGTCCCGATGTCCGAAGCCGTGATCGCCCCGGCCGGGCGGGCGCCACCGGCAAATGCGTTCACGCTCACCGCCGAGACGGCAAAGTTGGACAGGTGGAGCATGCGCTGGTTGGCCTTGCTCCCCTTCACGTTGTGGATCATGTCGATCCAGGTAGTCGCCAGGACCGTCGCGTATCCAGAGTCCTTGGGCGGCACCAGCACCTCGCTGCCTCCCGACTGGATCAGCAGGGGCTGCGGGGCGCTGCGCGCGGCCTCCGAGATCACATCGTTCGCGCGGCGCAGCTCCGTCGCCCCTTCGATCGCAAGCTCTGAATGTCGCGCGCGTTTCAGCGCCGCAACAAACGCGACCAGCGTGATGCCCATGGCGAGGCCGAAGATCGTCATGGCCACCATCACTTCCAGCAGCGTAAATCCGCCCGCTCGTCGCCGGCCGCGAGGTGATGCGGCCCGCCGGGGCACGGTGGATGATGGGAGTTTGCGAGTCATGGTCTGCGCGGGTTTCACGAACGGGGCTATTGGGAACGGAACAAGGGGACGGAGATGGCGAAATTCTTCCCCTGCCACGTCCAGTCGATGCCGACCTGCAGGGTTCGGTTGGAGGCCGTCGATGCTTGCTGCACGATGTGCCGCGAAAAGCTCACCCGCGCCGATGCATTGCCGGGTGGATAGTCAAACCGTTGCTGGAAACCTGGCCGGAAGCTCGTCGCCACCGAACTCGTATAGGCACGGTCGGCGGCGGCCACGAAGTCTGCATAGGGCAGAGAGAGCAGCCGCTCGGACTCCGCCTGCAGCAGCCGATGGGCCTCACTGCGAATCGCGGCATGCAGCGCCCATTTGGACACGTTCTGGAGCCCGGCAAAAATCGACAGGCACATCGCCGAGACGACCAGCAGGGCGATCATCACCTCGGGCAGTGTCATTCCGGCCGTGGCGGAGGGAACTCGGCTCATGCCATGGATCCATCACCCCCTTTGGCACCGAGTTTCGAGCAAAACCATTGCGTTACACCACAAGTGCCAGGTTTTTACAGGTTCTTTCCGCACCCCTCTAAGCAGATCGCCCCGCGGGATCCGTGGCACCACGGAGCGGCCCCGGTGCGGCTACGTATTCATGTAGCGCAGCTGGAAGACGCAGCGGGCCCCGCGGGCACCAGAGAGACGGAAACGGGGTCAGGCTTTAAGTTTTCGATCCCACGAGTCCGCCGGAAACAGGCGAAAGACATCTTGCGCCGAAACCGAACGCGCATGGCCACTTCACTTCGCGTTTGCGGCCGACATCCGGCACCGCTCTGCCAGCCGATGAGCGACCCTTTGAATCTACTCCGGTGAGAGCACCGGAGCCGGCCGGCTCGGAAACGACCATTTGATTTCCTGGGGGTTCAGCACGTTCACGTTGCCGCGCGCACTTGCGAGTGCGCGTGGTACGCGCCGACTCCGGCTTCTATGTGGCCAAGCTGTTGCGGCTGTGGGAACAGGACTGAAAGAGATGACGTCCAAGCTGGACGTGACGTCGTACGACAACCCGTGGATCAGTAGAATTGAAGGAGAGAACCCTGGATGCTGAGATCCCCGCGCTCAAAATTGGGAAATCAGCGGAGGCGCTGTTTCAGGACGATATTGGACGGTTTGCCGCCTTCATGCAGGAGACCGGAAGGTCAAAACCAGCCGGTGAAGCTTCGGGCGAAACGCTATGCATCGGCGCCCTCGAAACCTTGGACGACAAACAATGGGAACGGGCGAAGAAGGAGTTTTTCACCCAGCCAGCTTGATCCTCCCGGCCCATGCATTTCCGAGCGGCACTCGAAATGCGTTCGCGACCGTTCCTGTAGCGTGCGAAAGTCTGGCTAACTCCGCTCGAGCTGGACGGCCCGGTCGGGGTGTCGCGCCGACTGCTCGTGATGCGACACCAGCAGCACCGCTCCACCCGCGCGCGCAAACTCCAGGAGGTGCTGGAGGACAAGCCGGCGTTCTCGCGATCGAGGTTGCCGGTGGGCTCGTCTGCCAGGAGCAGTTTTAACCGATTCAAAAAGGCCCGGGCCAGGGCAGTGCGCTGGCGTTCACCGGCACTGAGTTCACCCGGCACATGCAGCCGGCGGGATTTCGGGCCAAAATGCGCCACCGGACGAAGCCGTATCGGGACTTCGTGCTGCGGCCCGGCGGGCAGGCGCCGGCCTTACCTCAGAACTCGTACGTCGTCGTGAAGCGGAACGAACGCGGCGCGATCAATCCAAACCGGCTGTAGCCGATCCCACGACCGCCCGGCACCACGAATTCAGGCGTGGACGAGAGGTGCGTCGGAATGATCCCGCCCTGATCGAAGAGGTTCATCACGTTGACCTGGAAGACCAGGTTGCCGCGCAGCCCGCCATCGGAGAGCCGGCGGCGATAACGCAGCATCAAATCCGCCGCTTCGATCGCGCGACCCTTCAGCTCCGCGCCGCCCGCGGTGAGCCCGATGATGTTCGGGCTCCGCCAGCGATATCCGCCGCCCATCGTGAACCCCTTCAGCCGGCCCTGCGTGAAGTCGTACGCCGTGAAGAAGCTCGCCCGGTGCGGCCGCAAGCCCCACCGCTGCTCGTTCTCGCGCTTCTCGTCGTTCATCGTGTCGATCACGTTGAACAACTCCTCGGCCGCCGTGATGCTGTTCGCGGTCACGAGCGTGGAGAGATTCGCCTCGTTCCGCATGCGCGCCAACTCCAGCCAGGTCGCCACCGTGCCGGTCGACTCAAACGCACTCGGATCCACCGTGAACGTGCCGTCCGCATTCCGGCGAACGCCCTCCCGGATCAGCCCGTTCTCGACTTTGAAACCGTACCACGGCACCGCGTCACGGATGAACCGGTTCGATTGAATCCGATCGGTGTACGAATAGCTCAGCGTCACGCGCCAGTTCGGCGTCGGATTCGCGGTGGCACTTAACTCGTACCCCTTCGACTCGATGTCATAGAGGATGCCGGTGACGTCCGGATTGAGCTCGGCCCGGCGACGCGCCCAGTCGGCTTGCGAAATCGGACCGGCCGGGGCGGCGAGCACCGTGCCCAGCGCGTCGGTCACGTCCTCGTTCGCGTTGACGAAGATATTCTGGCCGGCGTTGGAATTGCCCTCCTCCTTCGTGGTGAAGTAAACCGCCTTGGCGACCAGCTTGCGGTCAAACAACTGCACGGAAACGCCGATGTCCTCGCCGCGGCCCTTCGCCGGGTCGGGCACCTTCGCATCCGGGAAGACCTTCCGCGTGAAATCCGGCAGCGCCACGCTCGTCGAGGCGTTCGCCAGCAACGACACGTTCTTCAACGCGTGATACACGACACCCTGCGTTCGCGTGATGCCTCGCGTGTCGTTCACGACGGCCTTGGCCAAATCCGGGTCGATGATGTCCATCTTCAGCACGGGATCCTGACGGTGACCGAAGCTGGTGATTTTCGCGTCGTCCTCGCGGTACCCTACCGTCGTCACGAGCTTGCGGTTGAAAAAGTGGCTTTGCGCGACGATCAACCGGGTATCCACCGTCTGCGTCGCGTGGGCATTGTTGTTGCCGCCGCTCTGGTTGACCCAGGTGACGTCGTACGTCGTCCCATCGATGTCCATCGATGACGGTACGCTGCGCCAGTCGGGGAGCCGGAACGACTCCGGGTTGCCGGGCTGCAGATAGGCGCGGGTGACGACGCGGTTGTTGACGCCTTCGGCGGCGGCTGCGAATGGCGCACCGGCAAGCCCCTGCCACGTGCCGGTGCGGGTGTCCCGCTCCTCGACCCGCGAGCCCATCGCGGCGAGCCGGTGGGTCCCGAACCGGCGCGTGTCGAACAGGTACGAGAGCGACAGGCGCGTGTCCTCGTAGCGCGCGACGTGATCGTCGCGCTTCCAGCTCGAGTCGAAATACAGCTGCCCGGCATACGGGTTCTGCGGGCCCCGCACGCCGAGCGTGGTGTTGGGATCGCCGCGCAGGAACGGGTTGGCCCCATTCACGAACCACGCCCGGGCGTTCGTCGCCTGATAATTGTGGCCGAGGTTGACGAACAGATTCTTCAACGGCTCCCAGTCGGCCATCACCGTGTAGTTCTTGAGGCTCTGGACGCGCTGCATGCCCGGCCCGCCGGCGTTCACCTCGTACGGCATGAAGGCCGGGTCGTTGATCCGCAGCGTGGTTCCCGCCACGCCCGGCGTGCCATCGGGGGCGCGGACGGTCGGATTGTTGTAACTGCCGGTCAGATACGTACCGGCGGAATTGAAGAGGGTGCCATTGTTTTCGATGAACGTGATCCGCCGGGTCGTCGCGTTGAACGCGCCGTTCCGGCTGACCACCCCCACTGCCTGCTGCGCCGCGGTCGGATTCTGCCCGAGGGGCGCAAAGCTGACGGCGTTAACGCCACGCGCGCCGAGATTGTCGTACCAGGCCAGTCCTTCGTCGCCCGGCGTGAATGGGTTGAGGATCGAGCGGTGCTCCCGGCCGGTCTCGCCCATGATGTTGATCGAAAGGCTCCGAATGGGCCGCGTCGCGATCGAGGCGAAGATCCGTTCCTTGTCCTGGAACTCGCCAATCTGCCAGCCGCCGTTCTCCTGATCGAGGGCGGCCACGAGTACGGCCAGCTTGCCGTCAATCAGCACGCGGTTCGCGTCGAATTCGATCCGGCTGCGATCCTCGGTGCCAGACTGGTAGCGGACCATGGCGCGGTTGCGCCGCAGGTTCGCCCCCTTCGAGGTCTGGTTGATCAGCCCGCCGGTGTCGCTGATGCCGAAAAGGATGCCGTTGGGTCCGCGGCTCTCGTCGTATCGACCAATTCGGTACGAGTCGTCCGGCGTGATGCTGCGAAAGTAATCCATGCCCTGCGAGGCGGGGAGTCCGCGGACGTCGATCTTTCGGACCAGGGCCGTCGCGTTCACGTAGGAGTTGGCGTTCAGTTCCGGGCCCATGTCGTTGAAGTTGAGCTGGGCGTTCACCGAGTACTCGACAAGTTCGTTGAGCTCGGTGAGCCCGACGTCCTGCAGAAATTCCTGCGTGAAGACCGAGACGGACGCCGGCGTGTCGTTCAGGCTCGAATTGAGCCGGCTGCCGGAAAGCGTGTTCTCGGCCTGGTATCCGCGGTCCCTGGTCGTATCGACGGTGAAGGGCGTGAGGAGAATGACATCCTCCTCCGCCGCGGCCGCCGGCGGCGGGGGCGGCGGCGACTGCACCTGAGCGAGGGCGCGGGGCGTGGGCATCGCGAGCAGCGCGGCGATTGCGCTCAAAATACAACCGTGAAAGTGGGGTCGGGACGATGGTTTGATCATGGCTCAGGGTTCGGTTGGTTCCGAAAAGAAGAAGAGTCTTCTCGCTTCCGCAAGGAGTCGGGGGGCGGTCCCCACGACGCGAAAGTACCGTAGGGTACGACATGGGATCGCGCAAGTGCGTCGGCCCCACGATCACGGGCCGAGGTACCAATATTGATCTGGATCGTTCATGTTTGCGACGATTTTGAGCGCGCAATTCTTGGGTCACAGAGCTCCCCCGATGAAGAACGCGAGACTCGGAAGAACGCGAGACATGGAAGACTTCGGAATCTTCCGCGTCTTCTTCTCTTCCCCGTCTTCCCCGTCTCCCATGTCTTCATCCTTCCCCCTCTGTGACCTCTGTGTCTCATCCACCAGACCTTCGGTTGCGGCCGGAGCCGCGGCAGGAAATTTCCCGGTTAACTCCCACCCACGCCGGCCGGTTCCCCCTCTGGCCGCGAACGCGCGCCCCCAACCTCGGGCGACTGACCGCCGCCGCGTTGCCGATCAATCGGCGGAACGCGAAACGCAACTTCTCCCGATTCCGGAACCGCGGAACGAACGATCCATGGATGCCGCACCCTTACCCGGACCGAAGTATGTTCCGCACGCTCATCATCGTCGTCACCACGGCGCCGGAAACACATCGTCGCTGACCACCGGAGGTTTGTCTCGGCTCGTGACGGTCTGGAACGAAAACTCCCTCCGCTCCGTGCAGACCGTGTCAGCGGCGAAGAGTCGGGGGAACCCGTCATTTTGTCGGCGGCGGAACAGCTGCTATCGCGTGTGACAGGGCATCTTCGGCGTGAGGTAATCATCGAGTTCCCAGTTTGCACTTGCGGCCCGGCACCGTGGGGCGCACATGGTCAGCAGACGCGCGAAGAATGACAACCCCCGCACCGTAAGCTTGTGATCTGATTTCACCGGGTTACCTGCGTTCGCTCCCACCACCCCCCCCACCACCCATCCCTGCCGCCATTTCCATCACGGCGTCGCCCTGTCCATGCTCCGTTTCGGATTACCCAACGGTCTGCCCATCCCCGGCCGGCCAGAGACCATCCCGGCGCGCGCGCCGCGCCGATTCGACTCCCCACGCCGCGAGCCAACACTCGGCGCCTGAAAAACCTTCACCATGCACTACCCCGCCCTGTCCCCCGCGAGACTTCGCGTTCTGTTCGGAGCATTCTGTGCGCTTGTCCTGGCGCTCGCTCCTGCGTCCCAAGCCCAAACCGCCACCGGCACCGTCACCGGCCGTATCCTAAATGCGGCGACGGGGCAGTACCTGCGCAATGCGACGGTCACGGTCGCGGGCACGAGCCTGTCGACTCTCGCGGAATCGGGCGGCGTCTACACCCTCACCGGCGTACCGGCCGGCGAGGTTCGGCTGCTCGTTTCTTATGCGGGCCTCGACCCCGCCGACGCCACGCTCGTGGTCGGAGCCGGGCAGACCGTCACGCGCGACTTCAACATGGGCAGCAAGGCGGAGGACTCGGTGGTCAAGCTGGGCGAATTTCGCGTCACCACCGAACGCGACGGCAACTTCCAGGCGATCCAGGAGCAGAAATCCGCGCTCGAAATCAAGCAGGTCGTCGCCTCCGACGCCTTCGGCGACGTCTCGGAGGGCAACGTGGGCGAATTCATGAAGCTGATGCCGGGGGTCATGATGGACTACGTCGACGCGGACGTCCGCACGGTCAGCATCGGTGGGCTGGATCCGAAGTACGCGACGATTCTCATGGACGGCGCGCCGATCGCCAGCGCCGGATCCTCCAGCATCGCCACCGGCCGCGCGTTCGAGTTCGAACAGCTTTCCATTTCGAGCATCGAGACGGTCGAACTCAGCAAGACGCCGACGCCCGACATCGCCGGCAGTGCGCTGGCCGGGGTGATCAACCTTCGCAGCCGCGGCGCGTTTGATCGGAAAGGCCGGCTCGTCCGCTGGTCGGCCAGCACGGGCATCAATTCGTACCAGGCCACCCTGCAACGGACGCCGGGCCCGAGCGACCGGCTGCTTTTCAAGCTCCAGCCGAACGGCTCGCTCGAGTATTCCGACGTATATGGGGAACGGCTGGGCGTGATTGCCGGCTTCAGCTTTTCGCGGACCATGGGCGAGCAGAACATCGTGGCCCACACTTATGTCGCCAACAACGACGGCACCGACAACGCCACGGAGACCCCGCGGCTCAGCGAATTGCGGCTGATCGACGCGCCGAAAATCACCTCGCGCGGCAACTACAACCTGCGGGTCGACTACAAGCTTTCGCCGGAGGCGATGGTGTGGACCCGGATCGACTACAATACGTATTCAGCGCGCAACTACCAGCGCAACGTCCGGTTCCGTTTCAACAACGCGATCAATGGCAACCTCGCCAGCGACCCGCGTGACGCGTCCATCGAGTACTCGCTGGCGAGCCAGACGTCCACCAACGCGACGGCGGAGTTCTATAATGGCAACGGTTTCAACAAACACGGCGCGACGGTGACTCCGGCCGTCGGTGGCACGTATCGGCGCGGCGCCTTCCGGGCCGACGTGCAGGCGCAAATGTCGCGCAGCACGAATTACTATCACACGGTGGAAATGGGCTTCTTCGACACCGCCACCAGCGGCCAGACGCCCCCGCTCACCCTCCGCTGGAACCGCGAGAATGGCGGCGACGAAGCGGTGAACATCACGCAGCTCACCGGTCCGGACTGGAGGCGGCTCGACACCTATACCGCGCCCGCCGCCGCGAACCGCCGGACCAACACCGGCAAGGACCAGAAATGGACGACCAAGGCAGACCTGCGCTACAACTGGCAGAACTGGCGGTTTCCGACGGTGTTGAAATGGGGCGGCGACATCAGCGAACAGATACGCAACGTCGATCGGTTCCAGCCTGCCGGAAACCCATACGTTTACCTCGGCCCTGACCAGCTCCCGAATACCGGCGATGAACGCTGGACTCCCGAGGCGCATTACTCGGTGGGAAATCTTGCCGGCGGCAATTTGCAGAATCTCCCCGGGTTGGATCGCTTCTGGCTGGCCCGCGAATATGGCGCGCACCCGGAACGGTTCACCGAGCCCTCACCCGCCGAGCAACTGCTGCTCAAGCTCCGCAATCACTGGGACATCAAGGAGCAGGTCGATTCCGCGTACAGCCAGGTCATTTTCAAGGTCACCTCCAAATTCGACATCGCACCCGGAGTTCGCATGGAAAAGACACGCGGCACTTCGCGCGGTCCCACCGACCTCGGGGACGATTACGCGAAATTCGTCCTGACCGGGAATCGAAACGCCACCATCCCGACGAATACCGCCGACTATTACCAGGCGCGGTACGGCTCGGATGCGGTGGTCGGGACGGATTATCACACCTGGCTGAAGTACCTGCATGCGACGTATCGACTGACGCCCGACCTGGTGTTCCGGGCGTCGTTCAACGATTCGATTACGCGACCCGATCTGGCAATCCTCGCCGGCGGCATCACCGTCAATCCGGATGCTTTGCCCGTGCCGACCGCGACCATCTCCAACCCCAACCTCCAGCCGGAGCATGGGCGGAACATGTTCGTCAGTGCGGAATATTATTTCCCGAAGCGGGCCGGGTTCTTCACGATTTCGGCGGCGCGGCGGGACATTGAAAATCTAATCCGGAGCCAGCGCTACGACTTGGAGCCGGACGAGGACTTTCCGAATCCCGTCGGCATCGACCTGCGCGGCCACCGCGTGACGACCTATGACAATGTCGGCAAGGCGCATGTCGGCACGCTCGAGTTCAGCTACCGGCAGAACATGGTGTTCCTGCCCGGCGTCTGGCAGCGGTTGTCGGTATTTGCGAACTACACGGTGTTGCACTTCGACGATTACGAGAATTTCCGGCGTCCGGACAACCTGACGACCGCCGGAATCTCGTTCGATCATCCGCGGGGTTTCACCTTTCGCTGGAATTTTGTGTGGGTGCCGATTTTCCGCGGCGGCGCGTTGTCCACGAGTTCCACGGCGCGCGGCTCGGCCACGATGACCGGCGAGCGATCGGCGCACGACATGCAGGTCAGCTACCGGGTGTCGCCGCGGGTTACGCTGTTTGCAAACGCGCGGAATATCTTCAACCGGCCGCAGCGGACCTATTAGGGTCCCAGCCGGACGGATATCCTGATCCAGCATTCGGATTACGGCGCATTCTGGAACGTCGGGCTGCGCGGCCAGTTCTAACCCAACCTCCCGGCGCGGCCACCTCAGCCGCGTTCGCCGCGTAGGCCGGGACTCCAGACCCGGCCCTGTTTTTTCCGCAACGCAACGGCGAACCCCGCGATGCGAACGCCCGCGAGAGTGGCGTCACGAGCGCCACCGACCGCAAGATGTCAGAGGGTCAGGTTTTAAGTCTTTCAGTAGGCAGTTTGACCCCGTCGGCATAGCCCTTCCGCATGCTGGGCGCCGAATGTTGCATCTTCAGCCTGACCCAATCGGGGCGGCGCTGTCCAAATTCTTGGCGTGAACTCACCCCCGCCCTTCAGAACCGAAACGTGTTCGTGAGTAACGCCTGCAGCGGCGGATCGAAGCGCAAGCGGGCCATGCTTGCCGCCGGGCTGGTAGCGAATCGCCGTCACCTTGTCGCTGGTGATGTTCTGCAGGTTTCGGACATTCAGCTGCGCCGTCCAGTCATGGCTCCGCAGGATCCGCCGGCGGTACCCGAACGTGAGATCATAACTGGTCTGCGGCGGCGCGAAGTGCGGCCGGAGGATGTCGGGCTAGATCACCGCACGGCTGTCGACATAAATTGGATACCCCGCCGCATAGGCGTCCTCCCACTGGACCGCCCCGCCCACCGCCCCCCCCAGCATTCCCTCGTTGAAGCTGTAACGCGTGACGAGGTTGAACCGCACTTGCGCTGCTCCATCTGCCGCCGGCCCTCCTGGCCCTTGATCGCAAACCTCCTCCTCCAGCGGCTGGAGGTAGGTAAAGCTGAGGTGTTCGGCTCGCCGCGGATAAGCCCAGACTAACTAATATAGGTGCACCGCTCACGAAACGCCGCCGAGTGTCGGATAACTTTACAAATCCGCGCGGAGCGACGCGGGTGGGTTTCTACTGACGCCACTTTAGGTAACTCCCTACAGATTTCTCTTCAGTCGGTTACGCGACGTTTTAAAAGGGGAGCGCAACTTGGCCGTCCGTCTGCATACGGGGAGGCATCTGTCTGAGAGCCATAACAATCAAGTCACACTATGAAACACGTTCTTCCCCTCGCCGTTTTCGCGGCCTTCGCGCTTCCCCTCGCCACCCAGGCTGCGGAAGTCATGCCTGACTTAGGCACCACGTTGGGCGCCTCGTCCTGGACAACAGATCGCTACGATCCTGCCTCGTTCTCGAACGTCGGCCCTTTCCAAGGGCGCAAT
>JBBRCR010000146.1:0-16754 GCA_038204695.1 Opitutales bacterium | reverse complement strand
GCACAACCTGTGGGTGCTCGCGCGGCTCAAGCTCAAGCAGGAGCGCGCCGCAGCCGAGGCCGCCCAAGCGCAAGCGGCCTAAAGCGGCGCGAACGCCGGAATGGGCTCAGGAAAATCACCCGCGGGCACCCCGCGGGAGTGCATCCTATTATCGGATACGCAACGGAAACCAGACCCTGCGCCCCGAAATCGGTGCCACGAGACGCTGTTCCGCCCAAAGCTCCCTCATCGGGGCGGTCCGCCGCTCATGCTGCGCGCCGAATCCTCGCGTTTTTTGAAAACGCCGGTTTTTGGGACAAGCTCTATAATAACCAGATTCTGTCCAAAAAAGGGAACCCCCTGTCCGGGGGTTGCTGTCACCTGGCCTATATGGACTCAATCCGGTGATTTACGGCGACTATGATGTCAGCACGCAATACAACCTGCCGGGGACCGTGCGGTCGACCGGCGTAAGCGTGAACTACAAGCAGGCCCTCACGTTTCTCCCCGAGTGGGGCCGCGGCGTCCGCGTGTTTGCCAATGCCAGTGCGCAGCGGGTAACGGGCGATGTTTCCGGCAGCTTCAATGGCTATATGCCTCGGGGCGCCAACTGGGGCATCAGCCTTTCACGACCGAAGTACACCTTGCGCGTGAATTGGAATTATACCGTAAAAAAGCGGCTCGGGCCCGTCGCCGCGGGTCGCAGCATCGAACCGGGAACATATAATTGGGGCTCCAAGCGACTCGTGGTCGACGTGAACGCGGAATATACATTCTGGCGCCGCACCTCCGTCTTCGCCTCGTTGAACAACGTCCTCAACGAGCCGATCGACAATAAAATTTATGGTCCAAACACGCCGGATTACGCGCGTTTCCGGCAACGGCAGAATTACGGCTCATTGTGGACGTTTGGCGTGAAGAGCGTGTTTTGAGCGGGCGTCCAGCCGCGGCACGCGGTGTCGCCGGCAAGCGCTGGAGCGCTGATTATTGAATGAATCCCCGGCCGCGCCGGCTCATCCGTGACCGCGGTTGGGCGGAGTGCGGTCGTCGCTGAAATATTTCCCGCTCCGGTAGCGCAGCCATACTCGCAGGACTGGCGGCACCTTTTCCCGCTCAGCTGGGCTCATGCTCTCGTACAGCGCCAAGGCCTTGGCCCGCTCGCCCCGGCAGGCGCCGTTGTTGTGGGCATCCCAATAACTCCGTGCCGCGCGAATTCGGCGGCAGGTTTCCTTCAGCAGTGCAGGCCCGACCAGGGGCGGCGCAGCGGATTTCGGCTTCGCGGACATCGGGCGAACGCTGTTCTGACCGGCGGGAGACGCAACCGGATCAACCGGAGAGCTGCCACTTTGCGCCGTGGTTGCGCCGCATGCCGGTGCACCGCCTGCTTGGACGCGTCGCCTGAATTGGCGTTCATTCGCGGTTCAACTCCCGCGCTCTCGTTCCACCTTTGCGTTGTGCGCTCGGCGGTCCGAAGCCGCGATCCAATCAGGCCACGCCGCCCTGCCGCACCGGGAATTCTCCGATAGGTAATTCAGAACTTTTCGCCGGGGAAAACATCGCCCTCATCACCGGCGCCGATCAGGAGTTTATCCGGTTCCACCGCAATCGATTTGCGAGCCCCCGCAACTCGATTTCCCCCACCCCACGAGGAGAAACCATGGATACAAAACGCGATTGTTGCCTCACCTTGGTCGCTGCCATTGCGGCGCTCAGCCTTGTCAGTGCCTGCCGACCCTCCAAGACGACGGCCATCGACGACGCCGGCGGTCGCAAACCTGAAGATTTTCCCGAACTCGCCGCCGACGTCTTCAAACCCATGGATGGCGGCATCGCGCTCGCCGAGGATGAGATCAAGGGCCGCAACACCTGGAATCTGTGGACCGGCGGCAACGAGCAGTTCTGGGACCGAATGGCGCGTGAAAGCTTTGGGCTGATGGATCTGCTGAAGACGATCGACTCCCGCAAGCGCCCCCAGCGCTTCGCCGAGATGGGCCTCATCAACCAGCCCGGTTATCGTCAGTCTACGAAACCCGACGAATTCGGGCTCTGGATTGACGAGGCGGTCGACCCCGAGCCAAAGGAGATCGACCCGAAAGTTTTCGGCCGCCCCACCGGCATCATGGGTTTCAGGTTGTTCCCCAATCCTGATTTCAATGCCGAAGCCCGGCAGAAGTGGAGCGCCGAGCGCTACTATAACGATGCGGATTACGCCGTCGGCAAGGACTTGGTCCGCCCGTATCGCGTCGGCGTTTCGTGCGGCGCGTGTCACATCGCGTTTCACCCGCTGAACCCGCCGGCCGATCCGGCCAACCCGCGCTGGGAGCACCTCGCCTCCGCGATCGGCAACCAATACATCCGCGAAGGCCGCACGTTCGCCAACAACGTGAAGGAGGGCGGACTGTTTTGGGAAATGCTGAAGGCGCAGCCGCCCGGCACATCCGACACCTCCCGCATTGCGACGGACCACATCAACAATCCCAATATGATCAATCCGATCTTCCTCCTTGGCGCGCGGCTGGCAGCCGCGGAAAAGGAAAAGCTCTCGGGCGAATCGCTCCTCCTTCCCGGCAACAAGGCCGAGATGGCGGTGCCCCATGTATTGAAGGATGGCGCCGATTCCGTCGGCGTACCCGGTGCGACACTACGGGTCTATATTAACATCGGCATGTTCTCGCAGCACTGGCTGCAGCAGCACAACGCGCTGATCGGACTGCGCAAGCAAAAGCCTTTCGAGATTTCCACCGCCCAAAAGAACTCGGTCTTCTGGCGCTCCACCGAGCAAAAGTTCGGCAACATCGCGAAATTCTTCACCCGCATAAAACCGATGCACCTGGCCGACGCCCCCGGCGGCGCCGCGTATCTCACCAAGGACGAAGCGGTGCTGCGCCGCGGCAAGCTCGCCTTCGCGCAAAACTGTGCCGAATGCCATTCCAGCAAACAGCCGCCCGCCGACGCCAAGGACAAGAAAGCGTGGTTCGCCGAGGCCGTCCTCGAGAGCGATTTCCTCGAGGACAATTTTCTCTCCGACGAACGCCGCTATCCCGTCAACAAGATCAAGACCAATGCCGGCCGCGCGCTCGGCACCAACGCCACCCGCGGACATGTCTGGGCCAACTTCTCCTCCGACACGTACAAGTCGCTCCCGTCCGTCGGCGACATCGAAGTCTACAATCCGTACACGGGCGCCAACGAACTCTTCAAGGCGCCCGCCGGCGGTCCCGGCTATTATCGACCGCCCTCGCTGATCAGCATCTGGACCTCGGCGCCCTTCCTCCACAACAACGCGCTCGGCGAGTTTACAGGTGATCCGTCGGTGGCGGGGCGCATGACCGCGTTTGACGACGCCGTTGAAAAACTCCTCTGGCCGGAAAAACGGCTCGGCCTCGAGTCGATCTGGCGCACGTCCAGAGAGTGTAGCATCCAGCTCCAGGCGGCGGTGCTGCCCGACGCGATCCGCCGGCTGCTCAAGGACGAGATCGATCCCGACGGTTACTTCCGCATCGGTCCGATTCCCGCGGGCACGCCCGTCAATCTCCTCGCCAGTCTCAATCCCGACGCGGACCCGAAGAAACTCGTGGCCGTCATCCTGCGCATCAAGCGCGCGCTGGCCGAAATCAAGCTTCGCAATCTCGATGCCACCGCGGCGCGCGAACTGATGAAACGCGATGTCGCGCCGGCGCTTTTCGCCGCGAGCAAGAGTCCCGACTTCGTCACGGATCGCGGCCACACCTTCGGCAGCAATCTGCCCGATGCCGACAAGCGGGCGCTGGTGGAATACCTCAAAACATTCTGAGCGACTGCCATGACCTTCGACGATCTCAAAGCCAAATCGCAGGCCGAGTTGGACGCTCTGTTCAGGGCGAGTTCGGCCGGGCCCATTCCGACCGGCGATGCTGTCGGGCAGGCCATCGTCTGCCCGGGGTCATTCTGGAGCCGGCTCATCGCGCGTTTTGTTCACGCGCTCGCGTGGCAGGGAAAGGTCTTCACGCCGGATCCCGACGGCAAGGGCGCGACGCTTCAAAACAAGATCACGATCGCCGGGGTACGCGCGATCGTCGCCCGCGTATATCATACACCGAGCTGGATCGATTCACGCGAGTGCATCGTGCTCGACTACTCCAAGACTTCGCTGCTGGCGCGGAAAATTCGCGATGAGATCCGGTTGGTGGATCCCAACAACCGGCTCTACCTCGGCAAAGTCTGGTGGGGCAAGACGCGTCTCGTGGATTTCGCGCTGCAATTTCCGAACTGAGCGACGCGCACTCTCTCATTTCGGAAATCATGCTTCTGACTGCTGCCCAACTTTGCCGGAAACCGGCGCCGGAGCTCGATGCGCTGTTCACCGCTGCGCCCGCTGGACCAATCCCGGCCGGGGAGGCGACCGGCACCGCGATCGCCTGGCCGGGCACGTTTCGCGCGCGGGTCATCGCGTGGTTCGCGCGGTGGTTTCTGTGGCAGGGCAAAGTGTTCTCGCCGTCCGAAGGCATCCTGCGCAATCGGATCACCCCCTTCAGTGTCACCGCCATCAAGGCGCAGGTGTACGAGGGCAAGAGCTGGTTCGATGACCGCGATTGCATCGTCATCGACTATTCCAAGACCTCGCTGGTCGCGAAATTCGTGCGCGACGAGATTCGGCTGGTCGCGCCCGGCCTTTACCTGGGTCAGGTATATCTCGGCCAGAACCGGAAGCCGGCGCTCAAGTTCTCCGTTGGCTTTCAGTATCAGCCGGCACCGAAAGCCTGGCGCCGCTTCTGGGCCACGGCCGTCGCCGCATTGCTCGTTCTCGGAATCTACCTCGCCGTACGTTTCACGCGCGACGAGCCGGTTGTATATACGGCGCCCGAAGATCATTTCCGGTATGGCTCCACCGGCGGCGAGCGCGACGCGGGCATTCCGTACTGGCTTTGGAAAGTGCTGCCGGAAATGTTCTCCGAGTTCCTGCCGGATCCCCCGCGCGGACTCGCCTCGCTTGGTTTCGTGTTCGATCCGACGCGACCGCAGGACCGGGACCTTCCCGTGGGCGTTTCGAAGCGCAATGTGCAGGGCATCGATCGCGTGTTTCTCAACTGCGCGGTTTGCCACGTCGGCACGGTGCGCGACACCCCGCAAAGTCCTCCGCGCGTTATCGCCGGCATGCCGGCCAACACGCTCGATCTGCAGGCCTTCGAGCGTTTCCTCTTCAACGCCGCGACGAGCGAGAAATTCAGCCCCGAGCGGCTGGGGGCCGAGATGAAGCGCATCGGCGCGAGCGACGATGTGATCAACCGGCTCATTCTGCGCTACCTGGCGGTCGACATCGCGCGCCGCCGTCTGCTCTTCCTTCGCGATCGCTTCAGGTTCATGGACCGCGAGCCCGATGCCGGACCGGGACGCGTCGACACCTTCAATCCGCCGAAGGTGCTCCTGAATTTCCGCATGGAACTCCTGCCCGAGCGCGAATGGGTCGGCAACTGCGACCTGCCATCGATCTGGAACCAGGGGAAACGCGAGGGCATGTGGCTGCACTGGGACGGCAACAACAACTCCGTCGAGGAACGCAACCGCAGTGCCGCGTTCGGCACCGGCGCCATTCCGCCCACTCTCGACCGCCCTTCCCTGAAAAAGATGGAAGCCTGGCTGCACGACGCCGTCCCGCCCGCGTACCCGTATCCAATCGACCGTGACCTTGCGGCCCGCGGCGCGGCCATCTACCGGCAGCGCTGTGCGGGCTGTCACGGCGAAAACGGCTCGAATTTCGCGGGCGCGCGCGTGGGCCAGGTGACGCCGATCGGCGAAATCCGCACCGATCCGCACCGGCTCGATTCCTACACGGCCGAGCTCGCGGCCAACCAGAACCTCCTTTACGCCGCTTTTCCGAACGATCGATTCCGGCATTTCCGGAAGACCTTCGGCTACGCGAACGCGCCACTCGACGGCCTCTGGTTGCGCGCGCCTTATCTGCACAACGGCGCCGTCCCCACCCTGCGCGATTTGCTCAACCCCGCGAGCCAGCGGCCCAAGGCGTTTTATCGCGGCTACGATGTCTACGATCAAAAGAAGGTCGGCTTTGTCAGCGACGTATCCGCGGAAGGCTCACAGAAATTCTTCCGCTACGAAACCGCGCTCCCTGGCAACGGCAACGCCGGGCATGAAGGCCCCGCCTATGGCACCGACCTTCCCCCCGACGACAAGGACGCGCTCATCGAATTCCTCAAGACCTTCTGAACCCGCCCCGCCGGCCACGCCCCTTTCTCTTCCGCCCCTCCCGCCATGAGCCTCGCTGCCCACACCAAGAGAATCCTCCTGCGCTGTTTCCTGGTCATCGTCGTGCTCGGTATCGCCGGTGGCTGGTATGGCTGGTACAAGTTTTTCCGCGAAGAACCCGAGCCGCGCTGGGCGGACGAGACCGAGCGCTTCAAATACGGCAGCATCGGGGCCGAAGCGGCGCGCGGCATTCCCTATTACATCTGGCTCGTGCTGCCGCGCACGTTTCCCGAATACGTGCCGGGTCCAGGGGGCTACAAGGCGTTTGGGCTCGTCTGGGAGGAAGGCCGCGAAATGCCGGTCGGCTTCACGAAGCGCGTCATCGGTTTTCCCCGCGTGGCGAACAATTGCGCGATTTGTCATGTCGGCACGTGGCGCAGCAAGGAGGACGAAACGCCCCACGTGATCGCCACCGCACCGTCGCACACGACCGACATCCAGGGCCTGCTGCGTTTCCTGACCAAGTGTGGCACCGATCCCCGCTTCACCGCCTCAACGCTGCTCGCGGAAATCGAGCGCGAGGTGAAGCTCTCCGCGATCGACCGGCTGATTTACCGCTTCGCGTTGATTCCGCTCACCCGGAACGCGCTGCGCCAGCAGAACGAGCAACTGGCGTGGATGAACCGCCCCGGCTGGCCCGACTGGGGTCGCGGCCGCGACGATCCCATGAATCTCACGAAATATTTCATGACGAGCATGGCGGTCGACAACTCCACCGGCCAGGCCGATTTCCCTTCCATCTGGAACCTTAAAATCCGCAAGGGCGAAGGCCTGTACCTCAACTGGAGCTGCGATACGCCCGCCGTGCGCTCGGTGTTGATCGATTCCGCGCTCGGGCTCGGCGCGGCGCCCGATCCCAATCTTCCCTTCGATGAACTCAGCTGGTCGCTCAAACGCCGCGACTGGTTTCTCCAGCGCATGGAGGCGCTGGATAATTTCCTGAGCGAAACCCCGCCGCCAAAATATCCTTTCGCGATCGACGCCGCGCTCGTCGGCCGGGGAAAACCGATCTACACCCAACACTGCGCCGAATGCCACGATGTCGGGGGCCGCTTCACCAACAAACCGGTTCCACTCGCCGACCTTGGCACCGACGTCGAGCGAGTGCACACGTGGACCAAAGGTGCGGCCGATGAAGCCAACCGCCGCGTGAAGGAGATGGGCATCAATCGCCCCAACATGGTGAAGATCGAAGGCTACCAATCGCCGCCCCTGGATGGTCTCTGGATGCGCGCGCCCTATCTGCACAACGGTTCCGTGCCGACCATCCGCGATCTGCTCTTGCCGGTCGACGAACGACCGAAAATTTTTCACCGCGGGTACGACGTCTACGATCCAAAGAACGTCGGTTTCGTCACCGCCGGCTTCGACACCAAACGCCTCGGTTGGAAACACGACACCGCGGAACGCGGCAACGGCAACCAAGGCCACCTCTACGGCACCACGCTTCCCGCCGCTGAAAAGGAAGCACTGCTCGAATACCTGAAGACCCTCTGACTCTCCGGGACGATCGTGCGTGTTCCCGCGGTTGCGGCCGCTCACATCCCCTGGGCGCTGAGCCGCCGGCAAATTGCAGACGCCAACAACCACCCCTCCGCACATGGTCTCCAATTCATGCGATTCACCCAACGCGGACTATCCACCGGAACTCGCAGCGGCTGAGATGGCAGCGGTGCAGGAACGCCGCGCGCGCCTCGGGGCCGATCCGAAAACGCCCGTGATCGGCGTCGCCCTCTCCGGCGGCGGCATTCGCAGCGCTACGTTTTGCCTCGGTCTTTTTCAATCTCTTGCGCGTCAGAAATTGATCGGCCGGATCGACTTCCTTTCGAGCGTTTCCGGCGGCGGATATTTTGCCAGTTTTCTCGGCGCCGCGTTTTCGCGCGAGGACAGCGATGTCGAGAGCGTCGAACGCGAGCTCTCCGGAAATCATTCGTGGTCGGTTTGCTGGCTCCGCGAAAACGGCCGCTTCCTTTCCCCCAACGGCTCCGGCGATAACTGGCTGACGGCGGCCGTCGCGCTCCGCAACTGGGTGGCGCTGCATGTCGTGTTCCTCACTTTCGCCTTCACGCTGATCGGCCTCGGCGTGGTGCTGCGGGTTGATCTCAGCACCGCGTCCGCCACGCAACGCTGGTGGCGGCCCGTCGAAGATTTCTTCTGGCACCGTCCCGCGCTCGGCCTGTGGTGGAGTCCATGGATGGCGCTGCCCCTGGTCCCTTTGGTGACGATCATGTTTCCGACCGCGTTCATATATTGGGGCACTCAAATCGTGCCGCTGATTGCCGTCCTCCGGCGGCTGGTCGGGCTGGTGCGCGCGAGCGCGCGAACGATGAGCAACGCCGAGTTTTCCAGCCGCGCCCAAAACATGCTCACCCGCGGCTTCATGATCGGTCTGGCCACGACGGTCGCGTTGCTCCTGTACGCGGTGGTCGATTCGGTCGGCCAGACACTGTACCTGCGCTGGGCGGCCAACGATTTCGCGTTCCCCTCGCTCTGGGCCGGGCTCACCGGGGCGGGCTTCGCCCTTTACGGGTTCGCCGCGAAAATCGTCATCTTCCTCGAACGCTTCCTCGCGACGCGCCGGATCCGGATCACGTTCGACGTGATCGCGCTCGGACTTGCGGGGCTCTGGCTCACCCTGATCATTGTGGCGCTCTCGGTGGTCGCCTGCGGTTTTGCCTGGAATTGGGGCCTGGTCTGGAACAACTCGGACTTCCAACTGATGTTTGGCGGCTGGCCGCTGTTCGTCGCCGTCGCAATTGCCTTTGGTCTCTCCTGGTCTTTCAGCCGCAGCTTCGGCTTCGTGAATTTGTCGTCGATGCAGCAGATGTACGCCGCGCGCATCGCGCGCGCGTATCTCGGGGCGACCAATCCGAACCGCCGGCAGCACGCGAACCACAACATGACCGAGCTGATTCCCGGTGACGAGGTGCCGCTCGACAGCTACGCGCCCCATCGTCACGGCGGCCCGCTGCATCTGATCAACGTCACCGTCAACGAAACGATTTCCGGTCGCACGCAGATCGAACGCCGCGACCGCAAAGGCCTCCCGATGGCGCTCGGGCCGGGCGGCATCTCCGTGGGAACCGATGCTCATGCCATCTGGGCGCCCGCCGATACGTCCGCACCGCCGCCTTCGGTTCTCCAGGCGCTGTGGGAGGAAAGGAAACGCGAAATCATCCCAATCCCGCCGTCCGCCGCGGACGCCCGGCACACCCTGCAATCACAGCCGCCCTTCGCCTGCGCCATCACCCCGCAACAACCCACCCCCGTGCGCCCACGCATCGAAGCCTTGTCGCTCGGCCGCTGGATCGCGATCTCCGGCGCGGCCTTCACCACGGGTACCGGCGCGAACACCACGCTTGGGCTCAGCCTGTTGCTGGGGCTCGCGAATGTGCGGCTGGGCTATTGGTGGGACAGCGGCATCACCCCGAAGCGCTCGAGCCGGGTGCGGCCCAATTTCATCGAGGCCGGCAGTCGCGTGCTCAGTTGCGTGCTGCCCGTGCAAAGCTGCCTGATGAACGAATTCTTCGCGCGTTTCCACGGCCCCTCGCGCCGGCACTGGTACCTTTCCGATGGCGGCCATTTCGAGAACACCGCGTGCTATGAACTCATCCGCCGGCGCGTGCCGCTCATCATCTGCAGCGATGCCGGCCAGGATGACAGTTACGGCTTCGCCGACCTCGCGAACCTTGTCCGCAAGGCACGCACGGATTTCGGCGCTGAAATCCAGATTGTCCGCCGCGGCGGTGAAGGCATGAAGGACGATCCCGGCGTTGAATTTCCCATGCCCACGCTCGAGCAGATCGTGCACACGGAATTGCTGGATGTGATCGGCTCGCCCGAGGATTTTGCGCCGCTCACCCGCGCGGGGTCGGACGACAACGAGGAGCCGGCAACGCCGCCGCCGTTTTCGCGCCGGCACGCCCTGCTCGCGCGTATTCACTATCTGGATGACAACACGTTTTGCTGGCTGCTGATGATCAAGCCGAGCCTGATGGGCGACGAGGCGATCGACGTGATTCAGTATCAACGCACGCATCCGCTTTTTCCGCAGGAGCCGACGTCAGACCAGTATTTCGACGAGGCGCAATGGGAAAGCTATCGGAAGCTCGGCGAGCACATCGGCGTCGAGCTTTTCACGCAGCCGAGCGGGCCCTCCAGCAAAGCGGGCGCGACCTGGAGCCCCTCGCAAATGCGTCCGCCCAAACCCGCCGCAAACCCGCAACGGCAGCCCGCGGTCACCCGCGAGCCGGTGGTTCCGACCGCCCGGGTGATCTAACGCGCCCCTGCGTCAGACTGATTCAGAAGCACGAATTGCAGACTCTCATCCACTCGCTGGCGCTCGCAGCCGCTCTACACGGCGCCCACTACGAATGTCATTGCCGTCTGTGGTCTGTCATCCTCCGCCCTCCGCCGTCTGTCGTCCGCCCTCCGTCCTCCGCCCTCCGCCGTCCTCGCACCGTCGTCCATCTGCTCACGGCACTTCATAAACCTCCACCAGCGCCACCCCCGTGCCCCCGTCGGCGCCACTGACTTGGATTGTATAGGAAGTCGCATTCAGCGGGAGCAATAGAGCACTGTCCGCATTCGTGGCGCTCAATGGAAACGCGCCGACGCGGGCGGCTGCCGCCACCATCGCCTCGCGATTCGCCGTGCCCTGCCAGCCGGTGTTTTCCGCGGCAATGGATCTGTCACTGCGCAGAACCGTGAGCCGCGGCCGCGCGAGCGCATTGCCCACTCCGAATTCCGCCAGCCCCGGACCCACGGCCCGAATCAATACGAGACGCGTGCTGTTGACGCTATTCTGCGCCGGTGGACCGATCACTACACCGGGAATCAGAATGTTCTGCCCGGCGCCGACGAACGCACGCGTGGAAAGATTCACCAGGCGCGTTTCGGTGGTCGGCGATGTCGCCGGCTCGAGTTCGAACACTTCGACGAGCGCCACGCCGGTTGCAGCCGGCCCCGTTGATGCGGTGCGGACGAGCACTGTGTATGCGCCGGGCGCAAGCGTCCGCACGAGCGCCGCATCCTTGCTGCCCACCGGAAAGCTGAACGCGCCCGCCGCCGTGTGCGTCGCGGCATCGGCCGCCGGCCAGTCGTCGTTCTCCGCGATCCGGACCGAATCCTGATAGATTTCGAGTATCGGATCGGCCAGGCGGTCGGCCACCCCGAAGGGGGCCAGCGCCGGCCCGGCTCCACGGACCAGCACGCTCTTGTTCTGCGTTCCACCGATCACGAAGCCCGCAATCAACACCGCGTCGCCGGCCCCGACCGCACCGCGCGATGCCACATTGATCAACCGTGACACCGACGGCCGGAGCGTAAGCGGAATCGGCGCGCTCGTCGCGCGGCCGCGCGCGTTCGTGACGACCACCGTGTAGACGCCGGCATCGCTGGCCGTCGCCAGGGGGATCGACAGAGTGGCGCCCGTCCCGCCCGGCACCGTGCTCCCGTCCTTAAACCACTGATACGACGGCGCGGGTCGTGCGAACGCGTTGACGAACAAGCTCACCGAGCCGCCCACCACGCCGTCGGCCACCCCCAGCTGGCTGACAATTTGCGGCGCGATATCCGGCTCCACCGCGATGGGCTGGGCCGTGACGACGAGGTCGTCGATCCGGGCGTTGGCGGCGGTGCCCGTCGCTCCGGAAAGCGTGTAGCGCAGCGTGACATTCGACGCGTTGTTCAGCGTCGTGATGCTGGAGAAGTTGACGGCCCGCGCGACGAAACCGCTGCTCGTGCTCGCGGTGTCCACCCCGGGGACAGGCGTGAACACGGCTCCATCGACGCTCCACGCCCACGTGCCGGACGTGAAGCCCGTCGCGGTGCCGCGGGTTTGAAAAGCCAGCGACAGATCACGCAGCCCGGCCATCGAGAAGGAAATCAGCAGCGAGCTGCCGTTGCCAGCGCTGCCAACCAGCGCCAGGGCATCACCACTCGCCCCGGAGAAACTCGTGATCGAACCACCCCACGCATCGAAACGCATCAGCGCGCTTCCGCTGTCGGCCGGCAGTGGATTCGCATACGGCGCCCCGGCGTCGAAGCGCCACGCCGCCGGCAACTGCGGCAGATCCGTGATCGTCACCGTGGCGCGCTGGGACGAATTGGGCACCACGGTGTAACCGACATCCGGCACGAGCAGGAGCGTGACCGTTTCCGCGGCCTCGGTCAGGCTGTCGGCGAACGGCAGCACGCTGATGGTGGCGGAGCCCGCCCCGGCCGGAATCAGGACACTGCCGCCGGGCAGCCCGTTGTTGAAGGAAACGCCTGACCCCGAAAGCGAGTAGTCGATCGCCGCGGCGGTCGTGCCGGTGAGTTGAAACTGGATACGCACGCCACCGGCCGGTGCGCTCTGGGCCAGTGTCACCTTGAACTCGCCAGGGTAACGCGGCAGTTCGCTCGCGCTCGCGATCGTGGCATCGACGCGCGCGAGCGGCCGCGGGCCCGTCGAGCCGACGCCTGGTTCGCCCCAGATCATCGCGACCCATTCGGGATGATCGATGAACGGGTTCCGGTTGCGCTGAAAATCGGAATGAATGAGGTCGTTGCGGCGGCGCTCGGCCGCGGTGACCGGTTCCTCCGCATGCCAGCGCAGCAGCGTATTCAGATTTCCCATCTGCGCGCCGCCGGGCACGTAGCTGACCAGTTCCATGTCGGTCGTGAACGGTTCGTCGCCGTCGTAACGCGTCGCGATGTAGAAGAGCGCGCGAGCCAGTAGTCCGCGATCGCCGGGTGCCGGTTCCCATGAATCAGGATCGAGCGTGGTCAGCGGAGCGAGCGCATGGCCGGGCGAGCGGAAGCCGGGATCGGTGCGATCGGAAACGTCGTAATATAAATTGCCGCGCGCGGTGTTGGTCGCCCCATAACAGGGGAAGATGTAATGCATGTCCGAGTCATCGGGTCCGAGCTGATCGGAATTGCCCCGCGAGCGCGGCCAGCCGTGTTCGCGATTCCACGCCGTGAAATCCGTGCCCTTCGGCACGGAATCACGCGAGTAGACGAGCAGGACGTTCGCGGGATTTGCCGGGTCCTCGTGCAGCCGGGCCATCGGCGGATGCAGCTGCGCGTAGGGCGTGACGACGTGGCCCTTGATGATCTCGTGGAGTGCGGCCTTCAGCGGGCCACCGGACAAACCAAGCGCACGGTCGTAGTAGCCCGGGGGCTCCGCGGCCCGGCCGAGAATGGCGCCGAGGAAGAACGCAAGCGCAAGCCGGGCAGGGGTCATGGACGACAGGAAACGCAAGCCCGCCCATTCCGCAACGTGGATAAACGGCCCCGCGCGCACGACGAATCGGAATCGACGTCGCCCGTGGATTCCGGTACACCGGCCGCCCGCTTTCCCAACCACTGGAGCGCTTCCGACCATGAGTATTCCTTCGGTCCGCGAGCTGGATTTCGCCGCGCTGCGCCAGCGCGCGTTTCACCCGTCCCCCGCCGCCTGGGAGGACCAGGTTCTCTACTTCCTGCTGATCGATCGGTTTTCCGACGGTCGCGAGAATGGCTTTCGTTCCGCCGACGGCTCCGTCGTAGCGGGCAGCACCCCCCGGTTCGCCGGCGCCGACGCGGGCAACGCCATCGCCACACCGGCCGATGCCGCCGCCTGGCGCGGGGCGGGCGCACGCTTTTGCGGCGGCTCGTTGCGCGGCCTCACCAGCAAGCTGGGTTATCTCCGCCGGCTCGGCGTGACGGCGCTCTGGGTGAGTCCGATCTTCAAGCAGGTGGCCTTCGACCAGGGCAGTTATCACGGCTACGGCATCCAGGATTTTCTGGAGGTCGACCCGCGTTTCGGCACGGCCGACGACTTGCGCACGATGGTGGACGCCGCTCACGCGCAGGGAATCTACGTGATTCTCGACATCATCCTCAACCACGCGGGCGACGTGTTCGCGTATGCCGATGACGCGAAGCCGTCCTGGAGCGGTGTGCGCCAGCCGGTCGCGGGCTATCGTGACGCCGACGGTGCGCCCACCCTGCCTTACGGCGTTCCGCTCGCGCCGGGCCAGGGATGGCCCGACGGTGCCGTATGGCCGAAGGAACTACAGCCACCCGAGTCGTTCACCTGTCAGGGCCGGATTCGGAGCTGGGATTACGACCCGGAGTTTTACGATGGTGACTTCGAATCGCTGAAGGACATCACGCTCGGCGCGGGCTTTCTCGATCCGTACGATGCCTCCCCGGCCCTGCGCGCGATGGCCGGGGCTTATAAATATTGGATCGCGTTCGCCGATTTGGACGGATTCCGGATCGACACGGTGAAACACATGCAACCCGGCGCCACGCGTTTTTTCGGTTCTGTGATCCACGAATTCGCGCAAAGCCTGGGCAAGGAAAACTTCGCCCTCATCGGTGAAATCACGGGCGGGCGCTCCTTTGCTTTTCGCCGGCTGGAGGAGACCGGGCTGAGCGCGGCCCTCGGGGTCGACGAGATTCCGGACAAGCTCGAGTATCTCGTGAAAGGCTGGCGCAATCCCACCGAGTATTTCGACCTGTTCCGCAACTCGCTGCTCGTGGGCAAGGATTCTCACACGTGGTTTCGCGACAAGGTCGTGACGCTCTTCGATGACCACGACCAGGTGCGCAAGGGCAACCAAAAGGCCCGCTTCTGCGCCGGTGATCCCGCCTACCAACGCCAGGTGATCGCCGCGCTTGGGCTCGAGGCGACCACCCTGGGCATTCCACTCATCTACTATGGCACGGAGCAGGGGTTCGATGGCGAGGGCGGCAACGATCGCTACATCCGTGAGTGCATGTTTGGCGGTGCGTTCGGGCCGTTTCGCTCGCGCGACCGGCACTGCTTCGACGAGGAACATTCCGTGTTCCGCGAAGTCTCGCGCATCCTGACGGTCCGCCGCCGCTTGCTCGCGTTGCGACGCGGTCGCCAGTACCTGCGCCAGATTTCCGGCAATGGAAACGACTTTGGCCATCCGACGATGATCGGAGGACAGATCCGCTCCATCGTTCCCTGGTCGCGTCTCTTCGATGGCGACGAGGTGTTGTGCGCGCTCAACACGGACCCAGACCATCCGCGGGCGGCCTGGGCGGTGATTGATCACGACCTTCACGCGGGAGGCGACCGGCTGCGTTGTGCGTATTCGACGGATACGACTCAGGTGGGCTCCGAGATCACGGCTGTGGAGCGCGGGCCGATTCGCGCCGTCTGGCTGACGGTGCCCGCGGCCGGATTCGTAATTTACGAGCGGGCACGCTGAACTTCCACCCGCTGGCACTCGCGGCTACGGGGCGTTGGGCGGTCGAAACGCGACGCCGCGCGCCCGCGAGTACGTCGGGGGCGCATGCCTCCACGCGGCGTGCCTGGGAGCGGACGGAGTCGCGCTACGATTTCTTCGGCGCTGATTTCTTTTTGGCCTTACCCTCTTGCTTCGCTGGCTCCGGCGGGAAGAGATCCTTTTGCGCGAAGATCGCAATATAGTGGTAGGTGGTCGGGATCAATTCCGCGCGCACGGGCACCCAGCCGGATTCCTCGGACTCCCGGATCAGGCGGCTCAACGGTGTCCCATGCTCACCATTGCCGAGCCCCGTTTCGGTATAACGTTCGATGATGACCAGACGACCGTTGGGTTTTAGCACGGAGCGCAGGCCCTTGAGATAGGCAACCTGGGTGCCCTTGTCGAAATGATGGTAGGTCTCCGAAATAAACGCCAGGTCACAGGAGTTGGGCGGCAATCCGGGACCATCGGTCGGGCAAAGGTAGGGCCGAAGCTGCGGCAGGGAGGCGAACTTGGTTTTCATCTGATCGACTTTCGTCTGACTGACCTCCGCTGCGTGGACGGCACCACTCGCGCCGACCAGTTTCGCCATCGGCTCGCTCCACCCGCCGTCGCCTGCGCCGATGTCCACGACCACATCGCCGGGTCGAAGGTCGAGTTCTTTGAGGATGAGATCCTTCTGGGTCTTGAATCCTTTCGGTGGCGAATGTGCCTTCCGGGTCTCGTCCGCATTGGAGATGCGCGTGGACGCGTCGGGTTCGGCCCAACTCCAGCGAACGGAGCCGCAGAGCAGCAGCAGCCACAACGAGAGGATGACGGAGCGGTGAATCGAGTTACTCATGCGGAAGGCGATAATTGGCGATGGGTGATCGCAACGGTCGGAATCGATGTCGATTGGTTCGAGCGTAGTGCCTGCGGATGGCATTGCATCATCGAACAATCTGCAAGCGCGGTGAAAGGGTGCGGAGACCGTGCCTCGCCGTCTAATTCGGGGCGCAGGCTGCCTCCGGCGTGGCTTGGGCGTCTCGCCCATGTTCCGCATGGCACGGCGTCCCGCCGGTGAATGCCACGAGGCACCGCGAACTTGGGCGGGGCGCGCCAGGCGGATCGACAGACGGCATTCATGGGCGGAACGCCATACCTTTATACACAAGGCGCACTGTCTATGGGCGGGACGCCCGTGCCACTCCAAACCCACGGGCGGGACGCCCGTGCCACCTCGAACCATCGGGCGGGAGGCCGGTGTCTGATTCAATTCGGTGCGCGGCCCGTGTCCGGCGTGGGGTGGGGGGGCCCCCCCAG
>JBBRCR010000145.1:0-16787 GCA_038204695.1 Opitutales bacterium | reverse complement strand
TGTTTCCCCGACCAATCGGCCCTGGATGTAGCGCTGCTCTCCCATTCCCAACACCTGGAGCAGACTGCACCGAAATAGGTCAGCCCAAAAATCAGTCCGATCAAAAATACTTTCCACTGGCGTCAACTCGGAGATGCACCCTCCCCTAACCAACAGCCCCGATCCAGCTTGCATCCGTGGGTTGGTTCTCTTGCGCTGCGGCGCAAAGTTGATGCCGCCCCATTCCGAGCCAACACCGATCGCGAGCCAGACTCTCACGCGTTGGTTTGTCGAGGAGGTACAGCCGCACGAGCCGGCATTGCGGGCGTGGTTACGAGTGCGTTTCCCTTGGTTGCACGAAGCCGAAGATGTGGCCCGGGAGGCGGTGGTGCGGATTTGGCGGCGACGGGTGTCAGGTGCTGAGGCAATCGAATCGCCGAAGGCGATGCTCTTCGCGATCGCGCGAAACGCGGCGTTCGACATTGGCCGCCGCCGGGCGGTCGCAGAAATAAATTCCGTAGCGGAAATGGAGCGGCTGTCCGTCTTGGATGAAGGCGCCGATGTCGCCGAAACTGTCTCGACACGCCATGAGCTCGAATTTCTCGCCGACGCCTTGCGGCAATTGCCAGATGGCTGCCGCCAGGTGCTGACGCTCTGCAAGATGTACGGCTACACGCCAAAACAGGTCGCGGCTGAACTCGGCATCTCCGAGCACACCGTGCGCGTGCAGGTGGCGAAAGGGATGCGCCGATGCGCCGCATACCTGCGGCACCGCGGCGTGAATGGGAGGAACCAGTGAAGCCGCGCGCCTCATCTTCCGCACCAAGACACGCTGAGGCGACTGAGGAGCGGGCTGCCCAGTGGTTGGCGCTCCGCGACGAGCGCGAGCTGACCGCGAATGAGTCGGCTGCGTTCGCCGCATGGTGCGCAGCCGACGCGTGCCACCAGGCGGCGGTCGATGAACTGGCAGGTGCTTGGCAGACGTTCGACCAGTTGCGCGGTTATCCGCGGCTCCCCGGTTCGGCGGTCGACGCAGATTTCTTTACTCCGCGTCCGAAGAGAAGGGTCAACCAGCCCGTGTTGCTTGCGGCCGCGGCTGCGTTCGTCATCGCGGCGACGTTCTGGTGGCAAGTCCAACCAGCCTCCCACCCAACGATCGCCGCCGAGCCGATCCCGGTGGGGACGGGGCGAACGCTGCAGCTGCCGGACGGTTCAATCGTCGAATTTCGCGCCGGCACCGAAGTGGAACCTCTATTCACGCCAGAGGAACGGCGGATCCGGCTCGTCCGCGGGGAGGCGCATTTCACGGTTTCGAAGGACGCTGCGCGGCCTTTCGTGGTCGAGGCGGGCGGGGTTGCCGTACGCGCGGTTGGCACCGCGTTCAACATTCGGCTGGGCGACGCGGCAGTCGAAGTGCTGGTGACCGAGGGGGTCGTGCGTGTGCAGAGCCCAATGGAGCCAGCCGTGTCTGAAGGGCCCAACGTTAGGGAGGGCCAGAGAGTCGTGATCGAGAAGGCCCTGTACCTCAAACTACCGCCGCCTCGCGTGGAAACGCTCGCGCCGGCGGAGATCGATCGCGTCCTTTCCTGGCAGACAAGCCGACTTGTGTTCGACGCCGCTCCGCTGAACGAGGTCATCGCTCACTTCAACCGGCACCATTCGAGCCGGATCGTACTCAAGGATTCGTCATTGGCTGCATTGCGGATCAGCGGGCGGTTTCGCGCTGCGAACGTCGATTCGTTTCTGGAGCTGCTCGAACGCGGGTTCGGCATCGCCGTGGAACGCCGCCCGGGAGAGATCGTTCTGCACCAAGCGGCGCGGCGCTGACGGCCGCGAGGCCGAGTACCTGCCACCCACGTGTGCGGCAGAGTTTTGATTTGCGAAAAAGGCGTAGCGAAATCTGGGGGGCCGTTCGTCTTAAGGCCGCGATGCTTCCCTCCAATTTCACATGAAATTCCTCCGCTCGCCTATTTACCGCGGTGTCCAGGCCTGGCTACGTGCTCTGTTTGTCGGCGCGGGTCTCGTTATGTTCGGGTCGGCCGACGCAGCGCCCCTCCTGTCCCCAGTCAAATTCAACCTTCCGGCCGGAGACGCCGCCGTCACGCTGAAGCTGTTCGCCGAACAGTCAGGCCAGGAAATCGTCTATCCGCCGGATTCGGTAAAGGGCGTCCGCACGAATCCCGTCCAAGGCGAATACACTGCCCGGGGAGCAATCGATGCCTTGGTCGCTGGGACCCCGCTCACTGTTGTTGAGTCCAAGGCGGGCGCGTTCGCCGTGAAGCGAAGCGACAGCCAGGTCCGACCGGAGCAGGGCTCCGGTCCGAATCGCCGGCAATCCACCGCCGCAGCTGCATCGGATGGTGCAGAACCGATCGTGGAACTCTCGCCCTTTCGAGTGCAGGCTGACGCGGACACCGGCTATCATGCCTCTAGCGTTTTGTCGGGCACGCGCAGCAATTCGAAAATCGAGGACCTCGCATCATCGATCTCAGTGGTGACCCGGGCAATGCTCGAGGACACCGCCGCCACGGACCTGAACGACATATTCTTGTACGAGGCGAACACGGAGGGCACGGGAAACTTCACGTCGTTCGCGGTCAACCGCGCAGGCGACATCGACGATCGCGTGCAGAGTTCGCCGCAGAGTGCGAATCGTATCCGCGGTCTGGGTTCCGCCAACATGGCGGTGGGCAATTTCGCGACGTCGCTGCCGCTCGACACCTACAACATCGATTCGGCGGAAATCAGCCGTGGCCCCAACTCGAATCTCTTTGGCCTCGGGGGCAGCGGCGGCACCGTCAACCTCAACGCCGCCATCGCCCGGCTGGACCGCGCTTCGGCCCGGATGCAGCTGACGGCCGACAGCTACGACGGCCGACGCAGCAGTTTAGACCTCAATCGGCCGCTGTTGAAAGACCGTTTGGCCCTCCGGGTGATGGGAGTGTACGACGCGAAAGGCTTCGAGCGGAAACCCTCCGTCGACCGCACCCGCCGGCTCACCGGAACCGTCACGTTCAAACCCTTCCCCAAAACCACGATTCGCGGCACCTACGAGACGTACAACAATTGGGCGCGCCGCCCCAACTTCAGCACGCCGCGCGACACCGTGACCTCTTGGCGCGCGGCCGGCAGTCCGACGTGGGATCCGGTCACGTTTCGACCGCGCGTCAATGGCGTGCAGGGCGCGCCGATCCGGCAGAGCGCGGAAACCACCTCCCTGCCCGCCGGATTGATGACGGCGGACTTTCCCGCCCGCCCCGGCATCTATATTGACGGAGGAAAACTGCAGCTATGGATGGTGAACCGGTTGACCAACGGGGTGAATCCCAACTCGGCTAATACCGACATGCGGTACCTCTACAACGCCTCTGACATTCAGAAGAATCGCACGGTGTCGCAGCCGCTTTTCACAATGGTGGGCATCTCCGATCGATCGCTCTATGATTGGGAATCGGTCAACTTTGTCGCCTCCAACTGGGGCTCCCGCCAGGCCGATACGTACCGCATAGAAATCGAACAGTCCCTGCTTAATACTCCGCGACAGAAACTGGACGCCCAAGTGGCGTGGTATTTCGAGGAAGGAGATGCCTATAACCGTAATCACATCAGCGGCGCGGCGCCTGTCTATATCGATGTCAACGAACGTCTGCTGGATGGCGGTGCCAATCCATTCTTCCTTAAACCGTTCATCTCCGCCTCCATCCCGCACACCCGAAGCACGCCATCGCGCATCGACGATATCCGGGCGCAGCTTTTCTATGAGCTGAATTTTACCCGCGAAAAAGGCTGGCTGGCCTGGCTGGGACGGCACCGGGCGATGGGTTACGCGGAAGGCCGTTTCACCAAGAGCGGCCTGATGACGTACCGCGAGGTGGTGCTCTCCGATCATATTTGGATAAATCCCGCCAATCGGGCCAATGGCGCCGCCGCCGGCACGGCCACGTATAAATATTATTTGGGCGACAACCAGGGCCAAAACGTCGAATACGCTCCCCCGCTCTCAGGCATTACGGGCACCTTTCCCCTGCGCTACGCGACGTTCGCCGGTACGGCCAACCAGACTTGGGTGAACGAAAACGCCCTGATCGGGGACACGCCATACCAGGGCAACTACTCCGCCCAGCAGGTCCGCACGCAAGGGGTGGTCCTGCAAAGTTTCTGGTGGCAAGACCGGATCGTGACGATGGTGGGCACGCGCACGGACCGCAGCCGCAGTCGCAGCGCGAACGTGGCCCGCCTCGATCCGGCGACGGGCCTCACTGACGTCTCGGAGAGCAACGGGGGCTGGGGCAGTTGGCTGGAGCGCCGGGGCACGACCACGACCCTGGGTCTGGTGGTCAAGCCCGTGCGGTCCTTCAGTCTATTCTACAACCAATCCGATAGCTTCCAGCCGCAACCCACCGTAAGGAACCTGTTCGGGGAGTTCCTGCCCAACACCACCGGAGAGGGACGTGATTACGGTTTCAATATCAGCTTGCTGGGCGGCAAGCTCGTGGCGCGGATCAGCCAGTATGAAACCCGCGAAAAGAACGCGCGCACCGGCGATTCCGGAATCATCGCGGACCGGATCAACAAGTTCGAGGCGCGCAACAGCACGTGGAACATGCTGGATTGGGCGCGCGATGTCGTGACCCGCCGGTTTCAAACCCAAGGCGTGGCCGTGAGCGAGGCCCAGATCCGCGCCGAGACGTCCAGAATGGTCGGCATGGACTACGACGTTCTGGACAATCTCAGCACGGACATGGCGGTGGGTGAGTCGCAGGACTTCACCTCGCGCGGCAAGGAGTTCGACATCACGTACAACCCGACCGCATCGTGGCGCGTCCGGCTGACCGCCGCCCAACAGAAGACGTTCGATGCCGCGCTGGCGTCGAGCATTCAGGCCTACATCGCCCAGCGGATGCCCATCTGGACGAGCCTGAAGGATGACCAGGGAAACCTTTGGTGGAACGTCCCCAATGTCGTCGATTGGTGGAACAACAGCGTCTATACGCCGCTGGCGGCGGCAAAGGCCAATCAGGGTAAGCCCCGGAACCAGGTGAGAGAGTGGCGCTGGGCGCTTACCAACAACTACACCTTCACGACGGGTCGGCTGTCTGGCTTGGGTGTTGGGGGTGCCGTGCGTTGGGAAGACAAGGCGGCGCTGGGGTTCCTTGGCAGCCCGGATCCGGATGGAATCATCCGTGAGCTGGATCGCAACCGGCCAGTGTGGGACAAGGCACGCGCGTATTGTGATTTCTGGGTTTCATACAAGCTACGGTTGTTTCAGGACAAGGTCGCGGCTCGCGTCCAGTTGAACTGCCGTAATGCATTCGAGGGCGGTCGACTTCAGGTCGTTGGCGTCAATCCCGACGGGACACCCTATAATTTTCGGATCATCGACCCGCGGCAGTGGATCCTGAACGTGGCGTTTGATCTGTGATGCGTCCGAGGAGCGCCTGCTGAATGGAGACTGGAACTGGAAGAAAGCCGCTGGGGACGCGCCGCGAATTCGCGCGCTCAGTTGCGGGTTTCGCAGCCGCAGGCATGCTGGGCCGTGCGTCGGTGAACGCGGCCGCTGTGTCCATGCCGAGCCCGATGCCGGAGCAAGACATCCTCGCCCGAGTGAACCCGGTTCGACCACTTCGGGGGGGCACGATCCCGGCCGATTTGGCGCGGCGGCTCGGCACGGCGCACGTCGGGGGCCGCTATCATTTCACGTCCAAGCCGTTCCTGATCGAGGGCGCGGAACGGGTGCACCAACTCGGCCTCGGCGGAATCAAGCTCTGGTTCAGCAATGTCGAACGAGGCTACTCGTTTAATTCGGAGTGGAGTCTCCCTGAGACGTACACGTTCACCGAGCTAGCTCGGCACCCTTATTTCGCCGCGGCGTTTGCGCTGCCGTTTTCCGTCATCGCGTTGGAGATATTCGCCGCCCGCCGGACGGGCGGACCGGTGGATTTGATTGATCCCGACTTCGACGCCATCGCAGACGAAACTCAAATCTACGACCTCACGCGGCATCTATTGGGGACGTACCGGGAGCGCGATGTCACGTTCCTGCTCCAGAATTGGGAGGGTGACTGGATGTTTCGCGGTTCTGCGCGGGAAGGGTGGATGCGGGGAGAGTATCCGAAGCTCGAGCAGCGGGTCGCAGGATTCAGCAGGTGGTTCGGCGCGCGGCAACGTGGCGTGGAGCGCGCGAGGGCGGAGGTTGCGGACACCCGCTGCCGGGTGTTTCACGCTGTCGAAGTGAACCGGGTGTTTGATTTGCTCAAAGGCATTCCGACGGTAACGACGCATGTGCTGCCGCACATTCGGCCGGACCTCATTTCCTGGTCGTGCTACGACGGCCTGAATACGGGGGCAAAGCGGGCGGAGAAATCGGCCGTTGGAATCTGGCAGGGGCTGGATCTGATTCAGCATTATGCCCGGACCACGCAGCAGGATTTTGCCCGCCGGCCCGCCGTCTATATCGGTGAGTTCGGCTTCCCGGAGAACGTGACGACGCCGGCGAGCGCGGTCGATATGATGGATGGCGCACTCGGCGCGATGCTTGCCCGCCAGATTCCTTACCTGCTGTATTGGGAGATCTTTTGCAACGAGCGGAAAGATGGCACCCGGCTCAAGCCCGTAGGATCGGAAAAGGCGGAGGAGCTTCGTGGTTTCTGGCTGGTGCGGCCCGATGGCTCGCTGGGGGGCATCGGGGAATATTTTACCCGCCTACTGGTGCACGCAGGCCGTGGTTTTCCCAAAAAATAGTTTCGCTCAGTACCATGATTAATCGACTCCCCATGATGTTTCGCCGAGTGACCCGCCTCGGTGTGTTTGGAATTCTGCTGACGGTCGCGGGCGTCTGCGCCTTTGCGGCCGACGCCAGCGCACCAAGTGTGCCGCCGGCCGTGGCCCCAGGCGAACCCAAGAAACCAAAACCTCCGGCCGATTCCGAAGACGCCATCGAGCTCTCCCCCTTCCTTGTCAACGCCGACCAGGACGTCGGCTATCAGGCCGCCAACACAACCGCGGGCTCGCGGCTCAATACCGCCCTCAAGGACACCGCCGCCGCGATCACTCCGTTCACTAAGGAATTTCTCGACGACATTGGCGCCATCACGCTCACCGACCTCATGGCCTTCACCAACGCCGAGCCGGAATTGGACGACGGCGTCGGCTTCAACGCCAACGCCGCCCGCCGGGCCGACGCCTTTAACTCACCCTTCCGTCTCCGCGGTCAAACCGGTGGCGTTGCTATCGACCTAGCCGAGACTGGCATCCCCCTCGACCTCGCCGACATCGAGCGCGTCGAGGTCGCCAGCGGACCCAACTCCGTCCTTTTCGGCAATGGCGCCACGGGCGGCCTCGTTAACCTCGCCACCAAGCGCGCCTCAGTCAGGAAATCCAACCGGCTGCTGCGCACTACTGTTAGTTCGTGGGCGAACGTGCGCCACGAGATCGATTTCAATGAGGTCCTTCGTCAGAACCAACTCGCGGTACGCCTCTTTGGCGTGGACGGCGACCGCAAAGGCTGGCGGTATTGGGATTATGAAGACACCCGCCGGCTGACGGGCGCCGTCACGTTCCGGCCGTGGACCTCCACCACGCTCTCCGCCTCCTACGGCCGCGGTGACCTCGCCCGCAACCTCTCCATTCCTTGGACCGCCATGGACCATATCACGCTTTGGCGTGCGCAGGGCGCCAAGATCAGCGACGGAACGGCCGACCCCGCCGGCTCCGGCACCGTCAACATCTCCACCGTCAACCGTTATACGTTCATGGAAAACGATGGCTCGATCTACAACCTGAGGAACAAACTTACCTCGAGCGGCAACATCGACGGGAAGGAACGCCTGCTTTCCGCCAGCCAGATGCCGTTCGATTACAACTTTACGGGCCCCGGCGCGCGATACACCTCCGATTTCAACAACACCCTCGTGCGGCTCGAACAAAAGCTCGGCCAGCATCTCGTCGTGGAGGGCGCGTACCATAAAAATTCAGCGGACAACACCGCGAATAGCTTTCAGGATTTCAGGATCGGACTCGAGGCTGATCCCAATCTCACCCTGCCGCTGCCCGATGGTGGCAGCCGATCCAATCCACGTGCCGGTCAGTTGTTCATGGAGAACAACTGGCATCCGGAGACCGCGCGGTTCGCCAATGAGGTCTCCCGACTTACCGCTTCTTACGAACTCGATCTCGGGCCGCGGTTGGGGCAGCACCGCTTCGCCGGTCTGTTCGAACACTCCCGTTTCAAACAGGGCCGAAACGACGGCGCCCAAGTCCTGGTCGACCAGAATAATGTTCCGATCGCCAACACGAATGCGCCGGACAACACCGCCAATTATTTCTGGCGCCGCCACTACGTCACCGAGGGTGACTTTGCCACATACTATTTTTCGGATCCGCGCATCCCGGCGCCGCTTCCCATGATCGTCGATAGCCGCGAATTCAACACCCGCACGGTCGGCGGTTCCCAGGTCGGCACTTCGTTAGCCAGTCGTGACACCAATGCGCGCATGTTCGCCATGCAGAACTATTGGTTTAACCGCCGCCTCGTCACCACGTTCGGCTACCGCGTCGACGAAAGCGCCTACCGGTCGCTGCGGGCCGCTCGCATCAGCCCGACGGATCCGCGGGTGGCAACCGGCGAGCGCGTGGCCAACGAGTGGGTTCTTGATCCCCGCGACTATAATGAGCAGCGCGGCTCCTTCCCGACCCGGACTTTCGGCGCCGTTTATCATTTCAACGACCGCCTGTCCCTATTTTACAACCAGTCGAGCAACGTCGCTGCACCGCGTTTGGATCGCACCGTCATCCCCGGCGTCCTGCCGCCCGCTTCGCACGGCCAAGGGCAGGATGCCGGCATCATGCTGGATCTCCGTGGCGACGAGCGGTTCGTCGCCCGGATCAACGTTTTTGATACCAAGCAAACCGGTGATGCCGCGCTCGCCCCCGGTGGACCGGGGATCCAGTCGAACTATTTTACCAGGGAATTAACACGATGCTCGACTATCTCTTGCAGCGCAGGCTCATGACTCAGCCGGAGCATGACAAATATTTCTTGGCCTTCTCGGGCATGACCATCGATGTCGCCAGCAAGGGCGTTGAACTCGAGTTCGTGGGCAACCCCACCCCCAACTGGACGCTGCGGGCGAGCTACTCGTATACCGATACCAGGCGGGAAAACTACTTCCCCGAGCGGGAACCGTACTTCTCAGACGAACTCAGTTTCATCCGCTCGCGTGACGACCGCGGCGTGATGACCAACGGTTTCACTATCGAGCACCAAATCGCCTCGTTTCTGCAGGACATCGAGGACACGGCCGATTCGAACGAAGGCGCAATTAATGGCTCCCGCCCCGGGAAGGCCAATTTTACCACGCGGTACCGCTGGAGTTCGGGGACGTTCAAGGGAGTGTATTTGGGAGGCTCTTTCCTTTACGTGGGTACGCCTCTTCTGCAGAAGTTGAACGGACGCAAAATTTGGGGTCATGACGTCCAGGAATTTCAGCTTTTTGCCGGGCAGACCTTCCGGCTGCCCTGGTCGAAGGCGCAAGTGCGGCTGCAGTTAAACGTCTATAATGTCGGCAACTCCAACGTGGTGGAACCTGGGCGCTACCAAGACTACCCCACGACTCTGAACCGCGTCTTCCTGCGCCAACCGCGCAGCTTCCGCCTTGCGGCCACAGTCGAGTTTTAGCGCCGCGAAACGATCCTTCCTGATTGCCTGCCGGTTCGCCGCCTTTCGACCAGGCGTACTTCCATCGTATGAAAGGTGAAGGTCGCCACTTTTTTTCATTTCTATGTCAATATCCAAACTCACGACCACCCGTCGTCGTTTTCTCCAAAACAGTGCCGTCCTACTCGCAGCTCCGCTGATCCTGCCCAGCCGTGTCCGGGCACAGGAGACGGCACCGAGTCGCCGTCTCACCGTCGGCTTAATTGGCATCGGCAAGCAAATGCGCGGACACATGAACCACCTCCTCCATCGGGGCGAGGTCCAGGTGCTGGCCGTGTGCGACGTGGACACGACGCGCCGGGAGGACGCCAAGACGAAGGTCGAGACCGTCTACTCGGAGCAGGCCGGCGCCACCTACAAGGGCTGCGCTGCCTACAACGATTTCCGCGAACTGCTCGCGCGGAAGGACATTGATGCGGTCTTTATTGCCACGCCGGATCATTGGCACGCCTACGTCGCAATCGCCGCAGTGAAGGCGGGCAAACATGTCTATTGCGAGAAGCCGTTGACGCATAACATCCACGAGGCGATCGAGCTGGAAAAGGCGGTCCGAAAGACGGATCGCGTCTTCCAAGTCGGATCGCAGCAGCGTTCGTCGAAGGAGTTTCGCGTTGCCGCCGAGTTGGTTCGCAACGGCGTGATTGGCCGGGTCGACGCGGTGCATGTCTCATTCGGTGGTCCGGCCGCGCCGTACAAAGAACCGACCGAACCGATAGAGCCCGGCCTGGACTGGAACCTCTGGTGCGGTCCCGGCCCCTTGGTGGGCTACAGCCCGGTCCTGAGTCCGCGCGGCCTGCACGACCACTTTCCCGCCTGGCGCGGAACCTGGGAGTTCGGCGGCGGGGCGATCACCGACTGGGGCGCCCACCATATCGACATTGCGCACTGGGGTTTGAACATGGACGGCAACGGTCCGGTCGAAGTGCGGGCCCCGCAGAGCTGGGAAACGGCGAAACGCGGCGCCCAGTTGATCTATGCCGACGGTACCGTCCTCACCCACATCAAGGGCCGGGGCGTTTCCTTTTACGGTACGGAGGGCGAAGTGCACGTAAACCGCGGGAAGTTCGAGCTCATCATGGGCGACAAGACCGTGCACAAGTTCTGGGACAAGGAGATCGACAAGACCACCTCGCTCGACCGCGAGGTGCTGTTCACCGCGCGCGACTATCTCACCAACGCCAAGGTGAAGCTCTACGAGAGCAAGAACCATCATCAGGATTTCTTCGACGCGGTGCAGGCCGGCCGCCGACCGATCTGCGATGTCGAGGCTGGCGCGAGTTCGGTGATCGCGTGCCACCTGATGAACTTTGCCTATCACTATGGCGCCAACGCCAAGTGGAATCCCGCCCGCAACCGGTTCGTCAACGGCGGCGATTCCAAGTGGCTGACCCGCTCTTATCGGGGCGATTGGAAAGTCTGAACCAAGAATTTTACACTCCTCCCTCCCAACTCTCGCCACGGTTTTCGTGGCGCTCTAGGTTCATCGCTGTCGGCTGCTGCCGGACGGTCGACAATCCGAATGTCCGTAGCTGCCAAGCATTCACCTGATGCACGGCAACCGGTTGCAGCCGGATCCTTGGGCACCGGGCCTGTGCCGCCCTTCTCATTTTATGAAAACATCGTTCTGGCCAGGTCTGGTGGCCGCGCTGCTTGTCTTACGGTTGCCCTTGCCCGCCACAGAGGGTCAATCGGCCAAACCCAATATCATCGTCATTCTCGCCGATGACATGGGCTTTTCGGATCTCGGTTGTTTTGGCGGTGAAATCAATACGCCCAATCTCGACCGTCTCGCCGCCGGTGGCCTTCGCTTCGTTGGGTTCTACAATACCTCGCGATGCTGTCCGTCGCGCGCCTCACTGCTCACCGGGTTGTATGCGCACCAGGCCGGCGTGGGGAATATGACCAAAGACGACGGTTTGCCCGGCTATCAGGGTCGCTTGAATGAAAGCTGTGTCACCATGGGCGAAGTGCTTCAAGAGGCTGGGTATTTCACCGCCATGGTCGGCAAGTGGCATGTCGGCGGTGACAAGTTCCTGGTGACCCCATGGGAACGCGGTTTCACGCATAGTCTCTGCGCCAAAACGGGAGGGTTTTACTTCGGCAAGAGAGGCGAGGGCGCGGGGCCCCTTTGGTTGGACGGCAGGAATCTCTCCTCGGATAGCCCTGAGTTGCCACCGAACTGGTACACCACGGATCTGTTTACTGACTACGGGATCAAATATATCAATCGGGCGATCACGGAGCGTAAACCGTTTTTCCTCTATCTTGCGCATACCGCCCCGCATTGGCCGTTGCAGGTTCCGTCCGAGGACGTTGCGAAGTACCGGGGAAAGTATCGGGCCGGCTGGGATCAGCTCCGTCGCCGGAGGTATGAGAGGCAAGTCGCCCAAGGGATCATCGATGCGTCGTGGTCGCTACCGCTGCGGCCGCAGGAAGGGAGTGGAACACCGGAGATCGCGGCCTGGAATTCGCTGAGCGACCAAGAGCAGGACCGTTTCGATCAAATCATGGCCGTTTACGCCGCAGTGGTCGATCGTCTGGATCAATCGGTTGGCCGACTGGTGGCCGAGTTGGAGAAACAGCGGGTGCTGGAAAACACGTTGATCCTTTTTCTCTCGGATAACGGCGGCAGCGCGGAAGGCGGACCGATGGGCAAGCTGGAAGGAAAAGCGGCGCCCGGCGCGCCGCAGTCGCAGGTGTGGGCAGGCGGGTCATGGGCGCTCCTGCAGAATACGCCCTATCGCTACTCCAAGGCTTTTGTCCACGAGGGCGGTGTCTCGGCCCCCCTCATTGCTCATTGGCCGCAGGGTATCAAGCGCGCCGGTGCACTGTGCCGCGACCAGACCCACATCATCGATCTCATGGCTACTTGCGTGGAGGTGGCGGGGGCGCGTTATCCCGCCACATTCCATGGGAAAAAGATTCTCCCCCTCGAAGGGAAGAGTCTGGTCCCCGCCTTCTCTGGAGGCACAGTGGCACACGAGGCACTCTTTTGGGAACACAATGGAAAATGCGCCATTCTCGAGGGTGGAAACTGGTGCGGTTGGTGGGCGCGCCTTGGGAGCTGTATGATCTAAAACGCGACCGCACCGAGCTGAACAACCTCGCCCATCAGGCACCCGAGCGGGTGCGTGCTCTCGAGGCAAAATGGAACGTGTGGGCCGAGCGCACGGGCGTTTTCCCAAAGCCACACAAGGAGCAAAAGCGGCCGGCCGACAAATAATCCGCCGAACCCAACCTTCAATACTTACTCCCATGCCAATGTCACGACTCCTTCCCGCCTTCGCGGCGTTGCTCCTCACAATCCTCGGTTCATCAATGCAGGCACAGGACAAACTCAAGGCCCTGATCATTGACGGCCAGAACAACCACGACTGGAGGGCCACCACCCCCGTGCTGAAGTGGATGCTCGAAGACTGCGGTCGATTCACCGTGGACGTGTTCACCACGCCCCCGTCCATGCCTGGCGCTCCGAAACTGCCAAAGGACGCGACCCTGCAACAGCAAGCTGCTCACGAAACCGCGCTGGCAAAATGGAAAACAGAGAAGGCCGGGATCGAGCAGGCGAACGGTGAAGCCTGGAGGCAATGGCGGCCCAAATTCGGCAATTACGACGTTATTGTCATGAACTACACCGGCGAGCGCTGGCCGGATGAAGTGCGCGCCAGCTTTACGCAGTATGTCCGGGCAGGGGGCGGACTGGTGATCTTCCACGCCGCCAATAACGCGTTCTCGGATTGGCCCGAATTCAACGAGATGATCGGCATCGGCGGCTGGGGCGGGCGCGACGAAAAATCGGGACCGATGATCCGCTGGCGCGACGGCAGGATCGTGCGAGACGAGACGCCGGGTCCCGGCGGCACTCATGGTCCGGCGCACGAGTTCGTCGTCGAGATCCGCAACACCGAACATCCGATCACCAAGGGACTGCCGACGCGCTGGATGCATGCCACTGACGAGCTGTACTCAAAACTCCGCGGCCCCGCGAAACACCTGACCGTGCTCGCCACCGCATTCGCCGATCCCGCCAAGAAAGGCACCGGCGAACACGAACCGATGTTGATGACCCTCACCTACGGCCAAGGCCGTGTCTTCCACGACGCGCTCGGCCACGGGCCGAAGTCGATGGTCGATGTGGGATTCATCACCACGCTGCAGCGTGGGACGGAGTGGGCGGCGACGGGCAACGTCACGCTGCCCGCTCCTCCGCCGGAAAGCTTTTCCCCTGAGCGCGTGATCACTCGAGGCGCCGCGGAAAAGCCTGCGACGGTTGAACAGGGTCGCCCGGGCGCGAGTCGCGCGGACAAGCCCAATATGATCGTCGTCCTCGCGGACGACGTTGGATACGGCGACATCGGGCCATTCGGCTCAAAGCTCAACCGGACGCCCAACCTGGATCGCATGGCCACCCAGGGAATAAAACTGACTAACTTCTATTGTGCGCCGGTCTGCAGCGCGTCGCGCGCGCAATTGTTGACCGGTTCGTATGCAAAGCGGGTTTCCGTGGGCCTGTATTTCCCGGCGAGTGCCACCGGCATGAATCCGGAGGAACCCACGATCGCCGAGCTGTTGAAGCCGCAGGGCTATTCCACGATGATTGTGGGCAAGTGGCATCTTGGTGATCAACCGGAATTCCTCCCGACCAGGCAGGGGTTCGATCATTTCTTCGGGCTGCCATATTCGAACGACATGGGCGAAAAGAAGCCCCCCGCCAAGTACCGGCCACCGCTGCCTCTGCTCCGGGATGAGAAGGTCATTGAAGCGCCCCCGGACCAGGACGAGCTTACACGGCGGTTCACGGAGGAGAGTATCAGCTTTATCAAGTCGAACCGCGATCGACCCTTTTTCCTGTATCTGGCCCACATCGGAACGCATGTGCCACTGCACCCTGGACCGGCATTCAAGGGTAAATCGGCGAACGGCCCGTACGGCGACTGGGTGGAGGAACTTGACTGGAGTGTGGGGCGGCTTCTGGCCACACTGGAGGAGCTGGGGCTCGATCGTAATACCCTGGTGGTTTTCACGAGCGACAACGGACCATGGCTGTCGATGGGCAGGAATGGCGGCACCGCGGGACCCTTGCGCGGCGGGAAGTTCACGACGTGGGAAGGCGGAGTGCGCACACCGACCATTGCGTGGTGGCCGGGCAGGATCCCGGCCGGCACGGTCTGCGAGGCCGCACTTGGCGAAATCGATCTGTTGCCGACGGCGGTCGCACTGGCGGGTGCGAAGGTGGCGGCGGACCGAGTGATTGACGGGAGGGACATCTGGCCCCTTCTCTCGGGCCGGTCGAATCGATCGCCGCATGCTGCGCTATACTATTTCGGCGGGCAGAAGCTGGAGGCAGTGCGTTCCGGGCCATGGAAGCTTGCCATTGCTCCGCAAGGCGAAGGTCCGGATGGCGACCCCCGCCGGGTGGCCGCGACCCGCGAACAGCCGCGGCTGTACAATTTGGACAATGACGAAGCGGAGACAATGGATGTCGCCGCGAAATACCCGGAAGTGGTCCGGCGTTTTCAGCCAATGATCGACGCGATGGACAAGGATTTGGGGATTAGCGGAAAGGGCCCGGGCGTTCGGCCGGCCGGTCGCGTCAATGACCCGAAGCCCTTACTGCTCCCGCCCGGCAATTAACGCGAACAGCCACTACCTTCGCATTGCGGCCGAGCACATTGATTTCCGCTTGTAGGGGACCTACAGCCATACGGGCCCGCCCGCCGGCGTAGGTGCTATACTGAGGCAGCCCACAGGGCGCGGCTTCGCTGACTACGAATGCGCGAGCGGCGCAACGAGAGCGAGCGACAGGAAGCCCCGCGGCGCTTGAGCGTCACGAAACCTGGCTCGGGCGAAGTCCGCGGACGAGCCATCGATCTCACGCGAGCGAAGCGGGACGGACGTCACCGACAATTAGGGCGGCGGGCCGGCACCGCGAGCCAGATCCTCGGCGAGAGCGCGGATATAGCGAAACCGTAAATGACCTCGACGGCTTCATCTCGCTTCAACGGGGCCGCGCTCGGGTGAGCGCGGATATAAATCCTATTGCTGAGAGTGCGCTACCACCGTCGGATGCTTCAACGGGGCCGCGCTCGGGTGAGCGCGGATATGGGGGTATGGTAAGCGCGAGCGCGTGCGCGGTGTTCGCTTCAACGGGGCCGCGCTCGGGTGAGCGCGGATATGAATTTCCGCTGCGCGATGTGAGCGACTACGGCCTCGCTTCAACGGGGCCGCGCTCGGGTGAGCGCGGATATGGCGGCATCGGCATCGGTCTCGCTGGCCTTTACCGTGCTTCAACGGGGCCGCGCTCGGGTGAGCGCGGATATCCGCGCCGCCGCTCTCGAACTCTACTTCGCCAAATGGCTTCAACGGGGCCGCGCTCGGGTGAGCGCGGATATCCGCCTCACGTGGGCGGGCGACACGAATCTGTACCGGCTTCAACGGGGCCGCGCTCGGGTGAGCGCGGATATCACTCTCGACCTGGTCGAGGAGTGCGCCGAACTCCAGCTTCAACGGGGCCGCGCTCGGGTGAGCGCGGATATGGACCTGCTCGGTAAAAACTTCGGCTTCTGACCATGGCTTCAACGGGGCCGCGCTCGGGTGAGCGCGGATATAAAGAAGCGGTCTGTGACCCGACCGAAATCATATTCGCTTCAACGGGGCCGCGCTCGGGTGAGCGCGGATATGGTTTTGCCCGTCGGAGCGGCAACCGCCGCGTTTTCCGCTTCAACGGGGCCGCGCTCGGGTGAGCGCGGATATGGCGAAGAGCGGCTTCCCGGCGCCCAGGCGCAGGTCGAGCTTCAACGGGGCCGCGCTCGGGTGAGCGCGGATATGAGGGGGAGCAATTTCATTGCGTGCGATGGCGTCGAGCTTCAACGGGGCCGCGCTCGGGTGAGCGCGGATATGTACTGCGCTGACTCAGCATGGTGGTGCGGATGAAGCTTCAACGGGGCCGCGCTCGGGTGAGCGCGGATATCACCGCCTCGTGCTCGCCGACCCTAGCGCAATGGAGGCTTCAACGGGGCCGCGCTCGGGTGAGCGCGGATATTCTGGGGCAATGCTAGAAGCCCGAAGGGAACTTCTAGATCCGACGGGGGGC
>JBBRCR010000144.1:0-16796 GCA_038204695.1 Opitutales bacterium | reverse complement strand
GCTCGCAAATGCGGGGTCTTCGCGGCGGCGGGCGCCCCCGCGGGGTTTGAGGGGCCCACCCAGGGGGCCGCCCCCCCCCCCCACCCCGCCCCCGCCCGACACACCCCCCACCCCGCAGCGTAAGCCCCAACCGGGGCGGGGCGGCGCGCCCCCCCGTGGCGACCCACGCCCCCGCCGGGGCGCGCCCCGCCACCGGCCTCGCCGCCACGGCCTTCCTCACGCCAGACCGAGCTGCTTCAGCACTTCCGGCGGCGGTCCGTCGAAGGTGGCGAGGGCCACGTTGCCCACATACCCGATGTCTTTCATTCCTTCCGGCGTCGTGTAATAGCCGCCGGCGGTCACATCCCGGAAACGGCTGAAAAAATGCGCCGCCGGCTTGAATTCGGGGCGCGCATCCGGCTCATGACAGATGTCGTCGCAAATCGCGTACTTCTGCCGGGCGATGAGATTCGCATAGTCGTTTCCGAAACGCTTGCGCGCTTCGGCATCAATCCACGCGAGCCCGTCGAGCAGTGTCGCCCGGTCCTGGTCGTGCCCCGGATACGGTGCACTGATCCACTCGTCGATGAAGTCCGGCACTCCCACCGCGGACGCCGCCGGCCCTTTGCCGTCCGCCGGAATGATCGTGTCACACAGAGCCGCCACCGTCATTCGTTGCGCCGCCGTCAGCGTGAGCGGCCAGAGATCGCCCGGCTTGTACGTTTTCAACAAATCCGGATCCGTGCCGTAGCCTTTTCCTCCAGGCGCGGCGGCGGCGCCCGACGTGGCCGCGAAACTGGTTCCGTTCAACAGCGCCGAGGATGCGGCCGCGGTCAGCATCCATTTGATCGCATCGCGGCGATCCATCCGACCGGGAATGCCGGCCTCAGCGGCCGTCCGGTTCGAACGGCTTTCGCCGGGCGCTGAGGGGGAACGATTCTCGGCGCTCATAGATTTCCTTTCCGCAGTTCTTCCAGCAGGTAATCGCTGGCACGCCACGCGAGCGCCATGATCGTCAACGTCGGATTCTTGTCCGCGTTCGAACAAAAGGGTCCGCCGTCAGTGACGAAGAGATTCTTCACGTCCCACGTCTGGCACCATTGGTTCGTCACCGACTTCTTCGCATCGGCGCCCATGATCGTGCCGCCCACCTCGTGGATGATTTTCCCGCCCGGCTCGATCGCCTTCGCCCCCTCGGCCTCCGGCTTGCTGCGCACTTTGCCGCCCATCGCTTCAATCAACGACGCGAAGGTCTGCTGCATATGGGCCGCCTGGCGCGTCTCGTGTTCCGACCATTTCCAGTGGAAACGCAGCACGGGGATGCCCCACTTGTCCTTCACCGCCGGATCGAGATCGCAGTACGAATCATCGTTCGGGATCATCTCGCCGCGGCCCGCGAACCCGACGAACGACCCATAATAACGCCGGGCATCCTCCTTGAACTTGCGGCCGTAGCTTCCGCGGGTCACCCACTCCATGCCCGCCGCCGTCCCGTAGCTGGGCAACTGCCGGCCCGTGCCGAACTCGATGTGATAGCCGCGGGCAAAGCCGAGTTTCCCCGCCCGCTGCTCCTGGTACAGCCACCAGGGCGCATAAACGTGATTGCCGCCCGCGCCGTCCTCGTTGTGCAGAGGCAGGTTTTCCAGCGCCGGCACCTGACCGCCCAGTCCCGCGCCCACCGTATCCATGATGTACTTACCGACCAGCCCGCTCGAGTTGGCGAGCCCGTGGGGAAAGCGCGCCGATTTCGAATTCAAGAGGATGCGGACGGACTCGGCCGAACTCGCCGCCAGGACCACCACGCGCCCATGCACCGTGCTTTCCCCGCCCGTCACCTTGTCGATGTAAACCACCCCGGTGGCCTTGCCGCTCGCATCGGTTTTCACTTCGCGCGCCATCGCGTTGGGCAGAAGGTCGAGATTGCCCGTCGCCAGCGCGGGTGGCAGATGCACCGTTGTCGACTGGTAGTTGGCCTTGATCGAGCAGCCGCGGCCGCAGGGCGTCGCCCAAAAACACGCGGCACGTCCGCGCATCGCCTCCGCGAGAATTTTCTGCGCCCGCGGGTTCTTTGGATGGATCTTCTGCGGCAGGACATCCGGGTCCTGCCGGGCGCTGAGGACCGCGCGGTGAATCGGCACGATCGGCAGTCCCAACTTTTTCCCGCGCTCACGCGCGAACAGTTCGCCGGCGCGCATCTTCGGCGGCGGCTGCAACACCCCCGGCGGCGAGTCCGGCGTGTTCTCCAGCCGCTCGGCGCTGCCGTAGACGCCAATCAGCATCTCGACCTTGTCATAGTACGGCGCCACGTCCTCGTAGTTGAGCGGCCAGTCCAACCCGAGCCCATCGCGGCCCCGCGGCTTGAAGTCGTACGGCCCGTTCCGCAGCGAAATCCGGCCCCAGTGGTTCGTGCGTCCCCCCAACATCCGCGCGCGCCACCACCAGAATTTGCGCTGCGGATCGCTCGACGCACTCGTGTACGGCTCGCCCGGCACCTCCCAGCCGCCATCGATCGTGGCGTCATAAAATCCGAACGGCTTGTCCGGGGTGTCTTTCCCGCGCAACGGCGCCTGTCCGTGAACCTGAAACATCGGCGTCTCGGAGACGGGATCGTAATTTCGTCCGGCCTCGAGCATGAGGACCTTTGCGCCCTCCATGGCGCACGTGTAAGCCGTCTGGCCGCCGGCCGCGCCGGAGCCGACCACAATTACGTCATAGCTGGGCTGGGTCTTCCGCGAAGTGAGCAGGGCCATGGGGGGATGGGTGAAACGAGGGAGCCGCGGATCAGACGCAACGCCGCGGCAAATGCAACCGCGGGTTTTTGGCGCGCCGGAGCCTTGTTCGCCAGAACTCATCGGGAACAGGTTCCGTTTTTCCAATTCGTATCCAGCCACAGATGGCGCAGATAAAACCCCAATGAAGGCACCCTCTGAATCAGTACCGACCGTATTGCTTGATTCGCGCCCTTCGCGGCTTCGCGTGAGCCAACTCTGCATCCATTCGCGGTTGATCTGTATTCAAGAGAGCGTGCTCACGGTGCCTTTGCCGCCCGGCCTGCCAGCACGGCCGCGACAAACGCGGGGCGGCTGTCCATGTGCGGATTGTGCCCGGCGTTTTCCAGCACCCGAATTTCCGCCGCCGGAAAATGCGCGCGAATCGCGTGGTGATCGGCGGACTCGATGTAGTTTGATTTTCCGCCGGCAATGAACCGCCCCGGTCCATCGAAACGGTCATCGGGTCGCAGCGGATTTTTCTCCAGCTCCGGCACCGCCTCGGTGAGCACCGGCAGATTGATCGACCAGGCCCAGCTTCCGTCCTCACCACGTTCCAGATTCGTGGCCAGAAATTTTCGCATCGGCCAGCTCGGCACTCTCGCCTCGAAACGCATCTCCGCCTCGGCCCGCGCATGGAGATCAACCAGGTTCAATTCATTCATCGCGGCGAAGCTCGCGCGGTGCCCAGGCCAGAAATAATTGCGCGGGGCGATATCAACGATGATCAACCGCTCGACGCGCTGCGGCTGCCGGCAGGCGAGCAACATGGCGACCTTCCCGCCCATGCTGTGACCGAGAAAGGTCGCCCGTTCGATCCGCTGCGCCGTCAGCCACGCGAGCACATCCTCCATCATTTCGTCGTACGACATGGTGTCGGCATGCGGCGAACTGCCGTGATTGCGCAAATCGAGCGCGAACACGTGAAAATCCACCGCCAACTCGCGACCGGCCGACTGCCAGTTCCGCGCCGAGCCGAGCATGCCGTGCAGGAGCACGAGCGGCGGTTTACCCGCTCCCCCAAAATCGCGATGAGACAAGCGAATCACCGGCCCTAACGAACACGTCGATCCCGCCACTGCAACGCCGGGAAACGCCGTGCACCGCCGTGTTGTTCCGCGGTGGCTACATCGGAGAGACGACTCGCCCGTCGCCCCAGATCGGCGGCTGGAAAGCCGCCGTTCCGACGGAGCACACCGCGGCCGCCGGCTGGCCCGGGAAAATGCACAGCCTCTATGATACATCCACCACGCTGGGGCAGCCGCCGGGAGTGGCGCCGGTCTTTGACCGGCGTTCCGCCAGTCGGAGACTGACGCTACGGGCGAAACGCGCGCACAGGGTGGGAAATTTCCCGGCGAGCCGCCGACGCCTCAGCGCGGCGGCACTACGATGATCCGGTTGTCGAGCGGCGCTTCGGGCACCGCCTCCCTGGCAAGGTGTTCGACGCGGCCCCGGATTTCGCTGTCTTGCACCAGGCCGCCCAGAACAAGGCGCCCCTCGAGAATCTCGACTTTCAGGTCGGCGGTGGGTACCGCGGGATCGCTGGCCAGAGCGCGCCGGACCGCCGCCAGCGCTGCTTGCAGTCTCTCCGTATTTGCTTCGTCACTACTGCGCCCCGTGGGCGTCAACCGCTCCGCTTCGTTCACCCCCGCCGGCACCCCGATGGCCGGCGCATCCAATAACGGGACTCCCGGCGGCTCCAGTGAGCCCGCCGCGGCCGTGCTCGCACTCGAAAATCCGGCCTGCCCCTTGACGCTCGACTGCGCCAGGCCCGACGTGCCGATGATCCGGTCCAATTCGGTCACGGCTGATAGAATCCGCGTCACGTCGAAATTCACCACCTGCTGGCGTTCGAGTTCGCTCCGGGTGAGTGTCGTCGTGAAGTGATCGGCTTGGGGCGAGGGAAGCTGCAGCCGCTGCATCGGCACAAGGAACGTTCGGGCCGGACTGGCATCGGCGGCCGCGACCAACGCCACGGCGCGCCGACGATCGGCGGCGGCCAGAATGGCGTCGATGCGGCCGAGGGTGTCACCATCGTGGCGCAGCGCCTTGCCGCGAAGATGGGTGGCCAGCAGCAATGGCGACGGCGCGGTTTCCGCGCCCGCCAATCCGAACCGGCGCGCCATCTGATGACGGTAGGCCTCGAACGTGTTCAGAGCCCCCGCGGCCAGTTCGCGTGCATCAATCGACTCGAGATTGCGCCATTGCAGGGATTGGAACGGCACGGTGAACTCCGTGCCGCGGGCGGAGAGCTTCAAGGCCGCCGTCGGCACAAGGCGGAGCCGGTAGCCTTCCGCGGGCGCCGTGGGCGAAGCCACCAGCACGTAGGGAATCTCGCCGACGCGCACGTCCACCACGAGGTCGGCAATCTTGCCGAGCCTTTCCCCATTCGTCCCTTGAATGCCAAGCCCATGAAGATTTGCCAGCGGTTTGACGGCCATGGGCTCGACCCGGCTGGCCATGACCGCGCTTTCGGGCTCCGCGTGACGTGGCGGGGTCGCATTTTCAATGGGATTCGAGGGCTGTCCGCCCGATGCCAGCCTGGCACCGACCGCGATCAGCACGGCTGAAGCCCGTCTGCTCCTTGCCCAAGTGTTCATCATTTTCATCTTTTGCTGTGCCCGCTGCGGCAGGCTGGTCCGTGGTGTCTCTCGCGCTGCGCCCGTCTGCAACGCGGGGACACTTGTCTGTAGCGGCGCTTCACGTTTGGTTCCAAACGAAGCGCCAAATCGCGCGAGACGGGCGCCCGCATCTGCGTTGCCGGCTTGCCTAGCCGACCTCCCGCCTGTCGCATCGGACTTTGCTCCATGGCCGAAACAAAGCTCACACCGATGATGCAGCAGTATTTTGAGGTGAAGCGCGGGTTGCCGCGCGACACGCTCCTGCTGTTCCGGCTGGGCGACTTCTTTGAATTGTTTTTCGACGACGCCGTCACGGCCTCGCGGCTGCTTGGCCTTACGCTCACCAAACGCCAGGAACACGCCATGGCGGGCATCCCGGCGCACGCCTGCGACAACTACGTCACGAAACTCCTCGCCCTCGGCCGCAAGGTCGCGATTTGCGACCAGGCGGAACCGGCGCAAGCGGGCAGACTCGTGCGGCGCCAGCTGACGCGTATCCTCTCCCCCGGTACAACGCTCGCCGCAAACCAACTCGAAGCCGCGCGCAACCACTACCTCGCCGCAATCGCCCTCGACAGGCACGGGCTGCACGCGGCCTGGCTCGACCTGTCGACCGGCGAATTCAAGGTCGCCAGCGATCCCCACGTGGCCAACCTGCTGCCCGTGCTGACGGCACTCGCGCCCGCCGAACTGCTCGTGATCGAAGGTGAGCGGGAACGCTGGGCCACCGCGCCGCACGAACAAAGCGATGTGCACGCGCTGCACGCGTTTTGCACCGACCGACTCGTGTCGGAACTTCCTGGATACCACTTCGACCCGGTCGCGGGCGCGAAGACCGCGATGGACACGCTGGGCGTCCTGAACCTCCAGGGTTTCGGTCTGGCCCACGACCATCGCGGGCTGGGTCCGGCCGGTGCGCTGGTCTACTACGCAACGGAAAATCTCTGCGCGAAGCCCGAAAATCTGCGCGGACTTCAGGAATATCGCAGTACGCGCACGCTGCTGCTCGATCCCGCCACGCTGCGCAATTTGGAGATCTTCACCTCCATTCGCGGTTCCCGCGAAGGTTCGCTCCTGCACTCGATCAACCGGACGGCAACGGCGGCCGGCGCCCGGCTGCTGGAACGCTGGCTCGCCGCCCCCACGCTGGACCTGCCCGAGATCCAGCGCCGGCAAACCGTGGTGGGCGAGTTGCGCGCCCATTCCGCACACCTCGCGGAAGTCCACGAGTTGCTCGGTCGCGTGCGCGACATTCCGCGGATTCTCGGGCGGCTCCAGAACCGGTTGCGCAATCCGCGCGAACTCGGCGGGATTCGCGATACGCTCGCCCAACTGCCCGGCGTTCGCGCCGCGCTGGCTCGATTCGGCACGAACGCGAGTCTCGGCGCGCTCGACGCGCAACTCCACGAGTTGCCTGCGTTGCGCGACCTGCTGGTTTCAGGACTGGCCGATGAACTGCCCAACGACCTCGCCGATGGCAGCTATATTCGCACCGGCTATGATGCGGAGCTCGATCGGCTGCGTTCACTGACCAGCGGCAACAAGACCTGGCTCTCGGACCTCGAGCGCACTGAGCAGGAGCGCACCGGCATTCGCAGCTTGAAGGTCAGGTTCACGAATAACTTCGGGTATTACATCGAGGTCACCAAGGCGAACCTCCACCTCGTGCCAGCCGACTACGTCCGCCGGCAGACCACCGTCGGAGGGGAGCGCTACGTGACCGAGGGTTTGAAGCAGAAGGAGAAGGAGATCTTCCACGCGGAGGAAAACGCCCTCGCGCGCGAACAGGAGCTGTTCAATCAACTCGTTGCCGCCGTTTTGGACGAGTCGATCGCGCTCACCCAGACCGCGGACGCCCTCGCTGAACTCGATGTGCTCACCGGATGGGCGTTGCTGGCGCGGGAATGCGATTACGTCTGCCCCATACTCAACGACGGCGGGGAACTCGAAATCGCGGAGGGCCGCCATCCGGTCGTTGAACAGATGTTGCGGATGCCTGACGCCACGGTCGCCCGCGGGGCGAGCGCCACGTTTGTCCCAAACGATACACTTCTCGCGTGTGACGATGCTCAAATCGCGCTCATCACCGGACCCAACATGGCCGGCAAGTCGACCTATATTCGCCAGGTCGCGCTGATCACGCTGATGGCACAGATCGGCTGCTGGGTGCCGGCGAAGTCGTGCACGATTGGGCTGGTCGATCGGATATTTTCGCGGGTCGGTGCCAGTGACGACCTCGCCCGGGGCAACTCGACGTTCATGGTGGAAATGAACGAAACCGCCAACATCCTGAACAACGCCACCGATCGCTCGCTGATCATTCTGGATGAGATCGGTCGCGGCACCTCGACCTACGACGGGCTCTCGATTGCGTGGGCCGTCGTCGAACATCTGCATCGCGCCCCGGTGCGCGGTCCGCGGACGTTGTTCGCCACGCATTACCAGGAGCTCACGCAGCTCGAAAAACATCTTGCGCGGCTGCGTAATTTTTCAGTCGCGGTGAAGGAGTGGAACGACGAAATCGTATTCGTAAGGCGCGTGATTCCCGGCGCTGCCGACCGCAGCTATGGCATCCAGGTGGCGCGGCTCGCCGGTCTGCCGCTGAGCGTCATCGATCGCGCCAAAACGATCCTCGCGAAACTTGAAAGCGATGACACGACGGTTTCGCTGCCGGCGCCGCAGGCCCGGCCGAAAAAGAAAATCACGGTCGCGCCCGTCGACGACGCACAGTTGAACCTGCTGTAGCGCTGAGTAGCTGCGCGTAGCTGCAAACGCCAGCAGCTGGATGAATGCACGATGAACTGACGTGCATCCACTCGCTGGCGCTCGACAGCCTCCGTCCTCCTCCGTCTGCCGTCAGTCCCCCGTCGTCCGCCGTCCATTTCCCGTCGTCTGCCCTCAGCCGTCCGCCGTCCGTCCCCCGTCGTCCAATCACTCGACCGTCGCAAATCCCAGCAGCTTCGCGGCCGCGAGCATTCGCATGTCTTTCGTGAAGATGGGACCGGTCACCACCGAATCGTACGTGGCGAGATGAATCGCATCGAGTGTGCGCAACGGCACGTGTGGGTGCACGCGCAGCATCATTTCGTTCGCCTCCCGGATCATCACTCCATCCAGCGGAATCAGTCGCAGCACCCCTCCGTCGACATCCTCCAGAAACGCCCGCCACGCGATGGCGCGTGCCGCTGGCGCCAATACTTTGTTGCGCTCCTTACCCAGGAGCGCCGACCACACTTCCCCCAGGGCCAGCTCTGAGCTCACCAACGTAAAACCCACCACGATCTCGTCCACGTGCTCGGAATCCGGTTCAGCGACATAGCGCTTCACCAATACCGACGTGTCGAGATACATGGTGGGTTGACCGATTAGAATCCGCTGTCGCGCATCTCGCGGATCATTTCCGTCGAGTCAGGCGTCATGGGCATCGATTTCCGGATCTCTCGCAACGATTTCGCCGGCTTGCCGGTGATCACTGGCCGATAGCGAACGATCATCGCTTTCGGCTTTCCATCGCTGGTGATCACGATCTCTTCCCCTTGCGCCGCTCGCTCCAGCAACGACGAAAGCTGATCCTTCGCCGTGCGGACGCTCACCTCCACCGGTTCGCTGTAGTCCCGCTGCGCTTTCTGCACCATCCAAGGCTTCAGCCCCTTGGGCAGCTCTGATTCTGGTGTCTTGCGCTTCATAGGGCCACGAATGGGCTCATGAGGCCACATTGCACAAGCAAATTTTGCCCGTGGTCCCAAATAAACAGACCGGAACCCACCCTCCTCTCTTTGCGGTCTTTGTGGTTGGCGCGCGCTCCGCTCAGCTCAGCCGACCTTCACGCCGCGACGCAGCGCCCAGAGCTGTTTCGCCTGTTTGATCGTCTGTGTGAGCGCTTCGGGCGTGAGTGACTGTTTCGGATCGTCGCCAATGCCCTGGTTGGGATTCACGTGGCTCTCGATGCAAAGACCGTCGGCCCCATACGCGATTGCCGCCAGCGCGCATGCGGGCACGTAGGCGGCTTTGCCGACGGAGTGGGACGGATCAACCACGACGGGCGCCCACGTCTTTTCCTTCAGCAGCGGCGTGATACTTTCGTCCGGGTGATTGCGGTAGCCGTCCAGGGAGGGCGTGGTGCCGCGGGGACACAGGATGACGTTCGGATTGCCGAAGGCCGCGATATATTCCGCCGCCGAAATGAACTCGTTGATGGCACCCATGTGGATGCTGCGCTTGAGCAGAACAACGGTGCCCCGCTTGTCGATGGCCCGACCGACGGCGCGCAGCAGTGAATAGTTCAGCGCGTTGCGGGCGCCGATCTGGAGGCACGTGACGCCTGCATCCAGGGCCAGTTTGATGTGGGACTCCTCCATCACTTCGGTGTCAACCGGCAGCCCCGTCTGCCGCGAGGCCTCGACGAGAATGTCGAGCGACTTCACGTCGCCCTGGAACGTGTACGGGTTGGTGCGCGGTTTCCAAACGCCACCACGCAGCATGTGCGCACCGGCGGCCTTCACGGCATGGGCCGTCTCGTAGAAGAAATTGGGATTCTTCGGATCGATGGTGCAGACGCCGGCGATCACAAACAGTTCCTCGCCGAGGGTGAGGCCGCCGATCCTGATTCGATGCGTCGCCAAATCAGAGCGTTTGTCCATCAACTTGAACGGCGACTGAATCCGATCGATCCGCTCGACATAATCAAGCCCCTCGAGCCGGTTGATCATCAATTCGTCGCGCTCGTCGCCGACAATGGCATAGATGGAACGTACCGCGCCGATGATCGGCTGAATCCGGCAACCAAACTCGGTCACGATGGCCGTGACCTCGGCGAGTTGTTCGGTGGTGAGGTGGTTGGACTTGGGAAGGATCATGGCGTGACGCGGACGCGTGTGTTCAAGGCAAAGGCGAGCATTGCGCCCATTCTCCTGCGGGTGTCAAAGGAACTTCGCGAAGTCGTCGGGCAGCGGCGCGGTGGCGGTGAAAGTGTGCCGCCGTCCATCGAAGTCGTAATCGAAACTAGTCTGGAGCGAGTGGAGAAACATCCGCTTGGTGCCCGCGGCCTTCGCAAATTCCCGGTTGCGTGCGAAGTCGCCATACGTCTGGTCGCCGACGATCGGCAATCCGCGCCGGGCACATTGCACCCGGAGTTGGTGGCTGCGGCCCGTGCGCGGCTCGAGCCGCAACAACGCGACGCGCGGCTCCTTGACCCCGACCCGTACGACCGACATGCGAGTTTCCGCGGGCACATGACCGCCGGCAGACGTTCGAATGTGGGCTCCGCGCCTTTCAACCGCCAGGCGATCGCGCCAGAGTTCCATCGGCGTCCGCGGCGCACCGAAAATGAGCGCCTGGTAAACCTTCCGAACCATCTTGCGTTTGAACTGCGCCCGAATTTCACCCGCCAGAACCGCGCTGGCGGCGGCCAGAATCACTCCCGACGTGGCGGAATCGAGCCGGTTCAGAAGCCACAGTCGTTGCGGTTCGGTCGCGTCCGGCGACGTCCATTCGAAGAACTCGCCGTCCGTCGTGTACGGGGCGGTGAGCAGCGCGCGCGGTTCGTCCTGGGGCTCGTTCGGATGAGAGAGCACGCCCGCCGGTTTGCTGAATGCCGCCAGCCCGTTCGCATCGTGCGTCAACAGCACGACGTCGCGGCCCAGCGGGAGTTGAGCCCAGGCATCGCCGGGAAGCGCGGTCATTGGTGGTCGAAGGTTGAAGTCATCGTCTGCGCGGTCCGGGTATCGCCACCATCTCACTCCAAATGATGCAAGCAATCGCTTGCTCGACCCAGCGCGCGCCCGCGCATGCGCAACGTACAGCGACCACGCAAATACATCGAAATCGTCCGCTGCCTCCATCATCTACGTGAGTTCCCCCAAAGTCGTTTGCCCGAAACCCTCCAGTTCCCCCTGCGCACCGCGGCCCGCCCCATCAGCGATGCGCCGGCTTATCTCCACGAATACTTTGAACGCGTCGCGCGACGCTCCCCCGAGAGAATCGCCATCGATACGCCTCCGGGTTTAGCGCGCACGCACCGCCGCCGCATCACGTATGCGGAACTCGAGGGACAGGCCAACGCACTCGGCCGCCTCCTCCGCCCCACCGTCAAGGGGGAATGCGTAGTGGCAATTCTGTTACCCCGCGATTCCGAGCATCTCTATCTCGCCCAACTCGCCGTTCTCAAGAGCGGCGCGGCGTATACCTGCATCGATCCGGTTTTCCCGGACGGCCAGATCCTGGATATTCTAACCGACTCGCAAGCGGTCGCCGTGCTTTCAAATGCATCCGGCGTCGAACGCGTTCAGCGAATAAAATCGGAGGTCGGCGTGACCGTGGATGTGATCGCATGGGCCGGCACAATCGAGGGTGGCTTCGAGCCACTCGATCCCGCGCCATGGCTCACGCCCGGCAGTCTCGCGTACTTGATCTACACGTCGGGCACGACCGGACGGCCGAAGGGCGTGATGATTGAGCACCGCAGCATCACGAATCTCGTCCAGGGTGATCTGCAAACGTTGGGTATCACGCCGCTCGATCGCTGCGCCCAGAGTGCGTCACCGGCGTACGATTCCTCCGTCGAGGAAACATGGTTCGCGCTTTCGACGGGTGCCACCCTGGTGGTGATGGACGACCACACGACGCGGCTGGGGCCCGATTTAATCGCCTGGCTGCAGCGCGAACGCGTCACGGTGTTTGCCCCGTCGCCCTCGCTGTTGCGTGCCACGGGCTGCGGGCATCCTGAAAAGGAATTGCCGGACCTTCGGCTCATTCACGTCGGCGGCGAAATGCTGCCACCCGATGTGGCGGAACGCTGGGCGAAGGGTCGGCGCTTCGTGAACGACTACGGCCCAACGGAGACAACGGTGACCGCATTGCGCGGGCCGATCGTACCGGGCGCGCCCATCACGATCGGCCGTCCCGTGCCCGGAGTGAACGCCTGGGTGCTCGACGACAAGCTCGACGAAGTCGAAGCGGGTGCGCCGGGGGAGTTGTGTCTCGGCGGGATCGCCCTGGCGCGCGGCTATATGAACGATGTCGCGATGACGGCCAGGAAGTTTCCCGTGCATCCGCGGCTCGGGCGAGTTTATCGGACCGGCGATCTGGTGCAGCGCAAGCCGGACGGCAGCTACTCCTGTCTCGGCCGCATCGATGCCCAGGTGAAGATTCGCGGCTATCGCATCGAGTTGGAGGCGATTGAAGCGCGGCTGGCGGAGTGCGCCGGTGTGCGCGCAGCCGTGTGCCGGGTGCAGGGCGAGGGCTCCCAGGCCAAAATCGCCGCTTACATCGTGCCCACTGACCGCGCCGCACCGCCGGCGTTTGCCACCCTCGCGAACGCCCTGCACCAAGCGCTGCCGCCTTACATGGTGCCGAGTTTTTTCGGACTGCTCTCCTCGATCCCGACCTCGGTGAGCGGCAAGGTCGACCGGAAGGCGCTGCCGTTGCTCGCGGTGCCGTCGCCGGAGGACGACCGCCGGGGGCGTGCGCCGCAGAGTGCCATGGAGAAAAGGCTGGAGGGCGCTTTTCGCCGGGTCCTTCGGCTGAAGGAGACTGTCTCGATCGATGATGACTTCTTCCGCGTTCTTGGCGGTGACTCACTCCTGGCGGCGGAGTTGATCTCGATGCTGCGTGACGATCCGGCCACGGCGTCGCTCACCGTCCGCGACTTGTACGAGATGCGCACGGTGGCCGAACTGGCGAAACGCAGCGCGCCCGCGGGCCCCTCGGCAACAAGGGCCGAATCCACGTCCGCCCGCCCCACCGGCCGGCCGGTACTGGCAACGCTGATACAGGCTGCCTGGCTCGTGCTCGGCCTGGGACTCAGCGCGCCCCCCGCCTATGGCATTGTGTTTCACGCCCTCCCCGCGCTCGACGATGCCCTCGGGTTCGGGCCGCTTGTGCTGCTGGCCCCGGTGCTCTACTTCGCGGCACTCGCCGCCTACACCCTCGCGGCAGTGTCGCTGGCCGTGGCGGTAAAGAAGGTCTTGATCGGCCGCTACCAGCCGATCCGCGCGCCGGCCTGGGGCAGCTTTCACGTTCGCCACTGGATGGTGCAGCAGACGGTCCGCCTGGTGCCATGGGGTTTGCTCGGGGGCACGGTCTTTCAAACGATGATCCTGCGGCGGCTCGGCGCACGCATCGGTGAGCGCGTACACATTCATCGCGGCGTCAACCTCACGCAGGGCGGCTGGGATTTATTGGAGATTGGCGACCACGTCACGCTCAGCCAGGACGCCGCGCTGCAACTCGTCGAATTCGAGGCCGGCCAGCTCATCGTCGGCCCGACTGTGCTCGAGAAAGGCTGCACGCTGGGCATCCGCGCCAGTGTCGCCAGTGACACGCACATGGAGGCAAACGCGTCGCTCGCCGCACTCTCGTTTCTCCCGCGCGGCAGCCGCATTCCGCGCGGCGAACACTGGGGTGGCGTGCCGGCGACGTGTATCGGCCGATCGGAGACGTCGGTGGGATTACCGGCGGGAATGTCTCCTCTCATACATGGGCTCGCCATCCTCCTCGGCCGCGTCGCGGTGGCGGAGTTCGTCGCACTACCTCTGCAGGCCATCACGCTCCTGTTTGTCTCCTGCCACGAACTTCACGCTGACTGGTTGCTCGCGCCATCGTTTGATCTGCGAACCGTCCTGCTCGGAGCGGTCGGCGTGCTTTCATCGGCGCCTTTGATGCTGCTCTTTCAGGGACTCGCGTTGCGGTACATGGGCCGGGTTCGGGCGGGTGTGATCAGCCGGTGGAGTCTCGCTTATGTTCGCGTGTGGCTGAAGGCGGGGGTCGTCGACTCGGCGAGCCACTGGCTGAGCGGCACATTGCTCTGGCCGGTCTGGCTGCGGCTGGCGGGCATGAAGATCGGACGCGGTTCCGAGATCAGCACGATCATCGATACGATCCCGGAACTCGTCGAGACGGGCGAACAAAGCTTTTTTGCCGACGGCATTTATCTTGGCGGGCCGGGCATCCATCAGGGCACGGTGACGCTCGCGCCGGTCCGGTTCGGCCGGAACACTTTTCTGGGCAATCATGCGGTGGTCGCCGCCGGTCAGCACCTGCCCGAGGACATTCTCATTGGAGTGTGTACCACTGCCGATGATACAAAGGTTCGTCCCGGCACATCATGGTTCGGCCATCCGCCGTTCGATCTGCCGAAGCGGGAGGTGATCGAATGCGATCGGCGGCTCACCCATGACCCGACGTTATTCCGCTGGCTTGGCCGGCTGAGCTGGGAACTCGCGCGTTTCACGCTGCCGTTTGCCCCCGTGGTATTGGGGCTCGCGTGGCTTACCCTCCTGGTGCAGGCCGAAGCGGCGCTGTCCAGGCCGTTCCTCGTGTTCGTCATCGTGCCGGCCGTGGAGTTCGGTTTCCTCGCGAGTTTGTGCCTGCTGGTTCTGCTGTCGAAATGGGCGCTCCTGGGCCGGGTGCGGCCCGCGCAGCATCCGCTTTATTCCTCCTGGTGCAGCCGGTGGGACTTTCTGTATGTAGTGTGGGATTTATTGGCCCTCGGACCACTCACGGCGCTCGAAGGAACGCTGTGGTTGAACGCCTACCTGCGGGCGATGGGCATGCGCATCGGCCGGAACGTTGTCCTCGGCCCGGGCTTCGCACACGTGGTCGATCCCGACATGCTCACCTTCGAGGACGGCGCCACGGTCAGCTGCCAGTTCCAAGCCCACACGTTCGAAGATCGGGTGCTCAAGATCGACCGCGTGATCATTCGCCGGCAGGCGACCGTCGGCCACCTCGCAGTCCTGCTCTACGGAGCGGACATTGGCGCGAACGCGAGCGTTGCGCCGCTAAGCGTTGTCATGAAGCGGGAACGACTGCTGGCCAATCTCGCCTACGCCGGATCTCCCACCCGGCCGATGCCGGTGGAGTAGCCGCCACCTGGTTCGCGCGTTTGCCGTGTTTCGCGTCTTGAACCGCCCCCATTGCGGTGCAGGCTTGGTCAGTTCGAAAAGAGTGTTCGGCCCTACCCCATGAAACCTCGAAATCGATCTCTCACCAGTCGGCGCACCTTTCTCACCGGCACCGCCTCCTCGGCGGCTTTGGTGGCTTTGAGCAAAGCCACCCCGCTCATCGCCAGCGAACCAGCGGCATCATCGATCCCGAAAAACTTTGCCAACCCGCCGGACTCGCCGATCAACGCGATCCTAAAAGACATCCCGCTGCCGCGTCTGGTGGAAATCGAAACCACCTTTGACCGGCCGGTGATGGCAGACGTGGAAAAGACCGCGCTCGAAAAACTGCGCGCCTCCCGGATTCTCGATACCATCCGGCCCGGCATGAAGCTGGCCGTGGGCGCAGGCAGCCGCGGCATCACCGATGCGGCGCGCGTCACCCGCGTTCTCATCGCCGAGTTGAAACGGATCGGCGCTGAACCGTTTATTTATCCGGCGATGGGCAGTCATGGCGGCGCCACTCCCGAGGGCCAGCGCGCCGTGCTCGCGCGAATGGGGTTCACGGAAAAAACGATGGGGGTTCCGATCCGATGCACGATGGACGTCGTGCAAGTCGGGACGACGGCCAACGGACTGCCGGCTTATGTCGATGCCTTCGCCGCTGCCGCGGACGGAATCATCGTGGTCAACCGGATCAAGCCGCACACCTCGTTTCGCGGCAAAATCGAGAGTGGGCTCGTCAAGATGGTCGTGATCGGTACGGGCAAACAGAAGGGTGCAGAGACGTGTCACAATCTCGGCTACTCTCGCATGGAGGAAAATCTGATCGCGTTGGCGCGCGCCAGCCTCGCCAGCGGAAAATTCCTTTTCGGCGTCGGTGTCATCGAGAACGCGTACCACGAGACGTGTCGCGTGGAAGTTGTGCCCGGCGCGGAAATCCTGACGCGCGAGCCGTCGCTGCTGGCCGACGCGCGGGCGTTGATGCCGACGGTACCCATTCCGCGGCTTGACGTCCTCATCATCGATGAAGTCGGCAAGAATATCTCCGGCACGGGATTCGATCCGAATGTCGTCGGTCGTTATCCGACCGCCGACGTGGCCCTCACGCCGCGCGATCCCAGAATCACGCGTATCGCGATCCTGGATATCACGGACGTATCCGACGGCAACGGCACGGGCATCGGCATCGCCGACTTCACGACCGAGCGGGTTTTCCGCAAGTTCAACGTGATCGAAACCTACTGCAATCTCCTGACCTCCACGACGGCGCCGGCGGGCAAGATTCCGATGTTCATGCGGAATGACCGGCAGACGATTCAGGCTGCGATCAAAACGTGCTTTATCGGAAACCCGCGGCAGGTGCGGCTCGCGCGGATCAAGAACACGCTGTCGCTGGGCCGGATCCTGATTTCGGAAAACCTCCTGGCAGAGGCACGCGCCGACTCGAGGATGAAGGTGATGGGAACCCCGAGGGAGATGGCGTTCGACGCCGATGGAAATCTGTCGGCGTAGCGCTGCCCTTTGCCCACAAATTCGCCATCGCG
>JBBRCR010000143.1:0-16922 GCA_038204695.1 Opitutales bacterium | reverse complement strand
TTAATCGATGCGTTTCTTGACTCGCCCCATTAACTTGTTCCGACCCGCAACCGCACGACCATGAAACGGCGCTACGGGGTCGCAACGGGCCGTAAACCCGTTTCAAAACTGCGACTCGCGTTTCACGGCAGACACAGATTGCGAAACCCAATAGGGACAGGTCAATTTTCCAATTTTGGGTTTACGGAACCGGTATAGGGAACAGGTCAATTTCCCGAGAAACTGGATAGGGACAGGTCAGTTTCGCGATTCTCTTTTCGCGCTGGACCCAAAGTCGCCGGACGGGAGACCGAACCCATTTAGGGACAGGCGAAAAACGCGGCGGGGGCGACCGGACAACAGAAAAGGGACAGGTCAATTTCCGAATTTCGTTCGCGTCAGACTGGCGACCTTAAAAGGGCGACCGCCGGCCAAGGCCGATCGCGACCAATAGGGACAGGTCAATTTTCGAATTTTGGGTTTACGGAAACGGTGTAAGGGACAGGTCAATTTCCCACGAGACTGGATAGGGACAGGTCGGTTTCGCGATTTCTCAGCTTCTCCATTAGCCGGCACTTTTGTCGCGTGGCGGCTGCCGGGATTTGCCCATTGCGCGGAGAACGCGCCACGCGCCAGCCAGTATTCTGCCGACCGCGCGCATTCAGGTTTGCACAACGCTTTGCCACTGGCAGCTAAGTGGGCATGGCGAACGTGCGGTACAAGGTCGCTCCGGTAATTTATCCCGCCATGGCAGTGGCATCAGTCGCGATTTTTATCGCGGACCTGTACACCCCGCTCGGACTCGCAGTTTGGATCGGCTACCTCGTGCCGATCGCCCTGACTCTGTTTCTTTGGCGTCCATTCGCGCCGGTGGTCGCCGCCGCCCTCTCCACACTGCTCATGGCAATTGGGTTCGTGTACAGTCCACCGGGCGTAGACTATGTGGCGGCGGCCCTGAACCGGGTTTTTGGCTTTGTCACCGTATGGGTGGTGGCGGCGATCGGATATGGTTTCATTCGCGCGAAACTCACGATGCGGCGCGAGGAATGGTTGAAATCAGGTCACGCCGGCTTGAACGAAAAACTCGCGGGCGACCAGCAACTCGAGGCATTGGGCCAAAATGCATTGCACTTTTTGGCCGATTATCTCGGCGCACAGGCGGGGGCGATTTTCTTCGAACAGGGTGGCACCTTTCGCCGGTTCGCGACGTATGCCGTGCCTGACGCTTCAAGTGTCCCGGAACGATTCGCGCCGGGAGAAGGGCTGCTGGGCCAAGCCGCCCGCGATGGGCGCGCTTTCGTCGTGGACCATGTGCCGGAGGGTTATCTCACCATTGGTTCAGCGCTCGGCCGCAGCCGGCCCCGCCGCTTGATCATTTCGCCCGCCATGGTGGACGGCCGCGTCAATGCCGTGCTGGAGTTCGGCTTTTTCCAAGCCGTCGACGAAGCGGCGCCCGAGCTATTCAAGCGTGTGGCCGAGTCAATCGGCGTTGCCGTGCGTTCCGCGGAATTTCGCACGCGACTGGAAGAGCTTCTCCGCGAGACCCAGGAGCAGGCGCGTCAACTTCAGCAGCAGAGTGAAGAACTGCGGGTGACGAATGAGGAACTCGAGGAGCAAAGTCGGGCCTTGCGGGAGTCGCAGTCGCGTCTCGAGCAGCAGCAATCGGAGCTCGAGCAGACGAACACGCAGCTCGAGGAGCAGACCCAATTGCTCGAGGCCCAAAAGGACGATGTCAGCCGGGCAAATCGCGCGCTGGAAGCACAGACCCGTGAACTCGAGCAGGCCAGTCGCTACAAGTCCGACTTCCTGGCGAACATGTCGCACGAATTGCGGACGCCGCTTAATTCTTCGCTCATTTTGGCGACGCTGCTCGCCGACAATCGCGACGGCAATCTCAACGCCGAGCAGGTGAAATACGCCGAGACCATTGTCGGCGCCGGTCAGGACCTGCTCGCATTGATCAATGACGTGCTCGATTTGTCGAAAGTCGAAGCGGGTCGACTGGACGTGAAACCAGCACCGGTGCGCATTGCCGACATGCTGAGCAACCTGCGGACCACCTTCGCCCCGCTCGCCGCGCAAAAACAGCTCGAGCTCCACATCCAGGTTGCCCCCGGCACGCCCGACACGCTGCATACCGACGCCCAGCGCGCCGAACAGGTGCTCAAGAATTTGGTCTCAAATGCCATCAAGTTCACGGAACGCGGGCACGTCACGATCGACGTGAGCCGGCCGGTCGCAGGGCGGGTTGCATTCGCCGTGCGAGACACCGGCATCGGCGTGCCAGCGGATCAGCAGCGAACGATTTTCGAGCCGTTCCGCCAGGCGGACGGGACGACCCACCGCCAGTATGGCGGCACCGGCCTTGGGCTTTCGATTTCTCTCGAGCTTGTGCGTTTGCTGGGCGGAAACCTCGACCTGGCCAGCGAGCCCGGCCGCGGCAGCACGTTTACGGTGACGCTGCCCGAAGTGTACGATCCCGACTTGGCGCACGTGCGGCTGCCCATGGAAGCGCTAAGAAGGCCCCCTGACGCGAAGGTGCCGCCGCCCCGCCCTGCGGAGCCGGAGATCGCGCCATCGCCGAGCCAGATCGTCGACGATCGCGAGCGGCTGAACGGAAATCATCGGCTGATCCTCATCGTGGAAGACGATGAGGCATTCGCGCGCATCCTTTACGATCTGGCGCACGAGTTGGATTTCCAGGCGTTGATCGCCACCACCTCGCAGGAGGCACTCGCCATCTCGGCGCAATACGCGCCCAACGCCATACTGCTGGATGTGGGCCTGCCGGACAGTACGGGGCTCTCCGTGCTCGACCGTTTGAAGGCTGACGGCCGCACGCGGCACATTCCAGTTCATGTTGTTTCCGGTTCCGATTATGCCCAAACCGCTTTCTCGCTTGGTGCGGTGGGCTACATGTTGAAGCCAGTGAAACGCGAGCAACTGGTCGAAGCTTTCCAGAAGCTCGAGATGCGGCTCACCCAGAAGATGCGCCGGGTACTCATCGTCGAGGATAACGCGATGCAACTCGAAAGTCTGCGCCACCTTCTCGGCACGCGTAATGTCGAAACGGTCGGCGCCCGGTCCGCCGCAGAGTGTCTGGAGCACCTGAGGGTGGCGACGTTCGACTGCATGGTGCTCGATCTCACACTGCCCGATGCGTCCGGCTTCTCATTGCTCGACCAATTGAGCAAAGAGGATCGGTATTCGTTTCCCCCGGTGATCGTCTACACCGGCCGTGATCTTGGCCCGGAGGAGGAGCAACTCCTGCGCAAGTATTCGAAATCGATCATCATCAAAGGCGCGAAGTCGCCCGAACGTTTGCTCGATGAAGTCGCCCTGTTTCTGCACCAGGTCGTGGCCGACCTGCCGCCCGAGCAGCAAAAGCTGTTGAAAAAGGCGCGCAGCCGCGACGCGGCCATCGAAGGCCGCCGTATTCTGGTGGTCGAGGACGACATCCGGAATGTCTTTGCCTTGACCAGCATTCTCGAAGCACGCGGCGCCAAGGTGCTCGTGGCCCGCAATGGTCGCGAAGCTTTGGATACGTTGGAGCGCTGCCAACCCGACCCTGATGCCGCCGTGGACCTCGTCCTGATGGATATCATGATGCCGGAAATGGACGGCCTCACGGCCACGCGCGAAATTCGAAAGCGACCCGGCTGGAGCAAGCTGCCGATCATCACCTTGACCGCCAAAGCGATGAAGGACGATCAGCAGCAGGCGCTTCAGGCTGGCGCCAACGACTACCTTGCGAAGCCACTGGATTTGGAAAAACTACTTTCGCTGGTGCGTGTTTGGATGCCCCGCTAAGTGCTGTGTCGACCAATACCGAAGACATCGAGCTTCGCCTGCTCCTCGAGGCGATCTATCACCGCTATCACTACGATTTTCGGAGTTACTCGACGGCGTCGCTCAAGCGGCGGCTGAAGCAGGCGCGGGACCGGTTCGGCTGCCGCAGCTACTCGCTGCTGCAGGACCAGGTTCTGCACGAGCCCGCGATGTTACCGGAGTTGTTGGGCTACCTCACCGTCCAAGTGAGCGAAATGTTTCGTGATCCGTCATACTTTTCCGCGTTGCGCGAAAAAGTGCTTCCCCATCTTACAACTTATCCATCGCTCAAGGTGTGGGTCGCCGGTTGCAGTGCGGGCGAGGAGCTTTACTCGCTGGCGATTCTCTTTCGGGAGGAAGGGCTGGAGAATCGCACGCTTTTCTACGGCACCGATATCAACATCCAAGCGCTGAAAAAGGCCGAGGCTGGCGTGTACGAGTTGGATCGGATTGCCCTTTTCAGTGAAAACCACCGGCGGGCCGGCGGGAAGTCGTCGCTGTCGGACTATTACACGGCCGCATACGGCGCCGCCGTGTTCGACAAGAGCCTGCGTAAACGCGCCGTTTTTTCGGATCACAGCCTGGTGTCGGACGCGGTATTTGCCGAGGTGCAACTCGTCTCGTGCCGCAACGTCCTGATCTATTTCGATCGGCCGCTTCAGGATCGCGCGGTCGGCTTGTTCAAGGATTCTTTGGTTCGCAATGGTTTTCTCGGACTCGGCTTCAAGGAGAGCCTGCGCTTCTCCGGGCACGCCGATGCGTTCACCGAGTTCGTGAAAGACGAGCGGATATACCGTAAGAAGTCATTGGATACTGCGACGGATGACCATGCCCACCACTAACCCGCCTGCCAGCACTGAGACCATCGTGATGGGAGGCTCGGCCGGGGCAGTGGATGCGCTGCTCCAGATCCTCCCATCGCTGCCCGTATCCTTTCCGCTCCCGATCATCGTGGTGGTGCATGTGCCGGCGGAGAACAAGAGTGCGTTGCCCGATTTGTTCCAGGCGAGGTGCGCGATTCGGGTGAAAGAGGCCGAGGACAAGGAGCCCCTGCAAGGCGGTACAGTTTACTTCGCACCGCCGAATTACCACCTGTTGGTGGAACGTGATCGGCGGCTGTCGCTCTCGAACGAGGAGCCGGTGGTCTATTCTCGTCCGGCCATCGATGTGCTGTTCGAGTCGGCCGCCGACGCGTTTGGAGCCGGCCTGCTCGCGATCGTGCTGTCCGGCGCCAGCGTCGACGGCGCAGACGGACTGGCCGCGGTGTGCAAGGCAGGCGGCCGCGCGATCGTGCAGAGTCCGGCCACGGCCAGCATGCCGACGATGCCGCAAGCCGCGCTCGAGGCTTGCCCCGCCGCTCGTTGCCTCGATTTAGTCGCCATATCGCGCCTCGTGCAGAATCTTCCCCTCGACCACGCATGACGAAACCCAACGTGAAATTCCTGGTGGTCGACGACCTCGCGGGCAACCTGCTTGCGCTCGAAGGGCTGCTGCGCCGCGACGGGTTGCAGGTGCTCAAGGCGCGATCCGGACGCGAGGCGCTGGAGTTGCTCCTGGTGGAGGAGGTAGCGCTCGCGTTTCTCGACGTGCAGATGCCGGAGATGGATGGTTTTGAACTGGCGGAACTGATGCGCGGTTCTGAACGCACCCGGCGCGTGCCGATCATCTTTGTGACCGCGGGAGGCACCGACAAAGAGCGTCGGTTTCGCGGATACGAACTGGGGGCGGTTGATTTCCTCTTCAAGCCGATCGATCCGCACATGCTCCGCAGCAAGGCGGACGTGTTTTTCGATCAAGCCTGGCAGAGGCATGAACTGAGAGCCGCCGCCGAAGAGAATGCCCGGCTGCTTCAGGAGCGCACCATGGCGGAGAGGCGGGCGCACGAGGGGGAGGCGTTCTTCCGCGCCGTGGCCGACAACTTCCCGCAGCTGGCGTGGATGGCCCATCCGGACGGCAGCGCATTTTGGTATAACCGCCGCTGGTTCGAGTACACCGGTACGACGCTCGAGGAGGTGAGCGGCGAAGGCTGGCTCAAGGTGCAGCACCCCGATCACGCTGAGCGCGTGCGCCATCACTTTCGGGAATCTCTCCAATCGGGTATGCCTTGGGAGGATACGTTTCCACTGCGCAGCAAGGAGGGCGACTTCCGCTGGTTCCTCTCGCGGGCATTTCCCATACGCGACGAAGCGGGCAGGATCACGCGGTGGTTCGGCACGAACACCGACATCACGGTGATTCGGCAGACCGAGGAGGCGCTGCGGGAGGCGCAAAAAACAATTCAGCTTTACGCGCAGGATTTGGAGAAAACGGTCGCCGAGCGCACGGCCCGGCTGCGCGAGACCGTGCAGGAGCTCGAAGCGTTCTCGTACAGCCTAGCGCATGACATGCGCGCTCCGCTGCGCTCGATGCTCGGCTATGCGGACATCCTAGTGAGCGAACACGCCGACCGGCTCGATCCGCAGGCGAAAAATTTCCTGGGCCGAATCGCGGCGGCAGCGCGCCGGCTCGACAGCATGATCCGCGACGTGCTCAGCTACAGTCACATTCTCCTCGAAGATTTGGCGATGGAGCCGGTCGACGTGCGCCAGTTGATCGAAGAGTTGATCGCCACGTATCCCAATCTCCGCGCGGCGAAGGCGTGCATCTCGGTCAGTCCGGACATTCCAGTCCTGAAGGCCAACACCGCCGCACTCACGCAGGTGCTGTCAAATCTGCTGGGTAATGCCGTGAAATTCGTACCGCCGGAAACTCCGCCGGTCGTTCGGGTTTCCGCCGAGCGAATGAGTGGGCCATCGCAGGGGGAGGCTTCGAAGAATGGCCCATGGGTCCGGCTGTTGATCGAGGACAAGGGCATTGGCATCGACCCGGCAGTTCACCCGCGGCTGTTTGAAATGTTTCAACGCTTCAACCGGGCGGGACTGTACGAAGGCACCGGCATGGGTCTGGCCATCGCGCGCAAAGCGATGGAACGGATGGGCGGGCGCATTGGGGTGGATTCGGCTCCGGGCCAGGGCAGTCGGTTTTGGATCGCTTTGCCCGCCGCGGAAAACGGTTCTAATGGCCAGAAGTGAAACGCTTCGCCGCTCAACGGCGCAACAGCGTGTGCAACTGTTCCAGATTCCGGCGAGCTTCCGGGTAGTCGGGCTTGAGTCGCAGGGCCGTTTCAAATTCGCGTTGCGCCTCGACCCAGCGCTCCTGCCGCGCATAAGCGACGCCCAGGTTGTGATGCGACTCCGCGTCCTGTGGCATCAGCCGCGCCGCCGCTTCGAAATGGGCGGCCGCCTCCGGGACGCGGTCGAGGTCGAGCAATACGTTGCCAAGTTTGTAATGTGCGTTCGCGTGATCGGGTTGGAGGCGCAACACGGCGTCGTACTGAGTCGCGGCTTCGGCCAACCGTTGTTGTGCGGCCAGTGCGTTTCCAAGTCCGTAGACGGCATCAACCGACCTCGCGGTTGATGCGAGCACGCGGCGAAACTCCGCTTCGGCCTCCCGCGACTCGTTCGCCAGCAGCAGCGCGGCGGCGAAGGCGCTGCGCATATCCGCGTCCTCAGGCCGCAGCTTCAGGGCTTCACGAAAGTGAGTGCATGCTTCGTCGAGGCGTTTCGCGCGGACCAATGCGATGCCGAGATTGTAGTGCGCATTCACATCGCGAGGACGCAGGTGCAAGGCGGCCTCGTACTGCGCGATCGCATCAGCGCTGCGGCCGGTACGATAAAGCGCGATGCCATAGTTGTAGTGGAATTGTGGATCGTCGGGCTTCAGCCGAACCGCTTCGGCGTAGTGGGAAAACGCCTCATCGGTCTGCCCGAGCTGCGCCAGAACGATCGCCAGATTGGTGTGCGTCCTGGGCTCCGCCGGCGCGAGCCGCAGCGACTGCTGAAAGCTGCGGACCGCCTCCGGCAGTTTTCCGGCACCCATTTGCGCCAGCCCAAGATTATAATGATAGGTCGAGTCGCCGGGTCGCAGGCGGATCGACTCGGCCCGGTGATGCAAGGCAAGATCGGCGCGACCCACCTCGGCCCACGCCTCGGCCAAGCCTTCGTGGGCGCGCGGGTTTTGCGGCCGCTTCACCACGGTGTCGCTCCACAACGTGAGATGGCTGCGGTAATCATAGTTCCGGTTGAATGCCAGTACGCCGAGCGCCAGGGCCGCCGCCCACAACAGCGGGTTGGTGATTGCGCTTGGGCGCAGCCATTGGTGGAGCAGCCACCCGCCGCCGCCCAGCACCGCCGCCAGCGGCAGATACATCCGGTGCTCCACAATCATCTGAATCGTCCCCGGCATGAGTGATGTCGGCGCCAGAATGACCAAGAACCAGGCGCCCAGAAAACCGCCGGCGGGCCAGCGCCACAGCGCGAAGCCCGTGGCGATCAGCAGCGGCAGCACGAGCACGGCGTACGGCAGAACATCGCCGGCCGATTCTGCCCAGAACGTGCCGTATTCAAAGATCAGCGACGACGGCCAGAGCGTCTGGACCAGGTAGTGCGTGACGGCTTTGAATTGGGTGAGCCCGTAGGCCCACCAGGGCACGCCGACGCCGAGGCCGACGGTGCCGCCCCGGTTGCCGCCGGTGCTCAGCACGAGCGCCGCGAGCACGAGCCACGTGCCCATCAACGCCACATGGAAGCGCCACCGCTGCCGCCAGGCGGCGGCGAAGCTGCCCGCCACGAACGTGCGATCGTAGAGCAGTACGAGCAGCGGCGCCGTCGCCATGACCTCCTTGGTGCCCATGCCGAGGGCGCACGCCAGGACCGCCACCGTGAGCCACCGCCTGGAATGTCGGGGGCCGGTATTCTCCCCCGCGCGGCCAAAGGCATAAAGCGTGAGCAGGTAGAAAAACCCCATCAGTGACTCGGCCCTCTGGACGGTGTAGGTGACCGCCTGCGTTTGCAGCGGATGCAGCGCCCAGAGGGCGGCGATGGCCAGCGCGGTGCCGTCGGCCGGCGCCGCCTCGCCGGCCCGCGCGCGTCGAAAATGAATAACGCGCCGCAGAATCCCGAACAGCAGGAGCGCATTGGCGGCATGTATCAGGATGTTAACGACGTGGTAGCTCCACGGGGCCGGGCCACTGATCGCGTAATTCAGCGCGAACGACAGGTTCAGCATCGGCCGGCCGCTGACGGTAAGTCCGCCCTCCGCGGGCGGACGCAACACGTCGCCCAACGGCCACAGGTGCCGGATGCTCGCATTTTCCGGAATCGCGAGGATGTCGTCATATACGAATGGCGCCGGCAGGCTGTTGCTGTAGGCCAGCAACGTCGCCACCAGCAGAAACCCGGGGCCCACCCAGCTGCGGAGGCGGGAAGGGAGGGAAGGAACTGGCGTGGCGGGCGGTGCGGACATCCCGTGTTGTTGTGCTCACGAGCGCGTCGGGCCGCAAGCGAGCGCGATGCCCACCATGACAGACGACCAACGGGGGGGGCGCTGTGTCGCTGGCCGGAGGCTCACCCAAGTTGCATTCGCTACTTCAAACCCGCGGGCGGGAGCCCTCGGGCGTCCGTCCCCGGGCGGGCGCTCGCGGCCGCCATTGGACCAAATCGACCGCAAGTGACGTGCGTGTCCACAATTCCATGACATCGCAGCGGCCCATTTTGCGAGGGAACGCGGTCGTGGACACGGCGCCGTGCCCACATCCTAAATACGCAACCCGCGGTGGTTTTCCGGAGGCAGAGCCCGCGCGCGACTCCCGCCCGGCAGCCGGCTTCTCAAGCCTGATTCGCGGCGATTTCCGGGGAGAAAACCCGCGGGCCAACGGGCGCTGGGCAGGGAAAAATTGCGCTCGCGCCGGCAAGCAAAATCGGGGGAAAAATTTCATGACTTTTAAGTCACAAACCGATTGACGGACACGTGCACGACACCCATGGGTTGTGGTCGCCGCGCCCTCCGACCACTGCCTGTTGTGGTCAGTAACGCGTCAATAACTGGTAGTAACTTTGGTTCGCCCTCGGGCTTTCTACCCCAAGAAAGCCCGCTTTGCGTTCGACCCACCCACTTCTTTTCCTCCGTTTCCTGCCCTCGCAGCCCCATGCACAAAACGTTTCACGTCGGTACGAAGACCTTCATCCTCGACCAGGCGAAAGCCGAAGCCGCCTTCGCCGCCAAAAAGGTCATCAATGGTCGCGCGACCATGACTTTCAACCTCCTCCCGCTGAAGTACCAGTGGGCTTACGATCTCTACCGCAAGATGAAGGCGAACCATTGGGAGCCGGAGGACATCCCGATGGGCAAGGACATCGAGCAATGGCGCGACGAGAAAGCCGTCTCGGACGTCGAGCGCTGGATCATCCGGATGGGAATCGGCTACTTTTCGGCGGCCGAGGGCATCGTCGGCGACAACATCCAGCATGTTGTCCGCGAACTCGTGACCGCGCCGGAGCTGAAGCTGGTCCTCGGCCGCCACGCGCATGAGGAAAACATTCATGCCGACTCGCTGCTCTACATGATCGCCTCGCTCGGCATCAACCCGCACGAGTGCGAGGCGATGTTCGAGGATGTCCCGACGATCGTCCGGAAGAACGAGTTTGTCACCCGGATCTCACGCTCTCTGCGCCGCGATCTCGATCTCACGCAGCCGGAAAACAAGAGGCTGCTGGCGAAGAACATCTTCGTCTTTGGCCAGTGCATGGAAGGCACCCAGTTTTACGGGCTCTTCGGGATGGTCCTCTCACTGTATCGACAGAACAAATTTCCGGGCATCGGCCAGATGTTCCGTTATACACTCCGCGACGAATCCAACCACATCGAGGTCTTTCGGAATCTGTTCATGGATCTGGTTGACGAGAACCGCGAAATCTGGACATCGGAATTCAAGGAGGAGTTGCGGGAACTCATGCGCGAGGCGATTGAACTCGAGAAGGAATTCATCCGTGACTGCCTGCCGGTGAATTCGATCGGGCTCAGCGCGGACGACTTTATTACCTATATTGACTTCATCGCGGACCGGCGGCTCGAGAGCTGCGGTCTGGCTCCGGTGTCGCCGGGCGTCAAGAACCCGCTGCCCTGGCTGGCCGAAATGATGGACATCAAGAAGGAGCAGAACTTCTTCGAAGGTCGCGTCACCGAGTATCAAAAGGCCTCCTCGCTGAACGTCGCCAGCGACGACGAACTCTGACCCGCGACCCGCGCGAAGCCCTCGAAACGCAACGAATACGTCGGGCCTGTTTTCGCGTGATGACTTTTCCGTTGCCGACTTGAACTGAGTTTCGCCACCTCCCCGTCACTCCCCGGATCGATTGGTGCCCCACCGAGCAATGCCTGCGATTCACGTGCGTTCGCGTGATTAGCGCGCACTACTTTTCTCCGTCCCGCCCTTTAAACCCCGTCATTTTCCGACGTCCGTCCGCACGCGTTCCCATCACGCGTTGTTTACTGCTTCGTTTTTCTCCCGCACTGCCTTCCGTTCGGACCGCCTCGTCCGCAATCCGAACTCCGCCAACCTCCGCCCGCCCGTCCGATAATCGCCCGCCCCGTCCATCCCACCATGAGCAATCCTCCGTCTCTCGCGCACGATCTCGCCCTCAAACGCACGGTCCACACCCCGATCGATCAGAAGCCCCACTACGCGTGGCGCGATGTCCTCGCCACGGAAAACATCGAATTGCCGGCGATCATTCTGCTCTGCCCGCACGGTGAGGAGCGGTTCGTGCTCAGTGAAGTCGCCGACACGCTCGGCAAGGCGCTGACCAACGTGCACCTCGCGAAGGGCGAAAAGGAGATTTTCACCGAAGCGAACCGCACCTGGGTGGCGGGTATCTGCCGCGAAGTTGCCGGCAATCTTCGCGTGCTCGCGCGCACGCAGAAGCCGCTCCGCATCTCGCTCAACGATCTGTACGAACTGATCGAGAAGACGCTCGTCGACAACAACGCCTACTTTGTCGCGAAGAGCCTGCTCCTGAACCGGGCGCGCAAAATTGCCATCGATCGCGACTCCGCCGCGCAATCCCTGCTCCGCGTGATCCGGCGCAACAATCAGGTTGTGCCCTGGAGCGAACAGAAGGTCGAAATTGCCGTCCGCAAGACCTTCCTCTCGCTCCAGCGCGACTCCGCGCCGGCGATCGCCATCACGCGCGCCGTATCCGAGCGGGTTCATTCCTCGAAGCAGTCTTTCGTCCACATCGAGGAAATCCAGGACATGGTGCAGGAGGAACTGATGAAATCGGGTCACTACAAAGTGGCCGAGGCCTATATTCTTTTTCGCGCCCAGCGTGCTGCCGCCCGTGATGCCGGTTTCGAGTCCGCGCTCACGGAGACCTCCGACCCGGCGGTCGCGCCCGTGCTCAGCCCCGGCCAGTCGTCGCTGATCGTGATCAAACAAGCCGACGGCGTGAACTCATTCTGGGACGGTGCCGACCTGCGCAAACGGATCGAGTTTGCCCGCATCGGCCTGGACCTGTGCCTCTCGAACGACGAGATCGAGCAGGAACTCCGCCGCTCGGTCTACGATCAGATTTCGGAAAAGGATCTGGACGCGACCATTATTCTCAACTCGAAGACGCTGATCGAACGTGACGCGGACTTCGCGAAGTTTGCCGGCCGGATCCAGCTCACTTATATATACGAGGAGGTTCTCGGCTGGGATATCATGCGCGACGGCATCGGCGCGTTGAAGACGGCGCATCAGCGGGCGTTCAAGAAATACCTCGAGCACGGCGTGGCGATCCAACGGCTCAATCCGCGGCTGCTCGAATACGATCTCGCCCGGCTCGGCGCCGCGCTGGATCCATCATCCGACCTCGAGTTCGATTTCCTCGGCATTCAGACGCTGTACGATCGTTACCTGATTATCGACAAGACGCGCAAACCGTCGCGGCGGATCGAGACGCCGCAGTTCTTCTGGCTGCGCGTCGCCATGGGCCTGATGCTGGAGGAAGAGGGCGACCGCGAGGCCCGTGTCACCGGTTTGTACGAGTTGTACAAGGGCCGCCGGTTCTGCAGCAGCACACCCACGCTTTTCAACTCGGGCACGCTGCATTCGCAGCTGTCGTCGTGCTATCTCTATTACGTCGATGACTCGCTGGAGAGCATCATGCTGCGCGGCATCGCGGACAACGCGTTCCTCGCGAAGTGGGCCGGCGGGCTGGGTGGCTCGTGGACGGCGGTGCGCGGCACCGGTGCTCATATCGAGGGCACGAACGGGGAGAGTCAGGGGGTGATTCCGTTCCTGAAGCTCCACAACGATCAACTCGTGGCCGTGAACCAGGGGGGCAAGCGCAAGGGTTCCGGCTGCGCGTATCTGGAAACCTGGCACAACGACATCTTCGAGTTTCTCGAGCTGCGCAAGAACACGGGTGACGACCGCCGGCGCACGCATGACATGAACACGGCGAACTGGATTCCCGACCTGTTCATGAAACGGATGGAGGCCCGCCAGCAGTGGACGCTCTTCCGTTCGAACCAGGTGAAGGATCTCCATGAACTTTACGGTGCCGCCTTCGAGCAGCGATACCTCGAATACGAGCGTCTGGCGGACGGGGGAAAGATTCATGGGCAGAAGGTCGAGGCGCTCGAACTCTGGAAGAAAATGCTCTCGATGCTGTTCGAGACCGGCCACCCGTGGATCACGTTCAAGGACGCGTGCAACATCCGTTCGCCGCAGGACCATGTGGGCGTCATTCACTCGTCGAACCTCTGCACCGAAATCACGCTCAACACGTCCAACGACGAGACCGCGGTCTGCAATCTCGGCTCGATCATTCTCGACAGTCATCTCCTGCTGGACGGCGGGCTGGATCACGAGAAGCTGCGCGAGACGATTCGCATCGCGGTGCGCGCGCTCGACAACGTGATCGACATCAACTTCTACCCGACGGTCGCCGCGAAGACCTCGAACCTGCGGCACCGGCCGATTGGGCTGGGCGTCATGGGGCTGGCGCATGCGCTGTACCTGCGCGGCCATGCGTTCGCCTCGCGCGAGGCGGTCGAGTTCAACGACGAGGCGATGGAAGCGATCGCGTTTTATGCCTATGAGGCGAGTTCGGATCTCGCGGCGGAGCGCGGGGCGTATTCGAGCTACAATGGCTCGAAGTGGGAGCGCGGATTGCTCCCACAGGACACTCTCGATCTGCTCGAAAAGGAACGCGGAGTGCCGGTGGAGGTTCCGCGCGGCGGGAAAATGGACTGGACGCCGCTGCGCGCCAAGATTGCGCACCAAGGCATGCGCAATTCGAACTGCCTCGCGATCGCGCCGACGGCGACGATTTCAAACATCACGGCGACATCACCCTGCATCGAGCCCACCTACAAGAACCTGTTCGTGAAGTCGAATCTCTCGGGCGAGTTCATCGTGCTGAATCCGTTTCTGGTGAAGGATCTCAAGGCGCGCGGGCTATGGGATCAGGACATGATCGACAATCTGAAGTATTTCGATGGTGAGCTGAAGGACATCGAGCGGATCCCGGCGGATTTGAAGACAAAATATCTGACGGCGTTCGATATTGATCACACGTGGATTGTGGAGGCGGCCGCGCGGCGCCAGAAGTGGATTGATCAAGCGCAGTCAGTGAATCTGTGGATCAAGACACCGGACCTGAAGACGCTGTCGCACATGTATCGCCAGGCGTGGCACGCCGGGCTGAAGACGACCTATTATCTGCGCAGCCTGGGTGCATCGAACATCGAGAAGGCGACGGTTTCGGTGAAGAAGGAGACCCGTGGCGCGGTGAAGGAAGGGGCGGACGGCGGCCAGAACAGCGGCGACGCCGGTGGTTCGCACGCGCCGCAGAAAGTATATAGCGAGGCCGAGAAGAACGCGTGTTCGATCGAGGCCATGAGAAATGGCGGCACGTGCGAGGCGTGTCAGTGAGATAGCGGTATTAGGTGGAAGGCCTTGCCGTGCGCCCAAGAAGTGTCCACCACTCCAAGATGTCGATTCGCTCGGAACTCGATGGCGCTGAGCCGCGACCAGCAGACCGCGGATCGCGTGACGCGAAAAAGAACTACGCAGAGCGATTGTCTCGGCTGGTTGCGACCAAAGTCGCCAACGCGTTGCGTCCCGATTTTCCCGAAGTTTTGCCGAATCGTGATGGCAGTCGGCAGGAGTCGCGTGCGCGGACGAGCCGCGGGCCCAAGAAGTTGGATGTGAATTACAGCACGGCTGAACTGGGCCTTGGCTTAGGCGTGACAATCAAGACAATCAGCTTTCCGGATGCGGAGACTGGTCGCTTCACGCACAACTACACTCGCGTCGACAACGAACTTCGAGCCGAAGCCGACGATTATCACCAGCGTCAGCCGTGGGCTGTAATGGCAGGCATCGTTTACCTTCCGACGGCGAGTTTGTCGGATGGAAAGATCTCCTCCTTTGGGAGTGCAGTCAGGATATTCCGTTCGCGAGCCAGTCGCTCCGCACCTTCCAACCAGGAAGATCGCCTTGAACTGCTGTTTATCGGAATATATCACCCTGACGGGGGAAGCCGGGGCGAGGACTGGTATTTCGACGTGTTGAAGAATCCTCCGAAAATGGGGCGCCCAATCGCAAGCAACCGCCTGACGTTCGAGCAGATGATTGAGGAAACAAAACGAACTTGTGATTCCCGCAATAATCCGCCCTTCGAGTGGGCGACAGAGAGTGATTGATCACTTGCTCGATGGACCGCTTTTCTGCTGATCACTGCACGCCTCCCACCACTAGGGGCTGGGCAAATGTAGCTAGTGTTCAAAAGAACACTCGACGCGGCTCTTTGGTATCTCTAAAAAGACTCACATGAATGTTGTGGGGCTGTTTGCCGGAATTGGCGGAATAGAGCTTGGATTGGAAGCTTCTGGGCATCGCACTACGCTGGCCTGTGAGATCGATCCCGCCGCGCGCGCGGTTCTTGGCACCCGGTTTCCCAACATTCCGTTGCACGATGATGTCCGCACGCTCGCAAAATTGCCGAAGGGTACCGAACTTGTAGCCGGTGGCTTTCCCTGCCAGGACATCTCGCAAGCTGGCAAAACGAACGGAATCACGGGAAAGAATTCGGGGTTGGTGGGTGAGGTTTTTCGACTTTTGGAAAATTCGGACGTCCCGAATGTTCTGCTCGAGAACGTGTCCTTTATGCTCGCGTTGAATCGCGGGCATGCGATGAGGCACGTCATCAGCGAACTGGAGCGGTTAGGCTACAAGTGGGCGTATCGCGTGCTCGACAGCCAGGCGTTTGGAGTGCCGCAACGGAGGCAGCGTTTGTTTATTTTTGCCTCGAAGGTGTGGGAACCATTCGAGGTGTTAATGTCCGGCAACGAAGAACCGAATGAACCCAAAGACTGGCGGGGCCGTGCGTGTGGATTTTATTGGACGGAAGGCGTGAGAGGACTCGGCTGGGCGGTGGATGGAGTTCCCACTCTGAAAGGCGGGTCGACCATAGGCATCGCATCACCTCCGGCTATCTGGATGCCGGACGGACGAATCGTGACACCTGACATTCGGGATGCCGAACGGATGCAGGGATTCACTGAGGGGTGGACCGAGCCCGCGCTCACCGTTTGTCGGCACGGTTTCCGTTGGAAGTTGGTCGGCAATGCGGTGTCCGTTGGAGCGGCGACTTGGATTGGCGCGCGTCTTCTGCAGGGGCCAACAAAGGTGGACTTCCGCGTGCGTTCGTTCGAACAGACAATGAAATGGCCTGTCGCCGCATTCGGTGGGCCGGGTCAGCGCGCTTTGGCAGTCGACATTTCGATGTGGCCGGTCGCGATGTCTCGCGTGTCACTGACAAAGTTCCTTAAGCACGAGCCGAAACTGCTCTCTCACAAAGCGACCGTTGGCTTCGTATCGCGACTGCGGTCTGGCAGCTTGCATTTTCCCCAAGAGTTCCTTGCCGCGCTCGACGGCCACGCGGAGCGCATGCGAACACAGCTCCCACTGTTTGCGGTGGGGTAAACATGTTTGGCGAAGCCATTCTCGCTCGTTCGATCACGGCGGCTCGGATTGCGGACAGTCATGGGAACATTTGGCAGTATCACTCGCGCAGCGATCGGCACAGCAAGGTAGCGTGCTGGGCGGTGCTCTTCGATCTCCTTCTATCATGTTCGCTTCTACGCGAGCATGTCAGCTCTGGGAAAGTGTGCTTCGGCATCAATCACGAGATGCGCGACTACAAGCAGGACCGGAAGAAGAACCTCGATTTGGTCCTATGTAC
>JBBRCR010000142.1:0-16957 GCA_038204695.1 Opitutales bacterium | reverse complement strand
ACCGCGTCCACCATCGCGCCGACCGCAATCGCGATGCCGCCGAGCGACATGATGTTCGCACTCAGCCCTTGACCATACATGATCGTAATCGAAGCGAGCACGGCGATCGGAAGGATGACGATCGCCACGAATGAACTGCGCAGGTGCATCAGGAAGAGCATGCACACCACCGCGACCACGATGCTCTCCTCGATGAGTTTCTCCTTGAGCGTTTTCACGGCACGGTCGATGAGCGCCGTGCGGTCATACGCGACCGAGTAAGTGACCCCCTCGGGCAGGCTCTTCATCGCATTATCGAGCCGCGCTTTCACCGCTTGAATCACCTGGCGGGTATCCACGCCGTAGCGCACCACGACGATGCCGCCGACCGTTTCGCCCTCGCCGTTGAGTTCAGCAATGCCGCGCCGCATGTCGGGGCCGAGTTGCACGTTGGCGACTTCGCCCAAGAGAATCGGCGTGCCACCCGGCCCGCGACCGACGGCGACTTTTCGCAGGTCGTCGACATTCTGGACATAGCCCTTCACCCGCAGGATGAATTCCTTCTCGGCCATCTCGACGGAACGTCCGCCGACTTCGCCGTTGCTCTTCTCGACCGCCATCGCGACATCGCTGATCGAGAGATTATAGGCGTGGAGCCGGTGCGGATCGACCGTGATTTGATATTGCTTCACGAAGCCGCCGACCGAAGCGATCTCCGCCACGCCTTCCACGCTCGCGAGCTGGTAACGCAGGAACCAGTCCTGCATCGTGCGCAGCTCTGCCAGATCGTGCTTCTTCGAGTTGAGCGAATACATGAACGCCCAGCCGACGCCCGTCGCGTCAGGACCGAGGCGCGGGGTTACGTTGCGCGGCAGACTGCCCTGCAAACCGTTGAGATATTCGAGGACGCGGCTGCGCGCCCAATACGGATCGGTGCCATCCTCAAAAATCACGTAAACAAACGAGAACCCGTAGAACGAATATCCGCGCACGACCTTCGCGTTCGGCACGGACAGCATTTTGGTTGTGATCGGATACGTGACCTGATCCTGCACGATCTGCGGCGCCTGCCCCGCCCACTCCGAGTAGATGATGACCTGCGTGTCCGACAGATCGGGAATCGCGTCGAGCGGGATTTTCCTGAGCGAGTAAATGCCGCCAAAGATCAAAGCCGCGGTCGCAGCGAGGACGAGGAACTTGTTCTTGAGGGAGAATTCGATGATGGCCTTGAGCATGATGGGCGAGAGTCAGATGGTGGCGCGGTGCGCTTCCGGGATGGGGTGAAAAAAGGCGTTTGCGCGGGCGGTGTTATTTCTTGTCGTGCTCGCAGGGCACGCCGGCGGCCATCTCCGCCTTGCTCATCCCGCAACTGCCGCACGCGCCATCGCCGGCCGGTTTGCCGGCCGCTCCGCCGGAACTCTGCGAACGCAGATAAGCCGCGACCGAAACACTGTCGATCGGTGGATGTCCGGGCGGGAGTTCCATTGCCATGCCACCACCTCCGCCACCGCCGCCACGCGAGCTCGGCGCAGCGGGAGGGCCGGCGATCTCGTCCCCGCAACCCGGCATCTTTGTGCCGAAGAACGGATTCTTTGTGCCTCCTTCGCGTTGGAGCCAGCGAGCCTTGCCAGTAGCGGGCGCCATCGAGCACTCAAAGACGTGCAGCTTGTCCGTGTGATGGAGGTGATTTTCGACCGCGAGATCAGCTACGACCGTGCTCAAGGGCTCGAAATCCCGGCGCGCCGCCGCGAGGTCGGCGGGATCGGCTGGACCGTCCTTGAATTTCGCGAGCGGTCCGTGAGCCGCGTGCTCGTAGCCATTGAAGTATGCCGCGAGCGCCGAACGAACGGCAGCAAGTTGTTTCTTGTAGCCGGCGAGATCGTCACTCGCAAGCGCGGCGGCCGCGTCGGTCGAGGCGAGCACCAGTGGCTTGAGCAACGCGAGGTCTGCCGCTTCGACCGCGGGAGCGCCCGGTGCGCCCGCATTCTCGTTCATCACGTGACCCGTATGCCCTGTGGACGGGGCGGAATTCTCCGCCTTCTTCATCCCCGGCATACCTTCATGGCCCGCGGGCACGGCGGCGGGTGCAGGGGGCGCCGCGTTGCGCAGCATTTTCTGGATCGCCTCGCGAAGCTGGCTTTCCGAATCGAGCATGAATTGACCGGAGGTCACGACGCGTTCACCTACCTGCAGTCCGTCGAGCACTTGATAAAAGCCGCCTTCGCTGCGAGCGCCGAGCTTGATCTCGCGCGGCTCAAAGAAACCGCCGTCCAACGCGACGAACACCGTGTTGCGTTCGCCGCTCCGCAAGACCGCCATGTCGGGCACGAGCACCGCGTCGTCGGCGAGTTGCGACGCGAAGGCCACGTCCACGAACATCCCTGGGCGCAGGAACCCATCGGGGTTCGGCAGCACGATGCGGGCAGTCGCGGTGCGCGTCTGCTCTTCAACCTGCGGCAGCAGCAGCTCCACCGTGCCGTCGAATTTCCGCTCCGGGCCATAACTCGTGCGCACCGAGACGGCCTGTCCCTGGCGGAGGTAAGGCAGATCCTTTTCGTAAATTTGCGCCTGCACCCATACGGTGGACAAATCGGCGAGGCGGTAAATGCGCTCCCCGGGTTTCATCATTTGTCCGGCCACGGCCATTTTCTCGATGACGACGCCGTCCGCAGGCGCCCGAAATAGCATGGTGCGCTGCGCTTCACCGGAGCGTTTCAGTTCGTCGATGACATTGCTGGGAATATCGAAGAGTTGCAGACGGGCGAGCGAGGCGCGGGTGAGCGGCCCTGCTTTCTCGCCCTCACCGCGCAACGCCAGCGCGTAGTTGAGCTGCGCGTTGTAGAGATCAGGCGAATAGATTTCGAAGAGCGGATCGCCGGCTTTTACTGCGGCCCAAGTGGTGTTGACGTAGAGCTTCTCGATCCAGCCTTCGTATTTGATCGTGATGTCGCGCAACCCTTGCTCGTTGTAGCTGACGGTGCCGACGGTGCGCATCTCGCGGCGCACCGGCCCATGATCGACGAGCGCGGTCTTGAGGTTCATCCGTTGGGTCGTCGCGGCGTCGATCTGGATGTTGTTGTCGCCGGAGGTGTCCTCGCCTTCGTAAACGGGCACCATGTCCATGCCCATCGAGTCCTTGCCGGCGGTGGGCTTAACCTCGCCGGGAATCATTGTGGACTTGTAGAATTTGATTTTGCGCTCACCGCTGGCGGAGGCGCCGCCGCCTTTCGTGGCGTTGGCGCGAATCGGCGTGAGCTTCATCCCGCAGATCGGACAGTTGCCCGGCTCTTTTTTGATGATCTGCGGGTGCATGCCGCAGGTGTAGAGTTGCTCGGTCGCGGCCAGGGCCGCGCCGAGCAGCATCGGAATAAACAGGAAGGCAAAATATCGGAGAGCTTTCATGAAGGTAAAATGATTCAGGGTTGTGGAGTGTTGTCGGCGAGCAGCGGCGCCCCCGCAGGGGCGACATCGGCCGTTAACAGCATGAGTTCGGTGACAGCGGTTTCGCGCTCACGCAGGGCCGCAGCGCGTTCGAGTCGCATCGTGAGCGCCATGAGCTGCGTTTCGGGAATCATGCCGGGACTCGTCATGCCGGACTGGTAGCCGGCCGCAATCGTGTCGATCGCGCGCTCGAAATTCGGCAGCGCCGTCTTCTCGACGTAATCGATCATCCGATCAGCCTCGCGGACCATGTAGAGCATCTGCGCAAGCTCGGCAGCGAGATTGAGCTGCTCCGCGGTGACGCGCGCGACGCTTGCATCGCGGCGCGCTTCCGCGGCGGCGATGTTGGCCGCAATTTTCTCTCGCCAGATCGGTAGTGTGACCGTGGCGGTGGGCCGGACCATCAGCGGGTCGGCTTTCAAGTCCGCCATGCCGCCGATCGCGAAGTCGGGCGTGCGCGCTTTCTTCGCCACTTCGATACTAGCGATCGCCATGTCCACCATCGCGCGCATCCGGGCGAGTTCGGAATTGGCCGAGGAAGCGCGGCGCCAGAGTTCGTCCTCGCCGGGGAGCGCCGTCGGCGTGAGCGTTGCTTGTGGCCAAGCCGGATCGCGATCCGCGGGTGCCAGTCCCAGCGTGGACTTAAAGCGAGTGCGAACGGCGGCGCGGCGGTCCGCGAGCGTCGCCAGGTCGGTGCGCACTTTGGCGATGTCGTTCGTGACGCGCACTTGATTGGCCAATGTGCCCATGCCGCGGCCGGTCGTATAGTCCGTGTTCGCAATCTCGAGTGATAGCTCCAGCGAGCGCACCGACGACTCGCGCAGGCGAATCGCTTCGTCGACAAAGGCCAGTTCAATCCATGCTTTGCGCGCCTCCGAAGCAGCGCGAAGCACCGTGGCAACATACGTGCGATACGCGACCTTGCTCGTCGCCGTCATTTCTGCGGCCATCGCCGCGCGTTTGCCGCGCGACATGAAGTCGAACATCAACCCCGGCATGAACGTCATCAGCGTGTCGGTGATGTCCGCTTCGAACGTGAACTGCGGGTCCGGCAGCGCGCGGGCCGGCGCAATTGCCGAGACGGACGCGCGCCAGTCGTGGTATGCCGCTTCGACTTGCGGGTGATTCAGCACGGCGAAATGCACGTAGTCGGCCAGAGGCGAATCGGCGCGCAGTTCGGGCAGCACCGGTTTCTGCGCCGCGGGCCGAAGGGCAGTGCCGATTTGAGTGAGTTGCGTCTGCGCCTGTTTTTCCGCGACGGAAGGAGCGACCGCACAGCCGCCGAGCAGTAAGAGGCAGCCGAGGGATAGTGCAGCTTTTGGGAAAACCGAGGGAGTAGGCGTATTCATTCAAAACGATCTTTTCTTTCTTCGGCCTTACACAGGTCGAAGTGGACGGGTCGGGCGGGTTGGTTGTTTCTTTAAGGTGAGGCTGAGGGCCGCGTGGCTCGTCATCGACGGGCCACGCAGGCGCATTCGGTCGCAGCGCGGCACACAGCAAGCCATGGTTTCGCATGCCGCGTGATCGCGCTTCATTTCATCCGTCGCTTTTCCTTGGACGACCGTAATCGCACCGCCGCCGCAACTAGCGCAGTAGTGTTTCGTGCCGGCGGTCACGGCTCGAAGCGCGAACTTGTTGGCAGCATTAGGCGGCGCGACGTCCACGAAATTCTTGGTCTTGCAGGTCGGACAGGCCATCGCCGGAGTATCGGCGGGCTTGGTTGCGGCGGTGGCAGTGGGCGCCGCCGCCTTCGCTTTCGCCGCATTTTCCGCGCGGATTTTTTCCTGCTGCTGCCAGAATTGCGGGCCCGGGCCGGCAAATGCGGATGAAGCGAGGCCGATGATGAGGGCGAGGACGGAGCCCGGCCCGAGACTGTTCTTAACGACACGTAGTGCTTTCATCGTGATCGAGTATTGAGGTTTATGCGTTGCGGAACACGCCGACCTGGAAGCTGCGGGAGAAACGCGCACCGAAGGGCAGTCGGGCGCGACTGCGGGGTTCTGACGTGGGCGTGAGAAAATCATAGAAAACAAAATGCGCTGGTAAAATTGAGCAGGAGTGGTGACAAAGAGTTATACTCCGCGGCGCGCGGAATCCCTCAGGCTTTTATTGCCAACGACCACGCAGTTCTTGTCTCGCCACCGCGCAGGGGCGCACGGCGCAGGTGGGATTCGCACGTGAAGCTTCGCCGACGTTTTCATTTTTTGCGGGCTCCTCGGACTTCCACGTGACCTCAGTCGCGACCCACACGCCCATTTCCTTTTTATAGCAAAGACGGACGCTCTGTCCGACCGACAGTTGGTCCGCGGTCGCCTTCTCGCCGTCTTTGCGAAAACGCGTGCGGCCCTCTTGAATCGCGAAGCTGGCTGGCTCGTCCTTATCCGGCCGCGAGAGAGCTAGCGTAATTTTGTCGCGCTCGAGCGCCGCCACGGGGCCTTTCGCGAGATGCTGCCGCGGCGGAAGCGCGAGGACGTGAGTGCTCGACAGCAGCAGCGTCAGCAGAAGAAAACGACAGAGATAGTTCATCGTGGTTCGCCTTGTGCGTAGCGTCGTAGCGCCGAGCGCTGTTCAGCCGAGATACGCCTTATGCGCGTATTGATTTAGCATCCGGTGCGTGTTGAAGAACGAGCCGTTGAACGCGATGCAGTGGCGCATGACCTCGCTGAAAGCGCCGTGATTGCGGTAGTAGAGCGGAAGCACTTTGTGCTCGAGTTGATCGTAAAGCGATGCGGCATCGTGCGCGCGGTCGTGATCGGCGGCGCTCGCCGTGGATTCCCACGGGCGGCCAACCGCCCAGCCGGTGACGCCCTCGATGTGGCCCTCGACCCACCAGCCATCGAGCACACTGAGGCTGGGCACGCCGTTGAGCGCGGCTTTCATCCCGCTGGTGCCAGAAGCCTCCATCGGCGGCTGCGGGGTGTTGAGCCAGACATCGACGCCGGCGACGAGAAGCTTTGCGAGGTCGAGATCGTAGTTTTCCAGGGAAACGATTTTCACGCTGTCGCGGAGCACGTCGCGGCAGCGCGCGATGTGCGCGATGATGTCCTTGCCGGGCTGGTCGGCCGGATGGGCTTTGCCCGCATAAACGATCTGAAGCCCGCCGCTGCCCGCCGCGATTTTCTTCAGGCGTTCCAAATCGGTGAACAGCAGATCGGCACGTTTGTAGGGCGTCGCGCGCCGGGCGAAACCGAGCGTGAACACGGTCGGTTTCAATGCCACGCCTGTGCTGCGTTTTACTTCGGCGATGAGGCGCTCCTTGGATTGCTTGTGCGCGGCATGCACAAGCGGACCGGGAATGCGGAGCGCATTACGCAGGCTATGGTTGTCTTGCCGCCAGTCGGGGATGTAGCGGTCGAAGAGTTGCTGGATGGGTTCGCTCGCCCAGGTGGCGGCGTGGACGCCGTTGGTGATCGCGTCGATCACGTAACGCGGAAACATCAGCTGAGAAACCTCGCCGTGCAGGCGCGCCACGCCGTTGTGGTAGTGGCTGAGGTTAAGGGCCAGGTAAGTGAGGTTGAGCACGCCCTCGCAGCAAAAGACCTCACGGTGTTCGTGAAAATCGTGCTGGCCAAGGACACGGCCGACGAGATCGAGCGGGAATTTGTCATGCCCCGCCGCGACCGGTGTATGCGTTGTGAAAACGCAACGCTGGCGGACAAGCTCGACATCCTCGGATGTAAAGCGGCTGCGGCCATTGGCGGCGGCACTCGCATCGAGCAGCTCAAGGCCCAGCAACGCGGCGTGGCCTTCGTTCATGTGATAATTGCGAATCGAATCGAACTTCAGCGCGCGGAGCATCCGCACTCCGCCGATGCCGAGAATCACCTCCTGGCAGAACCGGTAATATTGGTCGCCGGCCGTAGAGCCGGTCCGTGAGATGGCGATCCCACTCGGAGTTCTCCGGCAGATCCGCATCGAGAAACAGCACCGGCACAATGAAGCCCGCGGGGCCGCGCACATCGTATTGCCAGGCGCGCAACGCCACGCGACGGCCTTCCAGCGTGACGTGCGTGCGCGCAGGAAGTTCGCGAAGGAGCCGACCAACGCCCCACGGACACGGCTCTTCCGTCTGCCGGCCGGCGGCATCGAGCCGCTGGCGAAAATAACCGAGCCGGTGCACCAGCGTGATACCGACCATCGGCGTCTGCAGATCGGCGGCGGATTTCAGGAAATCGCCCGCGAGCACGCCGAGTCCACCGCTGTAGGTGGGGATCTCGGGCGTTAGCGCGATTTCCATCGAGAAATAGGCAACCTGTGGCGAGTGAGTCATGGTGAAGCGGGAAACGGTGCGGCATTAGAGGGTAGCTGCGCGCAGCGATGGCGCGGCGGAGAACGGAATCGCGTCGGCGGGCCGACTCGTGGCTTGGCGTTGCTTGACCAAGGCCGCGCGAAATCGTCCCGGCGAGTTGCCGACGAACTTGCGGAACGAGCGGTTGAACTGCGCGAGGCTCGTAAAGCCGACGGCGTAAAGTGTGTTGGCAACCGTGACCTGCGGATGGGCCAGCATCTGCCGGGCGTGAGCGATGCGTGTGCGGCCGAGGAATTCCCTGAACCCCAAACCCACCGCGCGGTGAAAGCTGCGCGAGAAATTCCAGGAACTCGTTTGCGCCACCTTGGCCGCATCCGCCAGCGTGATGGGCTCGTGATAGTGCGCCTCGATCCATTCCTTCGCGCGGAGAATCGCGAGCGGTTCGCGCGCCAGTTCACCCGGCGCATGTTGCGCATACCATTCCGCCAATTGCCGTGAGAATATCTCCAGCAGTTGCACCTGCGAGGCGTAGCGCGCGGGAGAGAAATAAGAGGTGCGCCAAAGGCCGGCGTTGATTTGCTCCACCGCGGCGCATCGCATTCGGCGGCCGTCAACCGCACGATCCGCGTCAAGTCCTCGGGCATGGGCGCGCGGAGCCGCACCTGGCCGATATGCAGAAACGCGATCACGCGATTCCCGGTGTGCACGGGCACGGCGGTTTCGCACAATCCGGCGGGGCACTCACGGGTTTGCGCCGAGGATTGGGCCGAGCGGGCGAGTTGTTCATGGAAATGTCGGCACGCCGCGCAGGAGCCGGCGCCGAGCGCCATCTGCGCGCACAACGGATTCACGCGATCGGCGGGCCGATCGACGAGCGCGGTCGATTCCGCGTCGCGCAACACCGGCAGCAAACCACTGGCCGAGGCAAAGGCCCGCTGGTAGTCCTGAAACAGCTTCGAGCTGGCCATGATGCCAGCAGGCGTGAAGCGCACCGGACTCTGACGGGGATTTTGCATGGGCGGCGGTTTTGCTGCCGGAGAAGCGATCGAGGTCACGCGAATGATGACTACAACTGCACGACGGAATTAAAACCGCCGTGCGGATTCGGGGCGGACTCGCGGGCGAGCGGATCGGGCGTCCACTTTCCGTCCGCGACGAAGAGGTATTCGTAACGACCCGCCAGCAGCGGAAGTTCAATTTGCCAGTTGCCGGGAGCCACTCGAGTGAGCGCATTGGCATCGGGCTTCCAATCATTGAACGAGCCCGCGAGAAACACGGTAGTCGCGAGCGGATCAGTGTAAGTGAACACCGTGCGAACGAGAGCGGCTTTTTTCTTTTTCTTCATGGATTGAACTCGGGATCGAGGATTGGGATTGAGCGCGGCAGACGCGCATTGACGGGCTCGCGGCCGTAATGACGCCTCTTGGGGGCCAAACAACTGAGGTGGCGGCGCAGCGAGCAGATCGTGGATGGCCGGATGCGGATCAAGTGGGAGGTGTCGTCGGGGATCGCTCCGTCGCTATAGCGCCGGAGCGGATGGTCGAAGAGTGCCTTCATGGGTTTCCTTGCGTTTGTAGGGGGCCGTGGCTGGACGAACGTCACACGAAATACTGCGCATTTTATTCGCTCCGCGACCCAGCGCGGCGCACCGCGCTGGATCGAAGGAAACGGCGTCAGGCACGTGGCGGCGGCGTCACGCACGCCGCGGTGCAATCGTGTTTGCCGGCGACCTGCACCGGCTGAAGTGGTCCGCGGGCGTTGGGCCAACTCGGCTTCATCACGGTGAACGTGCCACACGAAGTGCACTCGCGTTTCGTGCCAACTTCGGAGACTTGGAGTGGACCACGGCCGTTGGTCCAGGCATTTTTCACCTCGGTGACGGCGACGGTTTTGGAATCCGTGCAGACGATTCCGGAGGGTTGGGCCGCCGGAGCAGAGGCTTCCGGCTTCGGCTTGCCGAGATTGCGCCAATACTCGGGGCCGGGGCCGGCCAGCGTGCGTGGCGCCGTGAAGCTGAGGGCGACGGCTAATGTCGCGCCGAGCGCGGCGATTCGGGAAATATTATGGAGCGTATTCATGAGATTGAGTGTTTATGGGTTATAATTTCAGGCGTAGTGAGCCGCGCCGGAAAGTGAGTCGGAGTTACGTTTTCGCCGCGGGGGCCTGAACGGACGCATTGCACAGAGCGGCATCTTTTCCGCACATCGTGCAATTCGGCGTCATGGTGCTGGTCGTCGTGCCGCGAACGACTTTGATTTCCCCGCCGCAGTGGGTGCAGCCGTGCTTCACGCCGATGGTGCTCCACTCGTCGTAGCCTTTGCCGAGCGGTCCCACGTGTTTTGTCGTCCGAATGTCGGTCGTCTTGCAGGCAGGACATGCCATCCCGTTCGCGTCAGGCGCGGGTGCAGCTTTGGGGGTGTCCTTCGCCGCCGCCACAGAGGCCGGCCGGTTCCAGAATTGCGGGGGCGGGCCGGCTTGCGTGATCGAAGCGGTGAAGCCGAACGCCAGGGCTAGCAGCGAAGTCAGCCCGAAGAATTTCGTGATTTTTTGAGACATGTTCATGGGATGGCGCCGTGAGGCGAGTGAGGGTGAGTTTTTGTTCTACGCATGCTTATACGCCCACGGAGGCCCGCGCCCCTCATACAGTTCTTGCCAACGACTGCGCGGATATTGCTCCCGACAAATTGCGCTGCTGATTCAGCGCGATGTTGCGTCGCGTCGCGTTGGATCAACGCCACGCCCCGCGTCGCAGCTTGACTCTCGCGTCGCTCGACAAAACGAGTCGACGCAATGAAGCGGGATGGCAAAGGCTCCACGAACTTTGCCGCGAGCGCGGCAACGCGGAAAGGCTGGCGAAAGTGCTTGAGCAGAGTGCGATTCAAGAGGTCGATGAAGCTCACGCATGGGCAAATGTGTCGGAGGAAATGCACCCCGGGCTTAAAGTGAATTTGCCGCCGGCTGTGATGTCCGTGGTTCCGGGTTGGCGTTCTTTTCGATGGCTTTCCCCGAATGAAGCCGCCTTCCTTGCAGAGCGGCGGCTCTACTCGCAGCCATCGACGCTCGAAGTCACCTGCATGCCCGGCATGACAAACTTCGCTCTGACCGAACAGATGCAGTCGGGCGCCTGGCGCTGGGCAATCTGTTGCTCCGAGTGCGTCATCCGTGATGAAGGCTGGGAACTTGCGCTAGCGGATGCCAAAAAGGCCGCCGTGGAAACGCGGCCACTATGGTTTCATCGGTGCGACGCCAAAGGCTTTTGCCGGTGCGCCGGACCGACCTGCTAGAGGCCGCCCGTCTCGCCACCGCAGCGATGCAGTTTCCCGAAGTGGCGTTCAGCGCAACGAACGTCCCCGCTTTGGCTGGGCGAACAGAGACGCCACCAACAGGACATTTCGCCATGTGGCGATGTTACGATTAGTCTCTTTTGGGGTCGGCAACCGTCGGAGCCTAACGTGAATCCATCGACTCCCGAGGTTCGAAAACATCGCGATACGCTTCAGATTCAATTTGGTGCTGTGCTCGACGAAGACCGCATCCTGGTGCTGACGCGCGCTCGGCGCCGACCGCCCCCAGCGGTAACGTGCCGCAGTCAAGTTGATCACGCTACCGGCAGACTCTCGGAATTGGCCATCCAAACAACTCATCGCTCGGCGGAATGACGAACCGGCCGCGAAAATTGATAGCGTTCAAGAAACTCAGCGCCGACGCCATCCAGATCGCGCACGGTCGCGACGGATTCTACGTCGCCACCTGCCCGATGGCGGCAGTGCTTGGGTGCAAATGACGACAAAAATCAGCAATCCCTTCCTCGGCGCAAAAATGCCGGGCTGCGGCACCATCAAGAACTGAGCTGCGGCGATCTATTTCTCCTATGAAATCCAATATGCTTCGCTGGCTTCCCCTTATCGTCGCCGCTCTCGGCCTCGCTTTGCTTTCCGGTTGCGACACCATGCCCGGCGGCGGCTCGGGCGGTGGGCGCCATCACTCTTTGATCCAAGCGCCTGCCAAGACTTCCGGCAATACCGGGTGAATCACTTCCTCAGGTCATCAGCGCCCGATCGGATGCGGTGACCTGATTCATGAGTGTGAGTGGGTGGAGGCGCCGCCCCCCGCAAGCGGGCGGCGGCTTTCCTTTTCTTTGCGCGCGATGCACGGCTGAGGCACTACGATTCGGAACCGTATTTTTTGCGCAGTCCCGAAAAAGAATGCGCAGATTTTACGAATCGCGCGCATCGACTAAAGTCACGACCGGCGCGGGCCGTCCTAAAGGTCTCGGAGCACCTCGCCATGATACGTTCGACGCAGCCAACCACCCCAGGATCGCGAGAGGGGGGCGACGCGCACCATCACGATTGCGCGGCGACCGCGTCGCACCCGACGGCGGAGCGAATCGACTTTCTTCACACGCTTACGCTCGGCGGAATCGAACAGGCGATTTACGTCCACGGCAACAATCCCAGATCGCCTGTGCTCCTGTTTCTTCATGGCGGACCGGGTCTGCCGCACATGCCTTTCGCACACGTGAACGCGGAACTCGCGCATGCGTTCGTCGTCGTTCACTGGGATCAACGCGGAGCCGGCAAATCGTATTCGCCGGCTTTGACGGCGGCACACCTGTCTATCGAGCAACTTGTTTCCGACGCGCACGAATTGATTCTCTGGCTGTGCCAACGATTCAGGAAATTCCAAGTAGTGCTCGTCGGTCATTCATGGGGTTCCGCGCTGGGGACGATTGTGGCGGCGCGTTATCCGCAGCTCGTCGCGGCTTATGTCGGCATCGGCCAGATAACGAACCGGCGGGCGGCCGAAAAGGTGCGCTTCCGACTCGCGCTCACGCTCGCCCGCCAGCTCCACAACCATGCGGCAACCGACGCGCTCGCCCGACTCGGCCCACCGCCCTACCGATCGGCGCACGATTCGAATCCTTTGGAGCGATGGGCTTGCCGTCTCAGCGGCGACTGCCACTGCCCAATCGCCAACGCCCGATTTTTCCGGCTGGCGCTTTCTTCGCCGATCTATTCGTGGCTCGACCTGATCAGGATTCCGCTTGGCGTTCGATTTTCGGAGCGCTGCTTCTGGGACGAAATCGTTCGCAAAGACGATTTGTTCCGCCAGATGCCGCGCCTCGACATTCCGACCTGCTTTCTGGTCGGACGTCGTGATAGTGTGGGCAGTCACTTCCTCGCGCTGCGTTATTTCGACCGGTTGGAGGCTCCGCGCGGAAAAACCTTCATCACCTTTGAACACTCCGGCCACTGGCCGCATCTCGACGAGTCGCATTTGTTTCGCACCGTTCTCACCGGATCGGTCCGGGCAGGATGCGTCGCAGACGCGATCCCGATGATCGGTGGCCGCTCGGCGCGGAGCGACGACGAAAGCCCTTCGTTTTCGAAAGCCGCGTGACGGGAGGTCCCGCGCGCTACACCGCTTTGGGCAGAGCCGCGCCAAGATCGACGGGGTGCGGATGATTCCGCTTTTCCTTTGTGAAGATAGCACGGCGCTGCAGCATCCGGTCGAGCTTGTCGATCAAGAGCGAGACCGCTTGGTGGCACTCGCTGGCGGTGACACTCGCGTTCATTTCGGGTCCGTAGCTGCGAAGGTGGCCTTTTGCCACAAACCAGCCATAACCCGGACGCTTTTGTTCGCAGTCCAGTTCCACGCGAACGTGGACGATGCGCTCCTCGTGGCGAAACAGTCGCGCGGCTTTCTGTTGCACGAAGGTCTTTAGCGAGGGCGTGAGGTCGAAGTGGATGCCTGACACGATTACACTAGGCGGAATTTCATGGTTCATCATGACTAATCTCCAGGTTGGAGGTTGAATTTTCGTGGAGCTCCGCGTTGCGCGTGCTCCCGATTCTTATTATGCGTGGAGCCGTGGCGAGATCCCTCAACGTTCGTGCGCTCAAAGCGCGACGATGCGGTCGAGATGATCGATCAGGAACGAGACCGCTTTCTGACACTCCTCGGCGCCGGCACTGGCGAACACCTCGCGTTCGCTCGTGCGCACACGGCCTCGCGCCACGAACCACGGCCCGCAGGTGCGACGATCATCGCACTCGAGATCCACGCTTACGCGCGAGACGCGGCACGCGTGGTGAAACAGGCGGTCGGTTTCTTGCCGCACGAAAGATTTCAGCGCGGGCGTGAGATCGAGGTGGGTGCCCGAAATTACCACGTCTCGCGAGCCGTTGTTATCCACACGTTGTTAAACGCAGCGCGTAAACAAATCCCTCAATACGACCATCGGATTTCGTGAGAAAAAATCGCGCCGACACGATCTGCGTCGCTATACGGCAAGGCGGAGACCCGCGATTTGCAGACGAGTGGCCTCGACGCGTGCCGCAGGCGGGCGAATTTTAGCCGAGACGCGCTCGACTGTCCGCACGCAATTGTGCTCTCGATCGCCATCCCGGCAGAGCTCGCGCGCGTCGGGATCGACCACCCACTCGCCATCGACGACAAAGAGATATTCGTGCCGCCCGAGCGGCAGCGGCACCTCGCATTGCCAATGGCCCGACGTCTCCCGCACGAGCGGCACAAAAGCCCTTACCATCGAGAGCCACTTGTCGCGGCGATCATCGCGCCTGCTTTCGACCGACATCTCCTGAACTTGCCAGCCGTCGCGGAAGAACAACGCGAGAAATACCTTCTTCGCGCCCGCAGACGAGAGATGAACGACGTTGGGGCCGGGGCCGAGGAAGTCGTGTAGGCTGTGCCGCGCATCATTTCTTGCCGCGCGCACACCTACGCCACGCGATTCATGGGAACGTTGGTGCGGGGACCGACTCCTCTAACGTCGATCGCATGGCCGATCCCTCAAACAAGGCACGCGAGTTCTCCTGCCAGGCCGGGCACGAAAAACGCGCATCCGGCTTCGTGGGCGTGCGACCGTTCCTCGAGCGCACAGAGCACGAGCGCGATCTTCGGCCGCTCGGGCAGCCGGTCGATCGCCTCGCGAAGCGGAGCGAAGCGTTCGGCTTGGGCCGCTCCGTTCTCTGGCGCAGTGTGCGGATCGGCGATTTGACCCTATCGCACCTCGTAAACTTCGCACAACACGACGCCGGTCATCGGGCGCCCCGAGTTGTCGGGCAACCCGGAAACAACGACCGTGTATGCGCCCGCCGGCAGCGTCGCCACCATGGCGCTATCGGCCGAGCCGGCTGCTGGCGGAAACGATCCCATCCGTGCCATCACATTCATCATCGCTAGCACCATGCCGGCGCGTGTCGGTGAGGCGCCGCTTCCCGTCGCCATCATCGGTCCATTGCCCCAGCCGCTGTTGCTTGCGATCGGTCGCGAGTTGCCGTCGTAAAGCATCATCGTCGGGCCGGGCATCGCGCCGTTTACCCCCATCGCCACGAGCGCCGGTCCCATCGCTCGAATCATCACCGTGCCCGGCGTCCCCGACGGACCTGCGCTCATCACGAAGCCAGCGATCAGCGTGTTGGCTCCCGTTCCGACATTGGCCCGCACCGACATGTTGACGAGACGCGCGGTGTTCGCGCCATTGCCGAGCGCCGCATCGGCATCGTAGCACTCGACCAAACCGATCCCGCTCGTGTTGTTGGTGCCCGACATCATCGCGGTGTAGGCTCCGTGCGGACTGCTCATCATCAGCGCCGAGTCGGCTGAACTCATGCTCGTGGTAAACGCGCCGACTGAGTTCATCATTACTTGCGTAGCCGAACGCATGTCGTCCTGAACACGCGACGCCCCGCTTCCGGTCGCTCGCGTCGGTGCATTGGTCCAGCCCATGTTGGTGCCCAGCGGGCTCGACTGGCCGTCGTAAATCGTCAGCACCGGATTTGCCAACACGCTGCCAGACATGCCACCCATTCCGCCAAGCGCTGGGCCCATGCCTCGGAAAAGGATGTTCTTGTTCGTCGAGCCTGCGTCCCCGCGAGACACGAACCCGGCGATCATCACATCGCTCCCCGTGCCCACCATCGCCCGGCCGGAAAGATTCATTAGCCGCGCATCGCTCGACATCACAGACAGCGAGCCCATGTCGACCGTAGTCGCGCCGCCCGCACTCGTGCCGACGACTTGATACGAACCGCGATCCGCAGCGCCAACCATCGGCAACACGTAGGATGCGCCGGTTGCACCCGGAATGTTCGCGCCATCGAGCTTCCATTGATACGTCATCGACGCACCGCTGGCGGATACGCTCATGGTCACGGATTGGCCGGGTGTCACCGGCGCGGGCGGCGCCGCAGCCCCAACCGAAACGGCCGGCTGGCCCATCGCCACGCGAGGCGCGAAGGCGAGCAATACGAGAGCGTGAAGAAGGAGAGTTTTCGATTTCATGACTGGTTACGCAGCCACCATGGACGCTTTGGCCCCGATTCTCTCACAAGTGTCCGGCGTAATTCTCCGCATTTTCGCTCAAAAACGCCGCACCACTAGTGTTCTGTTGCGCAAATGCCTATACACACTTGCGCCCGTCTTGGCCGAGGGAATGCCTCTAAAAGCATATGTATAGTCATATCGGCAACAGAACACTAGCGCGAGCGAGACGCACAAATGCCGTGCAACCGACCCTGCGAGGTGCGCAGGGGGACTACGACAGGTAGGCGTTGTAGCGAATTCCAGCCGCAAGTGCCGAAACCTTGAACGCCAGCGTCAGCGGCAGGAGAAACCGCGCTCTTGTAGAGAACGCGGAACGCGCGCGGAGCGAGTTGCGAGCATTCGACGCCACGATGAGAAGCGGGAGCTTTCATCGCTCCGCCGTGAATCAGCGGCCGAAAATACAGCGCCATTCGGAACTTTGCCTTACGCTGCATCTACAAACGCCGCGGCTTTGTGGGCGCTCCTTTCCGAATCACGCAACCGATCGCGGTAGCCGATGAGATTCTCGCCGACGCGCACGGGCACGGCGGAGTCGCTCAGCCCCGCGAAGCATTCAAGCGTTTTCGGCCCGGACATCGCACCCTCCTCGATCTGTTGTTGGAGCTGCAAACACGCGGGTATCAGACATTAGGGGTTGACCCCTTCTTCGTGGCCGCTGCGCCCCAACCGCAGCGAACCGCGCGCCGTCAAACGCCGCCCCAAACCGTATCCCTTGCTCAATCGCCGCCACCGTAAGTTTGTTGAACTTCCCCACCGCAACTCTCGTTGGAAGGGTGGCCCCCGCAAATATCGAGAGCTTAACTAGAGCTTGTCCCAAAAACCGGCGTTTTCAAAAAACGCGAGAATTCGGCGCGCAGCATGAGCGGCGGACCGCCCCGATGAGGGAGCTTTGGGCGGAACAGCGTCTCGTGGCACCGATTTCGGGCCGCAGGGTCT
>JBBRCR010000141.1:0-16986 GCA_038204695.1 Opitutales bacterium | reverse complement strand
GCACGTCGGCATTCGCACCGGAGCGGCGGCTTTCCTGCCGCCGAAGTACGTTCGGTCGACCGGTCTCGGGCGACTGGAAAGTCGCCCTTCCGGTCAACCGCGCCCTTGGCGCGACGCCATACGCGATGGCGAATTTGTGGGGCAAGCGCAGAGCCAGCCCGTGGCGGCGCGAGCCAGCGTGGGACGCGTATCCAATTAAGCAATCCACTCGCTGGCGCTCGCGGCCACGAACCGGCTCGCAACCACGGTTTCGGAGAAACGCCATCGGGTGTTTCGACCGGAACGAACGCCGGTCGGAGACACGGCGCTACTTTCGAGCAACGCGAATCGGGTTCGGTCGCGCGGACATCCACTCGCTGGCGCTCGCGGCCACGATTTCGCCAGTCACGCGGGTCTACCGATGCGCGTAGGTCGCGCTGTCGCGCAACTGGCGGACGCGATCGTGGGCGGCCTGGACTGCTTCGTACTGCTCTTGGATCAGCCGCCGCGTCTCCTCGTCGAGATCGCGCACTTGCAACGCCTCCCCATAGGCGGCGGCCGCCAGCGCATCCGCGCGCACACACTCCACCAGCACGGCGTGATGCGGCGCCGAGGCATTGGCCGCTTTCGCATCCATCCAGGCACGGTGCACATCGCCAGCGGGAGTGCCACGCATCTCGGGCTCGCTTCGGAGCGTCCGAATCCGTTCATGCAGCGCATCGGCGAACTTCAATCGTTGTTCAGCCTGCTCGTTGAATAACTTCGCCAGGGCCGGGTCGGTGATGTCCGCTGCCGCCGTTTCGTACCCCTGCTGGCTGTCCGTGCAGACGGCGAGCAGGGTGTTCAGCGCCGTCAGCGCCGGTTCGTCCGAAAGTTTCATCCCCGCATAGTGCGCCGTTTTCGACAGTGGTTCACCTGAGAAATTATTCATGCCAGTTAAACCTCTTCCACTCGCTGGCGCGCGCAGCCACGAGCACCCCGTATTCGGCCGGTCACCGCGGGCCGGCACGAAACTGCAACCGGACGGGCCCCCACCCATTGAGTCGGCGGGATGAACTCCCGCTCCAAGCGCGGCTCGATCGCGTCGCCCACCCCACCCAAACCGCGGAATTGACCACGCCACCGCCGGTCCGCTAACTCTCCCGTCTTATGCCCGTCGAACCCGCCACTCCCACCGTATCCATGGATGCCATTGTCGCGCTCGCCAAGCGACGCGGCTTCATCTTTCAGTCATCGGAAATCTACGGCGGCCTCAATGGTTTCTTTGATTACGGTCCGCTCGGGGTGGAGCTGAAGAAGAACATCCGGGACTGCTGGTGGGACGACATGGTTCGCCGGCGCGATGACGTGGTCGGCATCGAGACCTCGATCATCATGCACCCGAAAGTGTGGGAAGCGTCGGGCCACGTCGCCGGCTTCACCGATCCACTCGTGGACTGCAAGGCGACCAAACAGCGTTACCGGGCTGATCAGTTGTTTTTCGCCGCCGTCGTCGTGGAACCAGAGGCAGTGGCGGGCAGCAGTGGTGAAAAACAATTGCTCGGCTACGTGTCCGCGCTCGAATCAGCCGATACACTCGGTGATTTGCAGAAACAAGCGGCCGAGATGAAGCGCAAGAAGGCGGTGCGCGGCACGCTGCTGCCGATCGAAATACAGGAGTATGCCAGCATCGCCACGCGCCCGGACGTCGAGGAGTTCGCGAAACTCATCCCGTCACCCGCCACCCGCGAGCCGGGCAGCCTCACGCCGCCGCGCGCGTTCAACATGATGTTCGAAACGTACGTCGGCGCGCTGCGGGACGACTCCGCGAAATCGTACCTGCGGCCGGAAACCGCGCAGGGCATGTTCGTCGACTATCGCAACGTGGTGGACACCGGCCGCGTGAAGCTGCCCTTCGGCATCGCGCAAATCGGCAAATCGTTTCGCAACGAGATCACGCCGCGCAACTTCATCTTTCGGTCCCGTGAATTCGAGCAGATGGAAATGGAATATTTCATCCATCCGGACGCCGACTGGCTGGCGTGTCACGAGGCATGGCTGAAGTGGTGCCGCGACTGGCTGGTGAGCATCGGGCTGCCTGAGTCACACCTTTCGCTCTTCGAGCATCCCAAGGCGAAACTCGCGTTCTACTCGCGTCGCACGGTCGACATCATGTTCAAGTACCCGTTCGGCGTGCAGGAACTCTGGGGCATTGCGGCGCGCAGCGACTACGATCTCCAGCAGCACCAGAAGCACAGCGGCGTGCCGCAGGTCTATTTCGACGAAGCCACGAAACAGAGGGTGGTGCCGCACGTGATCGAGCCGGCCGTCGGCGTCGATCGTATTCTGCTCGCGGTGCTGTGCTCAGCCTACGTCGAGGACGAGGCGCCGGATGAAAAGGGCAAACTCGAGAAACGCACCGTGTTGCGACTCAGCCCCCGCATTGCGCCAGTAAAGGTGGCCGTGCTTCCGTTGCTGAAAAACAAGGAACAGCTCGTCGGCCGCGCGAAGGAACTCTACGCGAAGCTGAAGCGCCGCTACGCCGTCTTCTACGACGAAGCCGGTGCCATTGGCCGCCGTTATCGCCGGCAGGATGAAATCGGCACGCCCTGGTGTGTGACGATCGATTTCGAAACGATCGAGAAGGACGGCACGTTCACCCTGCGCGAGCGCGACTCCATGCAACAACGGCGTATCCAGGAAGCGGAGCTGTTCGCGCTGCTCGAGGAGAAGGTGTATTGAAACTCCTCATCACGTGGAGGGGAACACACATGGGCGGACCGCCCGTGACACCTCGAACCCACGGGCGGGACGCCCGTGCCACGGCGAACCCACGGGCGGGGCGCCCATGCCACGGCGAACCCATGGGCGGGACGCCCGTGCCACCGCGAACCCACGGGCGGGACGCCCGTGCCACGCCAAACCCACGGGCGGGACGCCCGTGCCACCTCGAACCACTTCGGCCAGAACGCCGCTCCCATTGCAGGCGCAGGCGTGCCCGGCGTGGCATGGGCGTCCCGCCCATGAATTCCCGGGCCCAAAACATTATGGGCGTTCCGCCCAAGTTCATGAGACAAGCGCGCGCCATCCACGTCCCGCCGATGATCTGTTTCCTGAATTCGCCTCCGTTGCCTCCCCTTCCCGGGTGCATGGTGCATGCGGCGCTTGACCGGCGTCGCTGACGATTGCTTCGTTCGCCCACATGGCTGCCGAGTTCACCGTTGATTCGCCCGACGCCGCCGCATCCCTCGGTCGGCAGCTCTTTGAGTTCGACACGGCCACGCGGCACCGCGGCACGCAGTATCACCGGACCGGTCGCGTTACGGCGTTGCAGCGGAAAGACGATGCGACCGTCACGGCGGGCGTAGCCGGCGGCAGCCTCTACCATGTTTCGCTCGTGCGTGACGGGCCGGGGTGGTCGGGGACTTGCACCTGCCCCGTCGCCGAGGACTGCAAACACGTGTTTGCCGTCGTCCTGGCGTGGCTGGATCGTCTGGCCCAGCGGCCGCCGATCCTGCCCGCCTCGGCCGTGGCGCCCATGCCGGTGAAGCTGACGTTCCGCCAGCAGTGGGAGCAAACGCTCGCGGAGAAACTCGGCCGCCCGCTCACGGCGGAGGAAGGCACCTTTCTGGGCAAGCTGTCGCAGATTTTCCACAACCTCCGGCAGAGCGGGCGCGTGTTCTCGCAGGATCTTGCCCGGCTGGGCTTCGCCAGCCAGGAGGCGAGTCGCGGTTATTATCTCGCGGCGTTCGAGGGCTGGTGGAGCACACCACCCAAGGATCCCATGGCGCTGTGGCAGTACATCGCCACCGATCTCGAAATGTCAGGATTGACCATTCCAGAGTTTCTGCGGCCCGTCACCGACACGGCGGCGATTCGGGCGCGGCTGAATGACCGCCAACGATTCGAAGCGGTGGAGCGCTGGAACCGCCGGCTGGCGGACCTCGCGCATCGGGTGAGCCGTCAGGCCGCGGCGCCGGTGGTGATTACGGAGCCGACGACACTCGAGCTTCGGCTCTGCATCGGGGTGCAAAGTTGGGCGCTGGAAACGCGAAAGAATGCCGCCGCGCCGTGGCAACCCGCCTCGCGCACTCTTCTCGACCACTTCAGCCATCCGGATCCGGCCGTGTTGGCGACCGTGGAAGCCAGTCCGCCGGTCTACGCCTTTCTCGCACTGTGCCAGCAGCACCGGCGCACGCACTACTCGCTCGATCTGCGGGGCAGCAATGCTGGTGCGCGCGAGCTTCTGCACCGGCTGCTGTCACACCGGCTCGCCCGCACGCTTGTCGTGGACGCCGGCGGGCGGCCGCTCGAGTTTTCGACCGAAGCGCTGGCCTGGCGACTGGCTCGCGTTGAACACGATACCCGCGATTACCAGCTGGCGCTCCATCTGCCCGACGGTTCGGCTTTGCCGCCGAGCGCCCTGCATCTGCCCGGCAGCCCCGACCTTTATCTTCACCGCAATGTGGTTTTCCGCGGCCCGCCGCCGCTCGATGGAAACTCCACGGCAGCCGCGATCATTCCAGGCGAAGTCATCGAGGCGCCGGCCACCCTGCGCATGCTCCGGCAAGCCGGCACCCGGCTGCCACCGGAGATGGAGGCGCGCTTTGTTACCGTGCCGCTGCGGGTGCGGATCGAGTGCAGACTCGAAGATGAGATGAGAGGTAGCGAAACCCTCGTGCTGCATCTCCGCGCCGTGTCCGACTCCCCGCCCATCGAGCGCCTGTGGACGAACTGGGGCTGGGCCGATCCCGTGCCGGAAACCGAGAACGACCGCGGCCCCAAGGGAGAAATCATCACCTTCGATCTCGACCAGCCCACGACGATCGCCAAATCGCTCTCGACGCTGAAGGTCGTCTTCGACGCCGCGCACAAGCGCTGGATACGACGCGTCACCCGTTCGTTCCCGGAGGAATTTCTCACCTGGCGCGAAAGCCTGCCGAAGGAGGTCGAGGTTCTCGCGACGGGCGAACTCGCCTCGCTGCTTGGTGCCACCGTCCGCGCGAGTGTCAATTTTGACCTGATCGAATCCGACGTTCACCGCGACTGGTTTGATCTCGCGCTGGTGTTGAAGCCCGAGGACGCAACGCTGACGCCGGAGGAGCTGGCCCTGCTGCTCAGGGCGCGCGGCCGGCTGATCCGACTGCCGGGGAAAGGTTGGCGCCGCTTGAAAGTGGAGCTGGACGAAGCGTCGACCGCGGCGCTCGAAGGCGTCGGTTTCGATCGCGAGTCGCTCGCCGATGCGGCGCTTGCCGGCGAACGCCACCGGTTTCATGCGCTGCAACTCGCGCAAACGAGCATCGCCGAGCAACTGCCGCAGCAGCAGGCCGAGGCCCTGCGGAGCCGCGCGCGAGCGATTGCCGTGCCCGAGCCTCCGGCGCTGCCAGCCGGATTGAAGGCAGAATTGCGGCCGTATCAGAAAGAAGGATTCCACTTCCTGGCGTTTCTCTCGCTCAACCAGCTGGGCGGTGTGCTGGCCGACGACATGGGGCTCGGCAAAACGGTGCAGACGCTCACGTGGCTCCTGTGGCTCGCCGCCCGTGAGCCCGCGGACAAACCACTGCGGGCGCTGGTCGTCTGCCCGAAATCAGTGATGGGAAACTGGCAGGCCGAGGTCGAGAAGTTCACTCCGGGTCTGAGCGTCGTGCGATTCGCACCGGGCAATACCAGCATGGCGGGAGAAGCCGCGGCCAAGGGTCCCACCATCGTGGTCGCGAACTACGCCCAGCTGCGGCTCAACGCCGCGTTCTTCCTGAAGCAGCGCTGGCATGCGGTGATTCTCGACGAGGGCCAGTTCATCAAAACGCCGACCTCGCGCGTGGCGCAGATTGCGCGCGAGTTGCCCGGTGAGCACCGCCTCGTGCTCACCGGCACACCGATCGAAAACCGGCTGCTCGATCTTTGGAGCCTGTTCGCGTTTTCACTGCCCGGGCTGCTCGGCTCGCAGGCGGCGTTCAAGCGGCATTACGCCCAGGACAATCCACTCGCGCTGCCGCGACTGCGCGCGCGCGTACGGCATTTCCTGTTGCGACGCACCAAAGGCCAGGTCGCCTCGGATTTGCCGGCCCGCACGGAGGAAGACGTGACGGTCGAACTCGAAGGCGAGCAGGCGAAGCTGTACCAGGCCGAGCTGAAACGCGCGCGCGCGCAGCTGTTGAAAGTCGAAACCGTGAGGCAGCTCGACAAAGTGCGGTTCAACATCCTCGCGAGTCTCCTGCGGCTGCGGCAGATCTGTTGTCATCCCGGGTTGATCGATCCGGCGTATCGCGAGACACCGGCGGCCAAGCTCGAAGAACTGATGGAGCGCATCGAGGAACTGCGGGATGAAGGTCACCAGGTCCTCGTTTTCAGCCAGTTTGTCACCATGCTGGAAATTATTCGGACGCGTCTGAATGCCGCGGGAATCGAGCACCTCATGCTGACCGGACAAACCGAGGATCGCGATGCGCTCGTCGCGCGGTTTCAGTCGGAAAAGCGGTACACGGTTTTTCTGCTCTCGTTGAAAGCGGCTGGATTTGGGCTGAATCTCACCGCAGCGTCGTATGTGATTCTCTATGATCCATGGTGGAATCCCGCGGTGGAAGCCCAGGCCATCGATCGCACGCACCGCATTGGCCAGATGGTGCCGGTAAACGCCTACCGGTTGATCGCCCGCGGCACGATCGAGGAAAAGATCCGCGCGCTGCAACGCGAGAAGGCCGCCCTGGCCGGTGCGATCGTCCAGGAGGAGTCGCTGGCAAGTGTGCTCGATCTCGACAGCCTGCGGCAGATTCTGGCCTGAGTTTTTTCCGTCCCCGACGATATGTCTTCACGCAAAGTCATCATTGATCAGGATGCCTTCGGCCCTGGCGGTTCCAATCTGCAGTCAATCCTCATGTTGCTGCAGGCGCCCGACATCGAGGTGCTCGGAATCACGATCGAGAGCGGGGATGGCTGGCAGCAGGAAAACACGGCCTATGCGCTCCGGCTGCTCGAGCTGATTGGCCGCCCGGAGGTGCCGGTCGTATCCGGCGCGACGTATCCACTGATCAACTCCGAGGAAGCCACGCGGCGCTGGGAAACACTTCACGGCCAGCTTCCGTACAAGGGCGCGTGGATGCGGAGCTGGCCGCACTACAACACGGTACAGCGCGCACGATACCATGCGCCCGAGGTCGTGCCGCCATTCGCCGACGGGCATCCGACGCTTCGTCCAGCGGACGAAACCGCGGCCGGATTCCTCGTGCGCAATGTCCGCGCATTTCCCGGTGAAGTTTCGGTTTTGGCGATGGGGCCGTTCACGAACCTTGCCTTGGCGGCGCGGCTCGATCCGACGTTCGCCGCGAACGCCCGCGAACTGGTCTTCATGGGCGGTTCGTTCAGCCCGGGCGTGTCCACCATCGACGAGTTTTCACTTCAATTCGTCTACAGCCCGCGGGTGGAGTTCAACTGCCGCTGGGATCCCGAGGCGGCGCACATCATGCTCCATGCCGGTTGGAAAAAAGTCACCTGTGTGCCGCTCGACGCCACCTCGGCCAACAAACTCACGGCCGCACTTGCCGCCCGCGCCGGACAGAGCGACTCGCCGGCCGCGCGCTATTTTGCGCGCCACATGCGACTCGATTTTCCGATGTGGGACGAAATCGCCGCGGCCGTCCTGCTCGATCCGTCAATCGCCACGCAGACCCTCACGCTGGCGATGGACATCGAAATTGACCATGGTGCTTCCTATGGCGCGACGCTGAGCTGGCCGGCGGGTGTCCGCCCCGGCCTCGGCGAGCCGGATGTGACGGTGGTTCGCGGAATCGACGGGCCGAAGCTGGAACGGATGTTCGTCGAATTGATTCAGCGGCGGGCGCGGTGAGTGTTGGATTCGTGGCGGCGAGAGCCAGCGATTGGATGGCCCACCACTCGCTCGCGCTCGCAGCCACGGAATTGAACTGCGAATGAAGCCATTGCGGTCAGCGCCAGGAGTCCCCTGCGCCGTTCGCCGACGCGATGACATCAGGGATGAAGTGCCAGCGCATCCCCTCCGGCTACGCCATTCGGCCCACCCCCGGCCCATACCGTGATCCGCAGGAATCTTTTAGGATCTTATGCGTTCGATTCAAAACCCCACGATCCCCACGTTATAAACGCCCGCCTCTCCTTCGCGGCCCTGCGCGTGTCCTGCCCGAGCACCCTGCGCACGGCGGAGGCGCTGAAGAACGACTTCATTGCCGCTGGTTACCTGCCGGCATGCGACGCATTGGGAATGGCGGTTAACCTGCACTTAACTCCATGGCGGCAGGTGACCGCAGATAAATAAGCGGAAATCCGACCTCCGTTGGCGCGTTGGGCCACCAAGCGTCTCTCTTGGGCTACATGGCCCCGTCCCATGGCTTGCTCCAGGTAGCGCCGCGTCTCCGACCGGCGGCTTGGCGCAATCGAAACACCGGAATGTCATTTCTCCCCCGAAAAACCGCCAGTCGGAGACGTGGCGCTACACGATCCAATGCGACTCGATCGAAGGTGGGTGGCGAGTCGCCTCATCGCCGCTGGGACGACCGCAAAATCTTGCCCGCCGAGTTTTCACGCCCGGGCCAGCGCGCAAATGCCGCAGGGAACGTCCCCTCACTGGCGGCCTCGCAGCCACGTTCATGGTAGCCATCCCGTCGGCTCGTTCGCCTTTCATTGTCGAGCTGTCGGTTCAGGATGCCCGTCATCAAACTGTCCCTAAAAAACAACAACCCGCGAACTGCTTTCAGGCCGGGCGGATGCGCGGCACAAGCCGTTCGTTTTGCGGTCCGCTAACACGTGAAAATTGCCCTTCCCGCCGCCGCACTCCTGCTGCTCTCCGGATGTTCAACGGCTTATTACCAAGCGATGGAAAAGTTCGGAGTCGCCAAGCGCGACATCCTCGCTGAACGCGTCGAGAAAACGCGCGAAGCCCAAACCGAGGCGAAGGAGCAATTCACCGACGCGCTGCAACGTTTTCTCGCCATCACCAAGGCCGATGGCGGCGACCTCCAGCGCAAATATGAGGATCTGACCAAGGAGTTTGCCCGCAGCGAAACCCGCGCGAAGGAGGTCAACGACCGGATCGCCGCCGTGGAGGATGTCGCCGAGGTCCTGTTCCGCGAATGGAAGGAGGAGCTTGGGAAATACAGCAACGCGTCCATGCGCTCCGACAGCCAGCGACAACTCGACATCACTCGCCGGCGTTACGACGCGCTGCTTGGCCTGATGAAGCGGGCCGCAGAGCGGATGAATCCGGTGCTAGCCACATTCCGCGATCAGGTTCTGTATCTGAAACACAACCTCAACGCCCGCGCGCTGGCCCAGCTCGACAGCACGAACCGAACGCTGGAGGCCGACATTTCGCGACTCATCTCCGACATGGAAACGTCGATTCGCGAAGCCGAGAACTTCATCCGCGACCTGAAGAGCGGCACCTGAGGCGGCCCGCTTCTGGTCGAAGACGTTAATTCTGCTTCGCGCCACTGACGCGCCTCGCGTCCCGCCCAGCCGGCGGCCAACAATGTGCTCGTCACGATTACGCTGGAGGAGGGCACCCGTGGTAATCCACTCGCTGGCGAGCCACGGAGTCGCGAATCGCTCAACTTCGGGGTTTCCCCATTCGCGTTTATTAGCGTCCATTCGCGGTTAAGAATCAGCTTGGCTCTTCTTCTTCGGCTGCGGTTGCGCCGCGGTTGACGCTCTGGGACCCAAGGATTGCGCGCTCAAAATCGGCCACTCCCGGCGGCTGCCCCAGCGTGTGGGATGTTTTCATAGGAGCTGGGAATTTTCCGGGTTAGAATTCCAGCGTCGTCGTGAACCGGTAGCTGCGCGGTTCCGCCAGGTACACGCGGCGGAGGCCGTCGAACGTGTCGTTCAGCCGGCCAATGCCGACCGTATACGAGTTGGTGAGATTGCGCCCATTCAACTGGAGGAGAACCAGGCGATTCAGCCACGGCACACGCACGCGGTGCCCGGCAAAGGCATCGACATACAGGGTCTCGTTGCCCCAGTAGATCCGCCCGGTCTCATTGTTGCGCTGCATGTAGTTTTTTGCCTGATACCGCACCGCGCCGCCCATGAACAACCCCTTGAGCCGGCTTTCCGTGAACTTGTATCGCGTCGTGAAATTGAACTTGTGAGGCCGTGTTCCAAACGGCGAATTTTGCCGCGACACCTGCGCATCGAGTTCGTCCTCAATCGTGGCAATCTCCTGGTTCACCGTGGCGAGCAGCGTCGGATCTCCGCCGGCAAGCTGGCGCCACTCCGGGAACTTGGGATCGAAAAAGGCATAGATTTCCTTGAAGAAATTTCCCCGCCGCCGCTTTGAATAGGAATACCCCAGCCGCATCGTGAGGTTCTTCGTCGGGTTTGCGACGAGCTCGAGTTCCACCCCCTTGGTGAACACATCGATGGTGGCGGCGTTGTAGTTGACGGCCTGCGCGTCGTATTGCTCCTGGCTGATCCGCCCGGCCCCCTGGAGTGCATTGAGGATGTTAATCAGATTGTCGCCGCCGAGCGCGTTGGCGGTGTTCACGGTCAGACCACCGGGAATAATCGGCGCGTCGTTGATTTGCTGCGTGTCGAAATACGTCGCGCGCACGAACAGCCGATCGTCACCGAGCACATCGAGCATCACGCCCATATCCTTGCCGCGGCCCTCGGTCGGCGGCGGCACCTCGCCATTGGGCAGCACGGTGCGATCGAAACGCGGCGTGCCGCTGTTCTTCGAAAAATTGTAGAACAGCGAAATCCGCCGCGTGGCATGGAGCACGCCACCGGCGGTGAAGGTCTTCGGCTTGTAGCGGTTAACATCATACGTGCCATCGAAGTCCCACTCGTTGCGTACCACCTCGCCACTCAGCACGCGCGGATCGTTCGGATCGCTGACGCGCGCCTCGTTCGCGTTTTTAAAGGTGATGTCATCGAGCCGGTAACCGAGCGTGGTGACGAGCCGCTCCTTGAACCAGAAGCTCTGGCTCGCGAGCATGAATGAATCGATGTCCTTTTTCGTCTGCGTGTTCGCCCGCGTGCGCGAGACGAAGGCCGTGCTGAACGTGCGCCCGGCCACATTGAACTCCGGCACCCCAATCCGGGGATCGCTGCCGTAGTAATTGTTGAAATCGCCCTCCGTGAAATAGTGCCGGCGGTAGAGCTGATTCGCGGCGCCCTCGGGATTGTTCACGTTCGACACCGGCGTGTTCGTCTGATCGACGAGGATTTCGTTCTTCCAGCGCCGCAGCCGCTTTTGCTGAGAGTTCTCCACGAGCCCGGCAATACGGTGCCGGCCGAACCACTTGCCGGCATTGACATCCCAGCCCGCCGTCAGCCGCACGACCTCGTTCCGGTTCCTCATCGAGTCGCGGAACCACAACGATTCCATGAAGGTTTGCCGCGCCCGCGGATTGGGTACGGTGCCCGCGCTGCCGTCCGGACTCGAATACGTGAGATTCGCGTCGGCTTCGAGCGGCGTGTCGGCGCCATTCGAACCGTCGGCCCGGACGTCGACCACGTTGCGAAACAAGGCGAGTTCCACGACGAGCGACTTGGTGATCCGCTGCTCGATCTGCACCTGCTGGGTCTTGAAATGCTGATACCGCAAACCGCCCGGGCCGGTGAGCATGTAATTATAGGGCATCAGGTCGGGCGTCACCAGGGTGTTCGAACTGAATGCCGTGTTGCTCTGCAACTCACCCCTCATGTTGTAGAGCTGGTTGTCGGCGTCAAAAAACGTGTAGCGATTCGTGCCCGTGGCGAGCCGGGTCGTGCCGGCAACAGCCGCGCCGTCGGCCACGGGCCGGCCGGCCAGATTCCAGCCGGTGATCTCATCGCGTGCATTCCAGCCAATGGTAAGATGGTTGGCGCTGTTACCCGTCTCCGCCGAAGCCCGCACCATCGTGTGCTTGAAGGGTTGATACGTGACCGCGGCGGTGAGACGCCGCTGTTCGTTCAGCATCCATTTGCGCCACCCGGCCGAATCCTGATACACGCCCAGCAGGAGCAACCCCAGCTTTTGCGGCACCAGCACCTGATTGTATTCGGCTTCGTAACGTTGAAAATCCCACGAGCCGAGCTGCGCCTTCAACGAGCCGCGCGTGCGGTTGAGCTTTGCGCGCTTGCCGCTCAGGGAAACGAGCCCACCGGGCGACCCCAGCCCGAAAAGAATCGAGTTTGGACCACTCGAGATGTCCGCCCGCTCGACGTTGTACAAATCGGTCGGGACGGCGGATTCGACGAAATCGCGCGACGTGCCGCCCATCATGCCGCGCATGCGGAACTGATAGTCGTTCGCATCCGCGCTGCGGCCGCTTGGATTGTTGAACCCGGCGTTGGAGTCTTCGACCTCCATTTCGACATTGGTGGCATAGCCGAGCATCTCCTCGAGCGTGTTGGCGGCGATGTCGGACAAGAACTCGGCGGTGAACGGCGAAATGGCCGCGGGCGTGTCCTTGAGCCGCGAGTTCAGCCGGCTGCCGCTGGTCGTGTTGGCGGCCTGATAGCCGATGTCGCTTTCGGCGCGCACCTCGAAAGGCGAGAGCTCGATCGTTTCCTGCGGCAGCGCCGGGGTGGCGGGCGGCGGCGGCGTTGGGGTCAACGGAGTAGTCGCTCCGAAGCTCGACACGACAAGCGCGAGTAAAGGCAGTCCACAGCGGAGGAATTGCGCATGCATTGGGGGAGGTGTTTGGTCTAGCGGCTGCGGTAGGGCCGCCGCCGAAACATGCCCGGAAGGCGTATTCCTGGTCAGGTCTCTGACCGGGAAATCTGCCGAGATTGCCCGTGCGCGCACGCGGCCTTTTGGCAACAGCAGCCGGAATGATTGTTTGGATACATCGAAAATGCGGAGGCGCTTCACCAAACACTCTACGACGGCGGCCCCGCCGGGTGCCGCTTGCGGCCGGCGCCGGCTGAGTCTCCACTTGCCGCCATGGATGCTGACCAACGAGCCCGCACGCTGCTCGATTCCGCTCACGAGGCGGATCCCCACCGCACGGCGGACGGCCGCGCGGCCGAGCTGATTTATGCGGACCGAATCGAGGCCTGGGTGCAACGGCTGGTCCCTGACGCTCCCGCCGCTCTGCGGCTCGCGGCGCGCGCCCAGCACCTGGAGCGCTGGACAGTTCCGCGCGACAGCTTTCCGCTGGACAAACCCGGCTACCATGCGTGGCGGCGATCGCTGTACACGAAACAGGCGGAACGCGCGCGAGCGTTGCTGACCGAAGCAGGAGTGCCGGCCGATGAAGCCGCGGATGTGGCGACCTGGGTGTCAAAGACGGGATTGAAAACCAATCCCGGAACGCAAGCCCTGGAGGATGCCGCCTGCCTCGTTTTCCTGGAGAACGAGATCAACGCCTTCGCCGCCCAGCACGCCGATTATCCTCGCGAGAAACTGGTCGATATCGTGCGGAAGACATGGCGCAAGATGAGTCCGCGCGCGCAGGAATTCGCCCTCACGCTCGATCTGCCTCCCGCCATCGGCGCGATCGTGCGCGACGCCGTCCGATGAAGAGGTGGAAGACGTGGAAGAACGCGAGACATGGAAGACTTCGGAATTTTCCGGGTCTTATTCTCTTCCAAGTCGTCCACGTCTTCCACGTCTTCCACGTCTTCCACGTCTTCCACGTCTTCCCCGTCTTCCCCGTCTTCCCCGTCTTCCCTGTCTTCTATGCGCGATAAAGCAGGAACACCACGAGTTGCGCGGAAAACACGCGCAGCAGCATCACGAGCGGATAAACGGTCGCGTACGCCACCGCCGGCGCATCGCTGCCGGTCGTTTGTTGCGCAAACGCCAGCGCCGGCGGGTCCGTCATGCTCCCGGCCAGCAGCCCGCAGAGCTCGGCATAGTTCATTTTCTGCCAGAGCCGCGCGACCAGCGCGACCGTGACGAGCGGGATCGCGGTGATGGCGGCGCCATACATCATCCAGCGCAAGCCATCCGCGCCCAGCAGCACCTCGACGAATTTTTCGCCGGAGCGCAGCCCGACTGCCGCAAGAAAGAGCGTGATCCCCACTTCGCGCAGCATGAGGTTCGCATTCGTGGGCATGTGCCAGACCAGGGGACCCGTGTTCGCCGCGCGCGACAGCAGAATCGCCACGACCAGCGGCCCGCCCGCCAACCCCAGCTTCACCGCCGCTGGGAGCCCGGGCAGCGCAAACGGAATGCTGCCCACGATCACCCCCAGCGCGATGCCCATAAAAAACGGAATCGGCTGCGGCGTGTTGAGCGCCTTGTTGGAATTTCCCACCGCCGTCGCCACGAGTTCGATCTGCGGGGACTCACCAACCGCCATCAACACGTCGCCAAATTGCAGCCGGAATCCCGGCGTAGGAGAAAACTCGATACCGCCTCGGGTGACGCGCGTGATGACGACGTCGTGCTCGGCAAACACATCCAAGTCCGCCAAAGCCTTCCCGTACACCTCGCTCCGCGTGACGATCAGCCGGCGGTTCGTCACCGAGCCGGGGAGCGTCTTCAAGTCGACGCCCGCATCCGCGCCGACGACGATGCGCACGGCGTCGAGCCCTTCCTCCGGGCCGACCGCGTGCAGGATGTCGCCCAGGCGCAACTGGGCGTCCGGCCGGGCGACTTCAACATGGCCGGCGCGGGAAAAACGCGAGATCACCACGCCCGATCCCTGGAGACCGGGAATCCGGCCGAGCGGCAGGCCGACGAGGTTCGCATTGCGGACCTCGAAGTTACGCGTGGCAGGCTTCGGCCGGGTCGGTTGCTGCGCCTGCTCCGCGACGACGACCTCGGCGTGCACATCGATTTTGAAACTCCGCCGCACCAGCAGCATCGTCAGGATGATGCCGATGATGCCGAACGGATACGCGACCGCGTAAGCGAGCCCCTGCACGACGGCGGCCGACTCCGGCGCACGCATCTGCTCGAGTGCCTGCTGGGCGGCCGCGAGACTCGGCGTGTTGGTGGTTGCGCCGGAGAGCAGACCGATTCCGGCGGGCAGCTCGACAAAACCGAATCCCACCCACAACGCCGTGATCACGGCCCCGAGTATGACGACGGCCGCGGCGAGCCCGTTCAGCACCAATCCACGCTCCCGCAGCGAGCCGAAGAAACCCGGCCCAATTTGCAGACCGAGCGTGTACACGAAAAGGATGAGCCCGAACTCGCGCACGAACTCCAGCACATGGCCGTCGATGGAAAGTTTCAGGTAGCCGAGGAAAAGTCCCGCAAACAAAACTCCGGCCACACCGAGGCTGACGCCGAAGACGCGGATCTTGCCGAGTGCGGTGCCCGCCGCGCCCGCCAACCCCAGCAGCACGACCGTGCGGGCGACCGAGTCCTGGTGAAAGAGTTGCGTCAGCCAATCCATGAAAGGAAGACGCTACGGTGGCGGCACCCGCTTGGCGCGGCAAATCTTCCGTCGCGAGGCGGGGTTGGGACTGAGCGGAATCGCCATGAGTCCTCACTCTCCGTGCTGGAGGCGGACGTGCTCGACGTGTCATACGACGTGCTCGACGAACCGGGAGACACCGTCGACGTGCCGCTCGCGCTGCTCGTGCCGCCGGTGCTTGTGGTGCCACTCGTGCCAAGCGTGAGTTCCGGAAGGAGGCTCCGCCGAAGCTCCAGCGGGCGGGCGTTTCCCACTCGAGCGAATAGAACGCCATTCTCGAGTTATAATTTCCCTTGCCCGTGTGGTGCACATAAGGCGCCACGCTCGCAATCAAGGTGCCCGGCCGCTCCGGCCGCCGCAGCGCGTTGGACGCATCCAGCGGTGTGAGGCACGGCGAGTCAAAGGCCAGCAGATCATCCACGGCTTCGTGCGCGGCGCCCGCCAGCGGGGGCTCCTGGGCCGAGGGCACAGAAAATCCGCTCGTGGCGAGCGGAAATAAAGTGAGGGGTAGGTTGCCGCGGGAGACGCGCATGGAGCGACTGAGGAGGGAACGAACCGACGTGGTCCCGCAGTCCTCCCTCCATGCGTAAAGAAATCGCGGAAAGGATCATCGTGTCCCTTCGCGTATCCATGGTGTTCGCAAAATTACAGGAACATCCCCAACAGCAGCACGAAGCCCAACCCAACGACTCCGATAATCGTCTCGAGGACGGTCCACGTCCGCAATGTCTGGCCGACGGTGAGGCCAAGCGTTTCCTTCACGATCCAGAATCCGCCGTCGTTGAGGTGCGACAGAAACAGTGAGCCGAATCCAAGCGAGAGCACGAGCAACTCGCGGTTAATCCCCGGTTGCGCCGCGAGCACGGGCGCCAGCAGGCCACTTGCGGTGGTGATCGCCACGGTCGCCGAACCGGTCGCCACGCGGATGAACGCCGCGACGAGCCACGCGTAGAGGAGCGGCGGCAGGTGGAACTCACCCGCCAGGGTGCCCAATGCGCCCGCCACGCCCGCTTCGCGCAAAACGCGCGCAAAACCGCCGCCCGCGGCCACCACGAGCAGCGTCATGCCGATCGCAGCCACGCTTTGCTCGGTGAATCCAAGCATCTGCGCGCGCGTGAATCGACATGCCCGCCCAAATATCCAGAACGCCGCCGCCATCGCGAGCGCAAGTGCCATGACGGGATGACCGATGAACGCCAGCGTCGTCCGCACGCGATGACCGCTGGGGAAAACGAGTTCTCCCACGGTCGCGAGCAACATCAGCGCAACCGGCAGCATTACCACAAACGCCGTCGCACCCACTCCCGGCCGCGGAATCACAGCATGGGATGTGTCGGTCGCAGCAGCGGCATTGCTCGTACTGGCTCCATCCGGAGTCGCGACCGGAACGCGCCGGGCAATCCAACGCGCAAACCACGGGCCGGCGATCCACGCGGTGGGAATGCCGGTGAGAAATGCGAGCACGAGCACCTTGCCATGGCTCGCCCCAAGGGCGTCGATCGCCACCACCGGGCCGGGATGCGGCGGCGTCAGGCGGAAGCCGGTCTGGTCGGGCGATGGCACTGTCGTAGCAGCGGTAATCCGCACTGCGGTATCGACGGTTTCGGGGACGGACATGGGTGTTCTCCTTCGCGAGCAAAGCGGACGCGCAGGAGACCAATACGGCGACGCAGGGAGTGAGACACGCAACTCTCCATCC
>JBBRCR010000140.1:0-16997 GCA_038204695.1 Opitutales bacterium | reverse complement strand
CTACCGCGAGCCCTCAAATGAGAAACCTGGCCAGTCACAGATTGAATGGGCGCTGCTGCTTGCGCTGAAAAACGCAATTGTGCAGGGCGCATTCACCGTCGATGCCGAGGAGGTGCGGCTGGTTTGCCAGGAAAAAGGCGTGTTCGATCGCCGCACATTCTACACCACCTTCCGCCGGCACGGGGAGTATTTCCGCAGCGCCCCCGAGCCGAATGGCCGCGCCCAGCCGCTCTCCAGCAAGGGCCTGGCGGCGCTGGGCGCGTTGATCAAAACGCTGGCCGATGGTGAACGAATGCAGGCGGTCGGTTGACCTGCGCAGCGGCGCCGTCTTATGGCCCTTTTCGATCGACTCTTTTCCAAGCCGGCACCTGAACGGCCGCGCGTGACGTTTCAGGTTCCTCCGTCGCTGCCCAATCTCGCGAGCGGGTCTGCGGCCGGTGCGGCGCAGCGGGCCGCGCAACCGGCGGCGGAAATTCCCGCGGCGCCCCTGCCGCCGCCCACCTATCTCGCGGGCTTGTTGGGGCAGCAGAAGGTCGTGGAAGCGGTGACATTTCTCGCCCACAGCCTTCCACCGCGAGACGCGGTCCGTTGGGCCGCCGACTCCTGCGCCATGGTAGCACCTCAGCAATCTCCGGTGGATAAGGCCGCTGCCGAAGCCTCGAAACGTTGGGCTGCAAATCCCACCGACGATAACCGTCAGCAGGCGCTGCGCCTCGCGGGAGAGGCCAATCATGCCGGTCCGGGTGCGTGGGCGGCGCAAGCCGCCGGGTTGGCCGGAGCCCCCGCGACTCCGGGAGAAGACCCGGCCATTGGCCGCGATCTCGTCGGCAAAGCGGTTGCCGGTTCAGTGATGCTCGCGGCAGCGATGAGTAAACCTGGATTCAAGCTGCCCGTTCCGGGCGCGCCAGCTGCGCTCACCATGCCAGGCATGCCCGTTGCGCCGGCGGTGCCGAAGCTGGTAATGCCGGCTGCGGCGTCGCTCGCGGCGCCCCCTGTGCCGGCCGCGGCGAGTGACGAGTTGAGCGCACTCTACAAGCCTTTCGTCGATCGCGGACTCGCGTTGGCGGCCGGTGCATCTTGAGTTTTTGCGCAATCGCGCCGGCGACTCCTGGTGGGTCCACGGCGACGCGTAACTGCGAATGCGCGATCAACTGCAACGACCTTGCCGCCATGCGCCACGAGTCAGCACTGGTGGCGTTGAGGGCTTGCTTTTTGAATCTCGGCAGTAAGCCTCAGCCTGTCCGCGCTTCCGCCCACACATTCGAAGATAAACGTTCGCCGCGCTTGCCCTCCCCGCGGGTGCAATCCCGGTGATTGGCGGCGGTGGATTCGCGGCTCCCGCCATGCCCCCAGCTGCTCGAATCTCCGATCTCCACACCTGCCCTATGGTGACGCCAGGCGTCCCGCCAATCCCCCACGTCGGCGGTCCGATATCTGGTCCATGTGTCCCCACGGTTCTCATTGGCATGATGCCGGCCGCGGTCATGGGCGATATGTGCGTGTGCGTGGGTCCTCCTGATTCGATCGTCAAAGGGTCGGCCACGGTGCTGATCGGAAACAAGCCGGCGGCGCGAGTCGGCGATACGACAGCGCACGGCGGTGCGATCGTGCTTGGCTGCTTTACGGTCATGATCGGAGGCTGACATGGTGTCTGCCAATCCCGCGACTCCGGCCACCCTCCGGTTTGTGCCCATTGCCTCGGGTTCGAACGCCCACGGGCTCACTTATTGCGTTGCGATTCAAACGGCGCCGGCCGATCCCGCTGAGCCACTCGTGCTGCTCCGCAGTGATCTGGCAACGAGAGTATTTCTGGGCGCGGCGATCGATGCAGGATTGCGCCCGGTCGAGTGGCTCGAGTTGTGGGTCCAGACCGTTTCAGGATTGGCGAACAGCCCGGCCACGTGGCGCGAATATCTAACGAACGCCCAACTCGACGCCCAGTGGGCGCTCAACGCGCAGCGTTTCGCCGCCGACTCGCCGGATTCGTATCGCCACACCGGTTGGGAGAACAGTCACCCCGCTCCCGTCTTTATTAACTTGGAGGAGGGCGAGCCGTGGGTGCCCTCGGATTTGGGCAGCGGCGAGTCGTTTCGGCTTTGTACCGACGATGCGAAACTCACCGAGGCTGGATTACCGGCCTATTGCATTTCTCTCCACCGTTACTGGCTGGCGGAAGGTCACGGCGGCCAGGGAGCCTCGTGGGTGGCGGTCACAGAGAATGCTCCCCTCGCGTCGGCCGTGGTCACGCGCGACAAGATTATTCCTTCTGGCCATCCGCTGGCGGCGTTCAATCCAGAGGGCGGGCTGATTCATGTTCGCCGCCTGGCGCCTCTCGCGGTTGAAGATTATGCGGATTTGCTTTCGGGTCGGGCGTGGACGGGGATCGCGCTGACTCGTGGGGCCGAAAAACTCAATAACGGTTACGCGACCCTGACCGAATGGGATCAACTGCTGCAACAGGGCGATCATTTCTTTCTGGGCGGGCGTGGTCGCGCGGGAGTGTTTCTCGAAACATTTCATCTGAAACTGCAGCTCGTATATCAAATGGTGAAGCTCACCGCCGAGACGGTGAAGCAGCGCCAATTGCCGATGCTCAACCTGAGCGCGGATAGTTTTCGCGTCGAGCTGGGCCCGCGGGCGCCAGCGCTGCCGTTACTGTGGACGGCCCGCGTGACCCTTGCCGTGGCTGGTCAGGCCGTCGCGCTGCCGCTCAAGGAAAGCGGGCTCAATCACTTCCTGCCGCTGGCCGCACCGGCGACAACGATTTTCCGGCCCGATTATCTCGGGCTTCCGGTGCGCGGGCGCGGCATGGTGCGGCTGCGGCGCGTGGGGGCGGATGCAGCGGGCCAAATTTTCGTCGAGGGTACGCTCGTGGCCGGGGAGCGTCTCCGACTCACCGCCTCCGATCTGGTGTGGCTCAAGCTTCCGTTGGGCGGTGGCATCGTCGATTTGTTCGCCACCTTGGATCAGGATCGCGGGATGGCGACCGGCGAAAGCCGGTTCCGCACCGCGCTCCAGCGAATGGACCCCACGGTGGCCCGGAATGTTCGGGCGGCGGAGGGAAATGCGTTTGATGGGACAACGTTTGAGACGATCCCGATGCTCAGCACGCCATGCGATCTCTATGCACTGGGTGTGCTCGCCGTCCGCGCGCTGCTGGTCGATGCGGAAAACAGCCTCGGGGTGGCGCTCGATGAGACACTGAGTCTCGCGCGTCAGATGAATCTCGAAGGTGGCGAGGGTGATGCGATCACGAAAGTGCGCGCGCTCGTGGCGGCCGACTCGCGCTGGCTCGCCGTGCTTGGGCCGCAGCGGCTGAGCTACGAACCACTCACACCCGAGCAAGCCTTGGCGTGGGTGCCCGAGGATCTCTGGTGGCGAACAGTCGCGGCGATTGCCCGCTTTTTTCCTGGACACGGCGCGGACAGCTACTGCCGGGATTTCGCCGACTTTTCGCCGTTCGCGATCGAGCGTGTCTTCTCGGCGCCGCTGGCCGAACTCGAGGAACTGCTGCGCTTGTCGCGTGGTTTGATCTTTTCCGACTGGGTGGCAAATCGCGAAGTTGCGCGCGTACTGGCACGAATACGGCAGTAGGCCGGATCGTTTTTGCGATTCTCTTTTGTCCTATGAAAACATCACGTTGCTTCAACCCTCTTGCCGTCGTCGTCGCAGGCTTCGTCTGCTCGCTGCTCCCGGGATGCGCCTCGGCGCCCAAAGCGGGCGCATACAGTTTAAAATTTGAACTCGCCCCCGCGCTCGTCGGGAGTTCGATCCAAATCGACCTAATCGGCGCCAATCCTGTCTCGGATTTGCCGAAGTGGCAGACGACGTCAGTGACCGAATACTGGCAGCCGGATAACGCGCAGCGGCGCGATGCGGACAAAGGCGTCCTCCAGTTTGGGCCGGGCAAGCCCAACGTTCAGACGTTCGCGAGCACCGACCCCGTGTGGAACCGCTGGCTCTCGACCGGCGCAACGTATCTTGTCGTGCTCGTCGATCTGCCCGGCATCTCCGCCGACCGTGAAGGCAATGCGGATCCGCGACGCCTCATTCTGCCGCTCGACGTGAAGAAGTGGCCGTCGGATGTGAAGGCCCTCGAACTGCGGGTGCAGGAAAGCGGCATTCGCCTGCTCACTCCGATCAAATCGACATGAGCCGTGGCCGATCGGCCGGACAATTGTGATCGCGGATGGCGACCTTTGCGCAATTCGAAACCTCCGAGGAATACCACCGCGGAGCGAACTTCACCGTCTGGAAGGCGCGGCGTCGCGGCGCGGCGGATGACAGGATTTTTGCCGTCAAATCGTGCCGGCCCTCCGAGTTTCTCGACGAGGGAGGGGACGCGGTGCCTTACCTCAAGGGCGTCGGGCAGATGCTCGAGGATCTGCGAAAGCTCACGGAGAAAGGGTCGCAAAACTGGATCGAGGTCGTGGCGCAGGGCGCCGACGAGGAGCACGTTTTCTGGGTCTCCCGGTTTTTTCCCCGCTCGCTGCATACGGTCCTCGAGCGTCGGGCGCAGCTTCCGCCGGAGGACATCCACTGGATCGCCGGCGGGATCGCGCGGGGACTCGGCGATCTCGAGCGGTTGCTGCAGCGGCCGCACGGGAATCTCAAAGCAAGCAATGTCTTCATTGATGGCGACGGCCGGCTGCGTGGGTTGCCGGTGGTGCTCTCTGATCTCAAGCCGCGCGATGAACTCGTGCTGCCGCAGGATCGGATCGCTGATTTTAGGGAGTTGGGCCGGCTGATTGTACTCATCATCCGCCGGCGGAATGCCGACGATCGCAAGCCGATCGCCTGGCCGATCGAGGCGGACGTCGAGTGGCGGCGTTTCGGCCGGCAAGCCGCGGGGTGGCGCGAACTCTGCAACACGCTGCTCAATCCCCATCCCGCGGAAAGCGATCTCGATTGGGCAAGAGTCGCCCAGCGCATCCAGCAACTCGCGCCGCAAGGCAAACTCACGTGGCCGCTCATCACGGCTGGCGTTGTGCCGCTCGTCCTGCTCGCCGGCGGATTCTGTTATCTGCGTTTCACGGAGTACGAGTCACTGCCTCGTTCCCTCCAGAGCTGGGCCGCCAGGATCGGCAACGTGCCGAAAGACGTCACGACCGTGCCGCCCGAATGGGCGCTGCTCTGCCAGGCTTATGACAATTGGCTCGGCCAATTCATGGACACGGTGACAACACCGGGGCGTACCGCGGCCTGGTCGCAGCAACGGCATCTTCAGGTCTCTGTGCTCGGTGAATTGCTCGAGTTGGCGCAAAACTACCGGCCGGTTGCGGCTGGTGGGTACAAGTCGCTCGACCCGCGTAACCTCGCCGGTGTGCGCGGCCAGCTCGACGCCCTGCAAAAAGATCCGCCGGAAGAGGTGAAGAAAGGTATCGTTAATTTCAAGGTCGTGACGGTGATGAAGGCCGTCGACAAAGCCGCGCAGGCGCTGAAGGACTGGCCGGAGCGAAAGAAGCTGGATGATCTGCGCACGCGTTTCACGCAACTCGGCTGGACGGGTGCAGCCGCGGAATTGCAGGGAGTGATCGAGCTCACTGGCAACGGCACGCTTTCCGTTGTTGGCATCAACGGAATGCTTTCTCTGGCCGCAACGACGACTCAGAGTGAAACGTTGTGGCGCGAGTTTGAACAGCGGGCGAATACGCTGGCGGGCGACGCTGATCCGGTCATGCGGGGTTTCCTCGCTTACGGGAGCGCCGACGCGAAAAAAGCCGCCGACGTCGCCGCTCTCAACAAGGCGCTCGCGGATGCGAACCAGGGTGCGTTGCGCTATCTCAGCTGGGTTCAGGGGCCGAATGGGCAGCCGCGATTCGATCGTAAACTTTTTGCCACGGAGAGCGCGCTGCGCTCGTTCAGCGGAGAAGTGACGCCGGAAGTACTCACGCAATGGGAGGCCGAAGTGCAGGAGTTCCAATTTGTCGCCGAGGCCGACGATCCCCGGCGGAAGCCCGATTGGACCGCGCTGTTTCGCAAAGTCGACGAATCGCTCACCACGATGCGTGACGAGGAACGGGGTGCGCCGGCCGAATTGCTGGCCGGCGGTTTGCCTTCACAGCGTTTCCAAAAGGAGCGCGACGAGGCGCGCCGGCGGATTGATGAACTGCTCGCGCCCACACTCATCCGCAAGGAGATCGCGCTGGCGGAGCAGAATTCACAGGCCGCGATTCAGGGTATCCGAAAACTGGAGGAGGACGTGCTCGCGATCCTTCAGCAGCTCAAACCCGACGTCGCCGGCTGGCTGGCTCGCGTGCGCCAGACGGTCCTCGGCGAAGCCGGCTCCGCGCTGCGGCGCGAGTGGGAGCGGCGCCGGGACCAATTGATCGGCAATGCCGATGCGGCCGCGCTCGGTCGCAATACCGCGGAGTTCCGCGCGCTGCGCGAAAAGCAGATGCGGCTCGAACAATTTTTCATCGTGGCCGCGGGCCCGCTCGGCGTGGCGGCATTTCCCAAGTTTAATCCGAAAGGTATTGCCGATGATCTCGTGTCGCCGTTGCAGACGTTGGGCGGCGAGCGGTTGAATCGCGCCATCGACGAGTGGTTGCGCGGCGTGCCTGCAGATGGCGCGGTGCCGACGATGGCGGCGGACGACTATATTGCCGGCGACGTGACGCGTCGCGTGCTCGATGCATTGAAAGCCGACCTTCAGCAAGCGGTCGAACTTGGGACGGATTTCACCACGGTCGCCGATCGTCTGGCCCAGGGTGACAGATTTGAAGATGCGGGTGCCGCGATCTTCGAGAAATGGACCAGGCATCCGATGATGGTGCAACTCGCGGCGACGGCACCGTTCCGTGCGTTGCTCGATGCGGGGAGTACGCTCGCCGCCCTGCGGACGGAACAGCGCCAGGACGAATTGATTTCCAAGGCGGCGGCGCCGTCTTTCGGCATCGCGCTGGCGGCGTGGCGACGATTGGGCGAACTGACCACGTGGCCTGCGCCGGCGGACCTCGATACGGACTTGCGCCTGACCTCGAGTCTCTTGCAACGCGCAGAAAAAGCGATTCGCGATCCGCTCCGGCGAAATAACATCCTATCGGAAGCGGCCCGCGAAAAGATCCGCCGCTGGCGCGTTGCCCTACGGCTTGCGCCGGACGACACATTGCTCGCACAGGTCCTTTCGCGACGCGGCGATTTTGGCGTGAAGGACACCGACCTGACGCCGGTGGATCGATTCAATCTCGAGTTGGTGCAGTTGAAGCAGACTGACTGGCGGACGATGGCGGAGAACCGGATTGTCGCGCAGCGTGACGAAGCGGTCGCGCGCCTGAAGACATCCCTTGGTGCCCAGATCGCGCCGCCGCTCACGCAATGGCTCCAGATGCTGGTCGAGCTCGTGCTGATCGACGAGCAAGGCGGCAAGAAATCCGATCTGCGGCAACTTGGACCGGCCGCTGCAGGCTGGAGCGGTGAGCTGTCAGCCGACGGGCGCACGGTGACGTTCAGGAAAAAATTTGGTGCGCAGGAGCATCAATTGGGATTCGTCCTCATCGACCACGAGAAGACCGTGCCGTTTTTTCTGGGCACGACCGAGTTGCCCACGGGCCTTTTCCTCGACCTTGTGGGCGACGCCGCGGTGCGGACCAAGATGCAACGCTGGTTGACCGAGGTCGCGGGCACTCCGGAAGACGACCCTCGGAACGGCCCGCAGGTGTGGAAGCTCGATCGCCGGCGTGGCGCGATGATCAACGACCGCTGGACGGGCAACCCGCAGCCGACCTGGCCGAAAGAGCTTTATCCGGCCGAAGTCAAACCGGGCCAGCCGGGCCGCGATGTGCCGGTGCAGTACGTGCCGCCGGACGCGGCCCTGTTCCTTGCGCAGGATATACTGGCGTGTCGGCTGCCCACCCCAGAGGAATGGCGTGCACTCGCCGAGGCGGGCGTGCCGGCCAAAGCAGCCGACCCCAAGGGACCGAATTTGCGCGATGTCGTGTGGCAGAAGGAGCGCGATTATTTACTGGCGGCGAATGTCGCTGATCTGCCCATCGACGCGGATATCTTCTGGCCGGCGAGTGCCGCTTCGCAGAAACGCGGACGGCTGGCACAACCGGCGGCGCCCGAGCGCGACGATGGGCTGTTGTGGTTTGGTCCGGCTGGCACCGATCATCCCGAGCGCTTGCGGCATCTTTTTGGCAATGTGGCTGAATATCTGTTCGACGAGACGGCGCGTAAGTTTTTTGTAGCCGGTGGCTCGGCGCTTTCCCCACCGGAAGTAGACCCCGCGACCCCGTACCCTGTTGATCCGAGGCTCGCGTTGGGCGGCTTTTCCGATGTGGGCATCCGTCTCGCCTTCAGTGCACCCGGCGGACTTGCCGGGCGCAGCCGACTCCAGATGCTCATTCGCAACCAGCCTTTCGTCCGGCCGACCACGGCTTCTTCGCCATGAATAATTTCTCATCCTCCCACGCGTCCGTACTCCCGACTGAAGACCACTGGGCGGCGCAGATGGCTTCGCGCTTGCGGCTGCTGCTCGCCGCGGGTGCGGACGAGCCGGCGGAGCAACGCGAGGCGCACATCGAAGAACAGGTGCGACGCGGCTTGCAGAGCGTGCCGGCGGCGCAGCGGACACAGTGCCTGGAACGGCTGGCGGCGCATTTTCCCGTCGGGCAGATCACGGTACTCGCCAACCCGCCAGGCACGCCGGACGCCGCCGAACGCAAACCGCAAACGCCGGACGAAGTCATGGCACTCGTCGGCGAGGCGTGGACACGTTTTACGCTGGAACAAAGGAAAACTCTTCGCGAGAGGTTTGTCTCAATCGGAGTGATCGAAGCACCCGTGCCGGTTCCGGCAGCCGCCGCGGCGTCGGGTGAAGCCGTGGATCTCACGGAGGCGAAACGGACGTTCGGGCTTACGCCAACCGAATCCATGGTGCCATTGCGCCTCGGACGGCTGGCGGCCATGCAAACGGATTTTTATACGAAACTGGACCAGCTGGCGTGGAGCACATGGAAACAGGTGTCGCCCCAGTCGCCGTTGAAGAAGGATTCCACGCAGGGTGATTTTCGATCGCAGTTACGTCGTTATCTAAAAGGCGACGCCGAGCCGACCGACATGCAGATCGCCCAGCAGATCGAACGCACCCGTCAGTTGGTCTCGAGTCTCGTCGGATCACTGGCCGTCACCAGCCGCGGATTCGCGAAACGATATCAGACCCGTTATGCGCCGGAGGCTGTGCGCGACATCGTGAAGATGGAGGGTGGCATTGGTCCGTTCGGTGGGGATGCAAAATGTTGGAAGAAATATAACGAGCTGGCCGCGGAGATTAATGAGCTCAGTATCCAGACCGACATGATGGAGACGATCTCGCGCTTCGTGGAAGACATGGTTAAGACCAGGAAAACTGGAGCGCCAAACTGAGGCCGTTGCCCTGAACCTTTATGCAAATCCACTGGCACGAAGGGCTCTTTCTCCAGCCGCACCATTTTCAAAGGATGCAGCGCGGCTTCAACGAGCTGCTGTACGGCCAGCAGCGGTTGATTGCACCGTATCCATTTGGGGTGATCGAGGCGCGCATCGCGGTGGATGCACTCGCGGACTTCCGGCTGCATTTTGATTATCTCCGGGTGTTGATGCCCGGTGGGCAGGAGGTGCGGGTGCCGGAAAATGCCGACCTGCCGGATCTGCATCTAAAGCCGCTTCTGGCCGGTTCGCCGACGGGTGCGACGATCCACCTCGGGCTGCCCGTGTGGCACAACAAACGGGCCAACGCGCTCGACGTCAGTCCGCTCGCCGATGTTCGAGCCAAGCTGCTTTACCGGGTTGTCACCGAGGAAGTGTCGGACGAAAACAACGGCGGTAATCCGCAGAGCATGCTGGTCCGCCGCCTGAACACCCGGCTGCTGCACGAGGACGACGATCGCACCGATCTCGAGACCGTCCCGATTTTGCGCGTGATGTTGGGCGTGGGGGAAAACGTCGGCCAGTCGCGGCTCGATCCGAATTACATCCCGCCTTCGCTCTTCCTCCAAAGCTCGCCCCGTCTCTTCGAACTGGTGCGAAATCTCGTCGATCAGGTCCAGGCGAGCCACCGCGAACTCCTGGGCCAAATCAATCGGGCCAGTCTTTCGCTCGATACGATGCATGGGCAGCAATTCGAGCAGGTGTTGCGGTTGCGCACCCTGAGCCGGTTTGCCGCGCGCCTGCCCGCACTCGTGCGCGCCAGCAGCCAGGTGACACCCTTTCAATGGTACCTCGAACTGCGCGAGCTGCTGGGTGAGTTGCAGGCGCTAAAGTTGGGACAGGAAAGTTTCGAGGTGCCGGATTACGATCACGAGAATCTCTTCCATTCGTTCAACGAGCTTTCGATCAAGATCCGCGCCATCCTGAAATCGGCCGTCACCGCTTCGTATACGAAAGTCGAATTCAAGAAGGAGCCGGATTTCTACTCCGCGTTGATGACGGATGAGCAGCTCAACAAGCCAGTCGATTACCTGCTGGCGATCGAGACGAAGCAGGACGTATCCACCGTGCGCCAGCTCGTGCAGGACCCGAACCGGTTCAAGTTCATGCCCCGCAGCCTCGCGAAAAATCCCATTTTTGGCGTGGTGCTGGAGGAGACGTTCCCGCCGCATTTCCTGCCGAATCACCCCGGCATGCATTATTTCCGGATCATGCGGAAAGAGAGCGAAAAAATTTGGGCGCGCATCAGGGCCGAGAAACAGATTGGCGTGCGCTGGCCCGGTTACGCGGACAGTGATTTCCAACTCACACTTTACCTAATCCTACCGGGCTGACCCCACCAAGCCCCGCCATCCTGCCTTGGCACCGGCCGTTTGCGCGGCGGGCCCTCATGCCCGCCGCCGACCTAAAGTGCATGGGTACGGCGATTGCTTCATCCATCGCAACCTTCCTGCTCCATGAATCTCCTCGAACTCACCGAGCCCCTGTTCCAATACATCTGTCGGCTCAACCGCGCCGCGCGCAAGAACGCGCCCAGCGAATATGAGACCGTGCGCTCCGAACTTCGTGAGCTGTTCGAAACGATGGCCGAGAAGTCGCGCTCCGATCACCGGCTCGCGTCGCAATACCAAAAGATGGAGCTGCCCCTCGTCTATTTCGTCGACTCGGTCATTTCGGAAAGCCGGCTGCAATGGGCGCAGGAATGGAATCAGAACCGCATGGCCTTCGAGCGCCAGGAACTCGCCGGCGACGAGCGTTTTTTTGAGCTGCTGGACGAGACCATTGCCGAACGCGGCGAGGAGTCCGCCGAACGGCTCGCCGTCTACTATACGTGCCTCGGTCTGGGCTTCACCGGTTGGTTTGCGGGTCAGCCGGAAGTGATCAAGCGCAAGATGGTCGAACTCGCCCCGCGGATCCGCAGTTTCGTCGAGAGCGACGACACCGCCCGCATCTGCCCCGACGCTTACGAGCACATCAACACCGCGAATCTGCCCCTGCCCGTCGGCACACGCCTGGTCGGCATCGCGATCGTCTTTATCGGCCTGCTGCTCGTCGTCATCGTGGCGAATGTCTGGCTGTTCCGCACGTCGTCGTCGGACCTCTATCGTGCGCTCGACACGGTGTCGAAGAACGATCCCGCGGCCGGAGCGCCTCGCTGAACCGGAGACTAATCCCATGGAGCAACTTTCCAATCTTCCCAATTCCATCAAAGGGCTGCTCGGTGCGCTTTCCGCCGGGTTTCTCGGAGCCATCCTCTACATCATGGATCGGCGCGCGATGTGGATAATCCTCATCGGGCTGCTCGCCGTCGTCGTACTGTTCCTCCTGTATCTGCTCGTCCTGCGGATAACCAGGAAACGGCAGGCCGCGCGCATGGGCGGCGACATGTCGCAACATAGCACGGTCGCACCCCGCAGCCTCAGCGATCCGAGCCAGCGCGCGAAACTCGATAATCTCCGCCAGAACTTCCAGCGTGGCGTCGATAAATTCCGCGCTGCCGGCAAGGATATCTACAAGCTTCCGTGGTATCTCGTCGTCGGCGAGCCCGGGGCCGGCAAGACGGAGGCGATCCGCCATTGCAACGTGGGATTTCCGCCCGGCCTCCAGGACGAACTCCAGGGAGCGGGTGGGACCATCAACATGAATTGGTGGTTCACGAACCATGCGATCATGCTGGATACAGCCGGCCGGTTGATGTTCGAGGAAGTCGCCCCAGGTTCCACCAGCGAGTGGCGCGAATTCCTCGGCTTGCTCCGTCGCTCGCGGCCCAACTGCCCCGTCAACGGCCTCGTGCTTGTCATCCCCGCGGACAGCCTGATTAAGGATTCCGCGGACGCGATTGCGAAGAAGGCCTCCCGCATCGCGCAACAACTGAACACGATTCAGGGTGTGCTCGACGTGCGCTTCCCGGTGTTCGTCCTGATCACCAAGACCGATCTGATCAACGGATTCCGCGAGTTCTTCGAGCACGTGAAGGATCCGATTCTGCAGCACCAAATCCTCGGCTGGTCCAACCCGGATGAACTCGATCAGCCGTTCCGGCCCGAGCTGGTGGATCAGCATTTGCAGCACGTCGTGTCCAAGGTGCGCCGTCGCCGCCTGGGTTTGCTCCAGGATCCCACGCCCCGCGGCGAGACATCCGCCGGCTCCACCGTTCCGTGGTCGGCACCGGAAGAGTCGGCGGCGGTGGTCAGGCGTCTCGACGAAGTCGACTCGCTCTTCTCGCTGCCCACCAGCGTGGGACTGCTCGCGCCTCGCCTGCGCCGGTATCTCGAAATGATTTTCGTGCCGAACGAATGGTCGGGGAAGCCGCTGTTCCTGCGGGGCATTTATTTCACGTCCGCCATGCGCGAAGGCACGGCGCTGGACCTGGAACTCGCCGAGGCGGTTGGTGTTCCCGTCGACACGCTGCCGGACAAGGTCTGGTCGCGCGACAGCGCGTATTTTCTCCGCGACCTGTTTCTCGAGAAGATTTTCAAGGAGCGTGGTCTTGTCACGCGCGCGTCAAACACGCGGACGATGCTGCGTCGCCGGCAGGCGATTCTCTTTGGCTGCGGTTTTGCCGGCCTCGCTTTGCTGCTCACCTTTTCGTGGATCGGCGCCCGCTCGTTGCGCGACAGCGTGGGCCGCGAACGTGCGTACTGGCTGACGGCCAGCGAAGGCTGGCAGGATGGCGTCTGGCGGCCGATTGCCTCGCCGGAATTCAAAGGCAGCCCGAATTACATTTACAACGGCCCGCAGGAGCTCGTGGTGGGCGACCAGAAGGTCAAGCTGGCGGATTTCCACCTGAAGCTGGCCGAACTCGCCAAGTCGGACATCAACATTCCCTGGGCGTTCAAGCTCATGGGCGAGTGGGTGGCCGGCGCAAATTCGAAGCGCAAGCAGGCCCAGCGCATCGTCTATGAAGGGGGCGTGGTGAAACCGCTCGTGCAGGCTGCCCGCGCCAAGGTTGAACTCTCGCGCGACAACTGGACCCCGCGCAGTTCGGAGGCGCTCTCGTTCCTGGTCCGGCTCGAAGGCATGATCTACAGCCGGAGCACGGGACTTACGGCCGAGGAGCTGTCCGCCAACAGCTTTCTCAAACCGGTCAGCAGCATCCTCTGGGGGGAGGCGAAGCCCGATCCGAGCCTCGCCGGCGCATTCGAATCGACGTATCTGAAAGGTGGTGACGGCCGCGGTTTCTGGCCGCCGCGTTGGTTGTCCGCCGGTTTCACGCTGGAAAAAAATCAACCCATTGCGGTGGGTCTGGCCGGTTTCCTCAAGTCGGCGCTCGACAGCCAGAAGACCCAGGAGATCGGCTTCGAGCATATCAAGAAAGTGCGCACGGAGCTGCGCACGCTGCGCAAGGCGGAGGAGGAGTTTGCGAAGGTGGTGGCGCAGCCCACGGCCACCAACGAGGCGGTGACGGCGGCGTTCAGCACCTTCCTCCGGCAGAAAACCCGGGTCGACGAGACGATCGCGGAAGCCACCAAGAGCGGGCTGTTCCCGCCGGGCCCGGTTCAGTTGTTCGTCTCGTACAAGCAACTGGTCGAGGACGCGCGCAAGCAGTCGGATACCGCGTTCAAATCGCTCCAATCCGAAATCGATCGTTTTACCACCACCGTCGCGGACAATCCCAAGGAGACGCCGTTCACGCTGCCCGCCGAGCTCAAGCGGCGCATGGCCGGGGTGCAGCAACAGATCAAGCAGCAGGCCGAGGGGATGTTTCCAGCGGACGAACTCGGCGAATTGCAGGCCCTCGACAAGCTCTTCCTCGAGAAGATGCCGACTGGCGAGCCGCTCTTCGCCGCGCGGGCCGAGGTGTATCGACTCGCGCTGGCTGAGGCCACCGAGTCGGCCGCCGCCGGGACGTCGCTGGTGGGCAGTTTCACGAAACAAATCGAGCAGATGGGGCGGGGCATCACCGCGGCGAAAGAAAGGGGCGAGCGCTACCAGGGTGCATATGCGGCGGAACTCGGCAGCATCTCACGCCGCCTGCTGGAGATCGCGCGGTCGACCCGGTTTGACGGTCTCTACACGCGCTACATTGCGGAAATTGATTCGATGCTGCGCGGCTCCGCCGGTTTCCCGCTCATCAGCGGCAGCCCCCGCACGATGACGATGGTGGAAATGGGTTCGGTCGACAAGCTGTTGCGCAGTGCGCGAGCGGAGCTGCCCGCGTTGCGGGCGGGTTCGCCGCCGGCACGCCTGGCCCCGGCGATCGATCTGCTCGACACGCGCGTGCAGCAGTTGAGCGCGCTGTCCGAGGCGCTGATGGGCGACGACGGCAAGCCGGCGAACGTGACGATGTCGCTCCTCAATTACACCGACCAGCGAAAGCAACTGCTGGCCCAACTGGGCACCGAGGAATTTGGCTCCAAATTCGTCGGCAACCGCTGGCGTGTTCTGCGCGTGAACAACAAGCGGGTACGAACGGAGGCGCGGGCGAACGAGGTACTCGCAAAAATCAGCGCCGCCGAAAGTGCGCTCACGATCGACTTCTTCCTCGGCGTGGAGGATCCGGAGCCGGATCGCACCTATGCGTTCAAGAACGACTGGGCGGCCGTGCGTCTCCTGCAGCAACCCTCGACCCGCCGGCAGGCCAGCGGCAAGGACTGGGAGGTCACGCTGTCGCAAAAGGAAAAGGACGGCGCCGGGGCTGAACGCTTCCTCATTGTTTTGCTCCAGTTCGACAAGCCTCTGCCCCCCATCGATCAGTGGCCCACGGCTTCCCGTCTCGGACTCTGATCGCGGCGTAATCCATCGTGAGTTCCTTTAACAAAGACTTCCTGCAGGAGGAATCCCAGGCAGGTCCTCGCGCCTTCCTGGCCGCCTTCGGCAAACATCCGGGATGGGACGACCATATTGACGATCTTGGCCTCGATACGGAAACCCTGGCCCTGGCCAAGCAACGGATCTATCTCGAGGGACTTTCCAGCCAGATAGACTCCGGCGCCTGGGAGAAACTGGATCCCGCAAATCGGCTGGCCGAGTTCGACCATCTGTTCCTCTGGCAGCGCGGAGCCAATTCGCTGCTCGGCTGCATCGTCTCCTCGGTCGACGGCAAGGGCCGAACGCGCTACCCGATGATTCTCTGCGCGGAGTTCATCGATGTGCCGCTGGGCCGGGTAATGGGGGAGTTGCGGCCGATTGTGGAGGAGGCGACGAGGCAGAGCCGCGCCGCCGCGACGGCGAATGACGTGATGCGGATCGTGACGCAGGCGCGCGAGCGGTTGCGGCTCGCCGTCAGCACGCCTCCCCGCGCGAGTAACGGCACCGCCGTGCCCGGTCCGTTGAGTCCGGCCGGACGAGCCGGACTCGGCGCAACCGATGAACGGTTCCTGCGCATTCTGTATCAGGTGAAGCATCACCTTGGGCCCTGGGCTCCGGGCATGGGAGGCGGCAAAGGCGAGGGGCTGGCGCCGGCCGTGCTCCTGCGGCTGCCGCAGGTCTGGGACACGCCAGAGAAAGCGGTCGCCGTCTGGGCCGGATTTCTCCGCACCCAACTCGATCGTTCGTCGCCGCAGATGCTGATTGGTCCACGGACCGGTTCGTGGGTGGACGCGATTGTGGGCGAACCGACGGCCGCCGACTTCTTTGCCTTGCGGGCGAATACGCGGGCGCTCCCGTGCGCCAGCGATGTGCCTTACGAAATGGACGAGGTGTTTCGGGCGGAAGTCGCCGCGCTGATCGCGGCTTCTCCGGCTGGGGCCGCGGGCGTGCGCAGCGTTTTCGGCCCGGGCGGCAGCAATCCGCCCGTCCGCAAATTTACCGAACGCGCCGCCGCGGCGGGTGAGTCGGCCCGGGCGGGCCTGCAGTCCAGTATCCAGGGAATCAAGACGGCCGGCCGGCGCAAGTGGCGGTGGCTTATCTGGGCGGGGGTGGCGGTTTTCGCGCTTTTGCTTTTGCTCGTCATCGCTGCCTTGCTGTTTGGGCCGACGGAAGCGAATGCCCCGGCGGCTGCGGTCAGGACGGCGAAGCCGTTGGCCAGGGTGGCGAACCCGGCGGCTACGGCGACAAAGCAAGCGGCCGGCGTGCCGGCGCCCGACGACGTCAGCGGAGAATGGAAACACCTGTGCAGCTCCTATTACGAATGGCTCGGCGGGTTGCAGACGGCCCTCAGCGATTCGGCCCGTCGCGCGGCGTGGAGTGCCGATCTGCATCTGCGCAGCGCGGTCGTGGCGCGGATCGGGAACGGTGCCGCCCAGAAAACGGAACTCGATCCGCGTATCCTGTCGGCCAGCACGATGCCGCTGCCGGAATTGGGCAACCAGCCGCCGCCCAGCGTCGCATCAGGGGAGGGGACCACCAAGGTTCGCGCCGCGGCCGCGGCGGTGCGCGACCTCGAGCAGGCATTCGCGAACTGGCCGGCGTGGACAAGCTCCCGCGAGCATGAGGCGAAGCTGACGTCACTCGGATGGTCGAAGGCCCTGGCGGGCGCCACGACACCCGAGACCCTTTCGCTCAATTCCGACCTTGCCGCAACCGTCGACCGCGTGCTGGTGCATGCGGCGCAGCTCAAACTTGCCGTCGAACGCGGCGGCGTGGTGCTCGCGGATTTGCAGCGCCTCGAGGAATCCGGAGATCCGGCCCTGGAGTCGGTCGCGGCT
>JBBRCR010000139.1:0-17189 GCA_038204695.1 Opitutales bacterium | reverse complement strand
GACGATCTGGGGGGCGATTATGAGCTCGAGACCGTCTGGGAACGCCGCTTCACGCTGCTGCGGGTCAGTCGCATCAGCCGTGTCCTTAAGATCAACGATGGGCCCGCCATTGCCGTTCATGGACCGACGCCCGCGATCGAGTCCTTGAGCACCGCTGACCGCGAGAAGGTGCGTAAGGCGTATTTCGAAAAATTCATTCAGACGCTGCCGTGAGGAGAAAACTGAAATGATGGCTCCGGGCGAGCAATTCTCCCGCTGGCAACGCTCCGATTTTCGGCTGGCTCTGTTTGGCTGCAGTGCGTTGGCCGCCGTTTACCTCGGGTTTATTGGCATACCGATCCGCGTGGCGGAGGATTTGGTCAAGCGCGGTGGGTATTACTTGATGCTGGCGAGTGTGGCTTTGTTCGTGCGTGCTTGGTGGCGGTCGCGGAGCGGCGGGTCGATCCATCGCGAACCGCTGACCAAGAGCCAGTGGTGGATAGCAGTCGCGGCGATCGGATTGCTGTCGTTCATGGCCATCATGGCCGAGCCCTACTGCAGCAAGATTCTGAACGACGAGTTCGTGCTGCAATCGACCGCGTTCAACATGCATTTCTTCCGCGACGTCGCGACGATGGTCCGCGGATATGAAATTCAGGGCGTGTTTGTTCCCACCGACAATTACCTCGATAAGCGTCCTTATTTTTATCCGTTTGTTGTTTCCCTGCTGCACGACCTGACTGGCTACCGCACCACGAACGCCTACCTCGTCAACAGCGCCTTGATGCCGGCCGCTTTGGGCCTTGCTTTTGCACTTGGACGCTTGCTCAGCGGGTGGCGGGCCGGACTGCTGGCCGTACTGCTGCTTGGGTCGCTGCCGCTGCTCGGTCAGAACGCGACCGGGTCCGGTATGGAGTTGTTGAATACTGTCATGATCCTGGCCGGCCTCGTCCTCGGAGCTGCCTATCTGCATGAACCAAACGAGCGGCGACTCGCCGCGTTTGTCCTTGCAGTCGTGCTGCTCGCGCAGACCCGTTACGAGTCCGCACTGTACGTCGCCCCGGCGGCACTGGTGACGCTGCTCGGTTGGCTGCGGCAGCGACGCGTGATAATGCCCTGGGCGGCGATTGCCGTGCCTCTCCTGCTCCTGCCGGTCGCTCTCCAGAACAGGGTGCTGTCTCATTCTCCGGTGCTGTGGGAACTGAACGAAAAAACGGCGGGGCGGTTCGACTTCAGCTACTTCAACGACAACGTCCGCGGCGCTTTTGCGTTTCTCTTCAATCTCGACGCTGAACGCGCCAACTCGCTGACGCTTTCCACGCTGGGGCTGCTGGCCTTGGGATGGGCCATGTGGTGCGGGTGGCGCGCCTTGCGGCGGCCGCTCAGTGCCGAGCCGGCCCGTCTGGCGCTGGGATGCTTCAGTCTGGCGATTGTCGCGAACACGTTCCTGGTGTTTTGTTATTATTGGGCGCGATTCGACGATCCGATGGCTTCGCGTTTCAGTCTTCCCCTCCATCTGCTGTTTGCCTTTGCGGTCGTGTTGCTGGCCGCCGAATTCGATCGACGGGGTTGGGCGGTTTCACGCGCCTTGCTTGTGTTCGTCGCCATGTTCTCCGTTGCGAGCGCCGGCGGGAAATTCGGTTTCCACTATTTTTCACATCTCGGGATCGACGAAATCGAGTGGCAGCGGCGTTATGTGAAGGCGCTGCCTCATGGCCAGCGCCTGATCATTTCCAATCAATCGACACTGCCTTGGTTGCTCGACCAGAAACCTTCCATCCTGATTGGTCGGGCCAGGATGGTGGCCGACCGGCTCCACTACCAGTTGGATGGGCTGTCGTTCCACGAAATCCTCGTGCTGCAATCGTTGCGTCCAACCACGGCTGACGGAGACCACCAGATTTCGCCGGAGGACAAATTGCCGGCGTATTTCAAACTGGAAACCGTGGTGGAGAAACGTTTCGGCACACGCATTTCACGTATCAGCCGACTGGTGAGCGTAGAAATGCCCGCCGACTGGCATGCGCCGATCGCGACGCCGTCTCGGTCCTCGGCAGCGAGTAGCGAGTAAACGGGACATGGATTATTTCACCTCGAGTTCAGCCGCGGAACCCGCATCGCTCGGTTCGGAACTTCGGGCCCGCTTCATCCTCTTCGTCCTGTTTGCCGCGGGGTTTTTAGCGTTCGTGCTGTCTCCTTGGCTTCAGGCAAAACTGGGGCTGGCTAATTTGGACATCTGGTTCCTTGATTCGCATGCGATACTGGCCGCCTGCGATGCGGTGAGAGCGGGCCTTGATCCCAGCGAGGCCAACCCGCTCGATGTATTTCATCGCCGCCATTGTTACAGCGATTGGTGGTTTGGGCTTGGTCAGCTTGGTCTCGGCCGAGATCAAAACTTCATTGTGGGTGGCTCTTGGGTACTGTCCTTTCTATTGGTTGCATGGCTCACCCTCCGCCCACGGTGCACGCTGGAGGCGGTCTGGTTCGCTCTGCTCATGCTGTCGCCGCCCGTACTGCTGGCACTGGCCCGCGCCAACAACGATTTGGTCATTTTTACGTTCCTTGGTCTGAGTTCCGTGGCGTTGCGCGCGCCGACGGGGATGCGCATTGGCCTTGCGGTTGCGCTCATTGCCGCGGCAACGGGCCTGAAGTTTTACCCTTTTGTCGCTGTATATTTGTTCCTGTTCCTTCGGCCGGTGAGTCGAATACTATATGTTGGTGGAGCCGCGGTGCTCGTGGCGGGCGCCGCATTATATAACGTCTGGCCCACACTTGAGCGCGCGCGTTTTCCGATTCCACCGTCCTTGCACACTGTGGGAAGCCCCATTTTGTTTGGCGATTTCGGCTGGAACGGCCCTACGGCCTCGATCGCCGGCATCCTTGTCATTGTCGCAGCTGCCATTGGATTTGTACGTTGGGGCCAAACCACCGGCCTCGCCGAACCCGTGCAGCCGGGTGGGCGGCAACTCTTGTTCGCGCTCGGAACCGTGTTGCTTGTCGTGTGCTTTCTGGCCGGCACGAGCTATGCCTATCGATGGATCTTTGGATTGTGGCTAGCGCCCTGGCTCTGGGATGAAGCACATGCAATGAATCCCAGTCCAACGCGACGCGCGACCGCGCGATTGGCCGGCGTATTGCTCCTGGCTCTGCTTTGGGCCGACGGGCTCTTCTGCTTTGTTGTGAACAACACGATTGGGGCGATGGCGGACCAGCAGCGCCTGCAACTGCAGCGAATCTGGCGCTTGCTGACGCAACCGGCGGTGTGGTTGCTGATGGCGCTGCTCGCGGGCTGGCTGCTCGATGCGGCAGTTGCCACCTGGCGGGCCATCCGCGCCACACGGTCCAAACGGTGTACATCGGCCGCCTCAGGGTGACGGCCGGGGCGGCTTGGTACTTTCTGCTACCGTACGCTCGATCAACGCACGCCAGTCGGCGAGAGAACCGCCAGTGGCCGCTGCGACCTCCGGCTCCGTCAATCGATAGATCAAGATGGAATAGCCCGCATGGCCCTGTGGCACCCGTGGCCGGAGGCAGTAACAGAGCCGCGCAAACCGGAGCACTTCGTAACGCTTCCACGCCTGCGCCCAGTCGGCGGCGGGCATCTCGCGGAGCACCTCGGCTCGCCGAACCGGCTGCTCCTGGTACGCGAGGAAGGCGGGTTCCAGCGTGCGCAGTTGCTGATATTCCTTCTCGAGCGCGAGCGTCCAGTCACCCCGGGTCGGACTATAGACTTGTTGGAGCATCGTGACGCTCACCGCATATACACCTGCGCCCAACGCATGCCACGGGCGCGCGACCCCGACTTCGGGCAAGCTAGGCAGCCGCTGCGCCGCGATTCCTTCATAAGCCGGATCGCCCGTGCCGAAATATGCCAGGTACACCTTTTCACCCGGCGCGTATTGCCTGAGCCACGCTTTCAACCCGGGCAGATCCTGGCCCCAATCGAGCGAACTGTCGACAAGGTGGCGCCAGCCATTCGCCGGGCCACCGATGCTTTGGTTGAAATAAGCGAGGTAGTGCGGGCGGATGCCGATCGATTCGGCCCCATGCCAAACTGCCAGCGCTGACACCACCGTCGCCATCAGGGGCTGGGTAGGCGTGAGCAGACGGCCCAGCCAGCCAGCCGCAATAATGATGACGGGATACGTCGGCAGAATGTGCCGGTGGCCAATGTTCAAATGACTGGTAATCGACATGGCCCAATAAACGACAAACAGCAGCGCGAGCGGAATGAACCAGCGATAACGCGCCAGCCATCCGGAGAGCGTCGTCCGGGGAGTCCGCGCGGCCCGCCGGAGCGCGGCCACCAGCGTCGCGGCAACGAGCAGCAGCAGAGGCACGGTCGTTTTTACCAGGAAGGCAAAGGGGAAGAACGCCGGCCATCCCGCGATGCTGTATTCACCATTCAAGAACGCGCCGCGTGCTTGGGAGAACTGCAGCACAAAGGCGAATCCGTAGAGCCACGCCTCAGGCAGGACGTGCCATTCCTTGAGGTGGAAAATGATGCGGGCGGGCCAGCCGAGCCCGGTGAGCACCGTGCCCCAGCCATGATTGAAGCTGGCCCCCGTCGCGAGCTCCGGTGCGAACGCCGCGAAGCGGCAACCATAAAACAGCCAGATGACAAATCCGATTGCACCCATGTGCACCACGCTGGTCCGCGCCAGCCGGAACAGCACCGGCGGCCAGCCGGTCCGACGCGCGGTGCCCAGCGCCCACACGAGCGCGCAGCCTCCCAGCATCGGCCCCAGTAGCACGCTGGAAAATTTGGCCACGCACGCGACGCCAGTGGTGAGCGCGCTCAGTGTCGCTCCCCAGGGACCCGGATGCTCGAGGTGCCGCCACCACGCGCCGAGACTGGCGACAAAGAAAAACGTCATCACGACGTCCGAAGTGGCCAGCGCCCCGTGGGCCAGAAAGGTGGGCGAGAATACAAACAGCGTCAGCGAGAGAAACGCTCCTCGCCAGCCGAACAGGGCGCGTGACCAGCAGAAAATCAGCAAACCCGTCGCCCCGCTGACCAGCGCAATCATTGCGCGGCCGAGGAACAGCCACCAATCCAGCGCGATGCCCGAGCGATAAAAGAACGTGTATCCGTAATTCCAGATGTCGGCGGTGCGCCAGGATTCGAGTTCCGTTGCCGGCAGCGACACGCCGCCCAGTGTCATGGGCAGTGCGGCCAGCCGCTGTGGGAGATTGCCGTTTTCCGGATGCAGCCGGAAATCCGCCCGCGTGTTATAGGCCTGGCCCGCGGTCAGGTGGGCAATTTCATCCGCCGTGGTGCTCTTTTCGATCGTGCCCGTAACCGCCATCACCGCATGGGCAAGCACCGCCAGGACAGCCAGGGAAATCAAAAATGCGTCAGAGGGGCGGGCGGCGGGGCGCGGCACGCTTTTGAACTTGGAGAACTCCGCGGCGCGAAACAACGTCTTCCGCCGTTTATGGACGCTGCCGAATATATCAACCTCGCCGCGGTGGAGACGGAGCACTGGTACTACTCGGGGAAGCGACGCTTCGTGCGCGAATGGATCGAGCGCACGCGGCCGCCCGAGCGGAGTGATGTCCTGCTCGACTGCGGTGCAGGCACGGGACTGTTTGCCAAAGAAATGGAGCCGTTCTGTCGGGTTCGCGTGCTGGATGATCACGACGAGGCCTTGCGAATTCTTCGCACCCGGTTTCAACCTGAGCAGATCCTTAGTTTAGCCGGTGATCGGGTGCCGCTGCCCGATCAATCGCTGGAATATGTGACCGCGCTCGATGTGCTCGAGCATGTGCCGGACGATGCGGCCGTGGTCCGTGGCTTTCACCGCTTGCTCAAGGCTGGTGGGTTGGCCGTGGTCACGGTTCCGGCGAGTATGGCGCTCTGGAGTGATTGGGATGTGGCGTTGCACCATCATCGTCGCTACGACCGGGCGCAATTGGCGGCGCTGTTCCCGCCGGATGAGTGGGAGATTGTCCATGTGAATTACACGAACGTAATCGTGTTCCCGGCGGTGTGGGTGATTCGGAAGGGTCGCGCCGTGCTCCGCCGGTTTGCTCCGGATCAATCCGCCGCCCGTTCGGAGGACCGCGTGCCACCACAGTGGCTGAACTCGGTTCTCCGCTCCGTATTCGTTGGTATGGCACGCGCGCGGGTGCCGTTCCCATTTGGCGTGAGCCTGCTGCTCGTTGCGCGCCGCCGGGCCTGAGGCGCGTCTTATTCTCTCAAGCGGGCGAGCCCGATTTCCCCGCCGCCAGCATCGCGCAGCGTGATCAACGCCCCCGCTACAGGGCGCGGTTGGGCCGAGCGATCAAAGTGGATGCTGAGGGTGACGGCGCCCTGCACTTCCAGCGGCCAGGACAAGATTTTCGGTGCGCCCAACGGCAGGCCACGCAAGTCCGTGGGCAGCGACTCCACGCGAGCGTTGCCGGCGTGGAAGCTCAAGCGACCTCCGTCCGAGGCGTTCACCGGCGTGAGATCGATCCGCGCGATGGCGTGCCGCCCCGGCTCCACCATTCGCAATTTGAAAACCGTGTTCTCCGCCCCGGTTTCCGCCGCCGCGGTGAGCACCTGCATTTCGCCGACCATCAGCGGCTCCACCTTTCGTCCGTGGCGAACACAGAACTCGAATCCGTCGATGGAAAAGGCCGGCGTGAACTCGCGGGCAATATATTCGTGCAGCACTCCCGTTGGCGCGTAGCCATGCTGCCGAAGGAAGTCGATGTGCCCGCGCTGTACGATCACACATGCCTTTGGGTGCTCCTCCAATGCACGAATGATTGCCTGCTGCCGGTGCTCATCGAGGAGCGAGAACCAATGCGTCGCGTTGGCGAGCGTGGGTGCCGGAATACCACTCCAAAGGTTGAAGCTCGCCATGCCCGGCTCGGAGAACAGGACGTCGGCGTGGGCCACCGCATTCAGCGTGAGCAGGCGGAAAACCGCGGTGGACTGCGCCGGCAAGCGCACGAGTTCCAGGCCCGGCAGCTCGAGATCACTGCCGTCACGGTAGCGCGCCGCCACTTCGGCGAACCGTGCGCCAACCAGCAAAGTCAATGCCACGACCGCACCGCGGGCGATCACGGTTGCCGCCGGCCAGAAGCGCGTGCCGGCGGCGAAGTGCGACCTGAGATATCCAGCCGCCTCCCAGCCACTCAACGTGGCGAGCGGCAGAACCAGAAATGTTCCCCACGCGACCTGGCTCCCGGCCACTGGGAACGCGTGAAGGAACTGGCCGACGCAAAGTAACGCGAGCCAGGTGCGCGCCGCGATGGCAGCCGGAACGGCTCCCGGCAATGGCCACAACCAAATCCAAATGCACGGTGCGGCGAAGCCAAAGACGAGCCTGTCCGGGCTGGTCTCGGGAAATGAAACCAGCGCCCACGCGACCGCACTCGTGGCCGCAAGCCGTAGGATCGCGACAGCGGGATCCACGGTGCGCACTCCGCGTCGACGCAACCACCAGGCCACCGCGCATCCGAGTAGAGAAGCGACGGCAAAGGTGCCCATGCCCGCCGGCCAGAGATACCTCAAGCTGAAGCTGCTTGGCTGCTTCAGTGGCGCCAGCAGGATCCCTTCGATCACTTCCCGCGGGCTGGTCCCTCGAGCGAAAACGGTTCCGAGCACAAGGGCGGTCGTGAGGGCTCCACCGGCCAGTGCCGCCCCCCACTCGCGCCTCCCTGCCCGGGCCGGTGACCGGGAGGCAACGGCAACGACCGTCGCGATCGCCGAGCACGAAAAGACCAGCGCGTACGTTTGAACCCACTGCAGGTTGAGCAATGGTCGCATCAGCGCCAGCGGCACCAGTGTCGCGCCGGCGATCAAGACGGCCGGCGCCCACCGGCGAACGGCATCATGGCGCGAGTGCAAGAGCAGCCAGGAGAGCATCGAGAGGGCCGCGAAACCGCCTACGTTGATCTTGGTGAGGAGCAGCGCGGCGGCGGCGGCGCCACTGAGCCACCCCCAGGCGCTGAACCGTTCCTCGGCGAGCCACCGATGTCCGAGAGCGGCGGCGACGGCGAGGAGCACCGAAATCAACCCGCCGGGATGCGCCGGTTCATTCGCCATGATCCAAAGGTACGCGAAGACCGTGGTGAGAACCGCCACCGACACGATCAGGCTGCGGGTAATCTGCCGGACCAGGGCCGCGCAGGCCACGGCCGTTCCCGCCCACGCGATGAGCGTCACCAGCCGCCCGGTCAGGTGCGTGATGGGCACGCCGAGTTTATGTAATAACCAATAGGATACGAACGGAAACGGCCCGTACTGCGAATACACTTCGTGATAAAGGCCCCCGTGTTCGGCGAAATTTTTCAGCGAAAGCAGCACATAGCCCTCGTCGTCATAGTACATGAACGCGCTGCACATCACGAACGCGGCCGCCACCGTCAGTGCGGCCGTGGCGACGGCCAGGGTCAGCGTGCCCCCGAAAGCGCGGCGAGAAGACGCGGCGGGATCAGTCACGCGTGATGGTTTCCGGCGAGCGATGGGTCGCGCCGGGGGGACGTTTCAGAATGTAGAGCGGGCGTTGTTTCACTTCGTCGTACATTCGCCCGAGATACTCGCCCAGCACGCCGATGCCGATCAGCTGCACACCGCCCAGGAACAGCACCAGCGTGATGATCGTGGTGAAGCCCATGAACGCGACTTCCACCCCCAGCAAACGGCGGGCAATGAAAAAGAGCCCAATCGCAAAACCGACCAGCGCGATGAACAGGCCCGCATAGGTCAGCAGCCGCAACGGAAGATGGGAAAAACTGAATACGCCATCGAGTGCGTACCGCACCAATCGCCGCAGCGTTTGCTGCGGCTGGCCGGCGGCGCGGTCCTGCCGATCGTACAGTACATCGGATGACGTGAATCCAATCCAGGCCCGCAGGCCGGGAAAAAAACGGTGGCGTTCCGGCAGTTGGTGGAACGCCTCGATCGCATCGTGCCCCAGCAACCCAAATGTGCCCGTGTTGGCCTCGATCGGAAAATCGGAAAGCCGCCGGAACACCGCGTGAAAAAGATCGAATCCCACCCGGCGCAAGCCCGTCTCGGCCCGCGACCGTCGCGTAGCTCGCACGATTTCCGCCCCCGCGCGCCACGCGGCGACGAGTTCCGGGATCACCTCCGGGGGATCCTGCAGGTCGGCATCCATCGTGACAATCGCGTCGGCCCCGCGCCCGTGCGCGAGCCCGGCGGAAAGCGCGCTTTGAAAGCCGAAATTCCGCGACAGCTCGACCAATTCGAATCGCGAGTCCTGGGCGGCCTGGCTCGCGACCAGAGCCGCCGTGCGATCGCGGCTGCCATCATCGACCAGGACGGCCCGCCAGGTGCAGTCGGGGTGCTGATCGAACACCGCGGTCAAGCGGCGGCAAAGCTCGGGCAGGACGGCCTCTTCGTTAAATACTGGGATGACAACGGCGACGCTGGGGATCACGTTTGGTGGCATCGGAAGAGTGGCAGCGTGGTGGACCCAATGTCCATGCTAGCGTGCGGAGGAGGGAGGCGAAGCGATGTAAATTGTCCAGTAACCGTGCGCGATTCGCTGGTTGAATTCCGGCAGCAGTTGCAGGGCAAACGGAAACTGCACCATCGAGGGGTACGCAACGGCACGGAGGTTCGGCGGCAGGTGGCGCCGGAAATCAGATTCTCGGACGCCATAACCCGCGAGATACCGTGTATAGAGTCCATCCTCGTTGTGCCACAGTTTCCCGTCAGTGAAGAACGTGATGAGGGGATCCTGCGGAAACCATATGCTCTGTGGATACAGCGCCGTGAGTTGTCTGGCCCCAGCGAAATCCTGGGTGTACGGCTTGCTCCGTACCGCGGTGATGTCCTCCCAGCGCAGCAGCAGCGCCACGGCAGTGATCCCCAGGACGCGTAGCAGCATCGATCGTGTCGCCTGGACCGGCGCCAGCCAGAGCAGCAACAGCGCGGGCAGGAGGTAATCCCACGAGTGGAGCAGATTGGTTCCCCCGCCGACTTTGAAATATCCGACCAGCCCGACCGGCAGCATCGTCGCGAACGCCATGGCTGCGATACGGAAAAAGCGGCCACTTTCCGTGTCGGTCGCAGGCCAGCCCTTTTTTCGCCCCCACCACACCAACGCGATGGCGGGCGCCACGAGTTGAGCGAGCATGGGCAGCGGCTGCATGGCCAGCCGCTCGCTGAAGTCCGCCCACGGCAGACGGGCCGGAATGGCGACGAGGTTCAGCCACAAATTCGCGAACCCAAATGCCCAGGCAAACAAGCCTAGCGCGAGCCCGTTGAAAAGGAGCAGCCAGGCAGAGTATTGCCCGGCGAGCCGGCGACCGGCGGTGACGAAAAGAAACCACAGCTGCGCCAGCGCCAGAAATGTTTCGATCTGCTTGGCCCAAATCGCGGCCGTGGCCAGGGCGGCCGCCGCTGCCAGCGATGCCCCTCCGGGCTTGCCGGGTCGGGCAAGCCACCAGCATGACACAAGGCCAAACGCGATCGCGCAACGGTCCGCCACCTGCATGACAAAATGCCAGCGGTGAACAAACAGGACGCCCAACGCGAGGGCCAGCCCGGCCGCCGCCACGCCCCGCGCGCGCAGCTCACGCGAGCCGAAGAAAATCACCGCAAGCGGGGCGATGCCGATGACGGCGTTGACGCCCCAGGCCGCCTGGAGCGCGCCGGTTACCGATGACGCCCACGTGGCCGGCAGATTAATGAGAATCCCGATCGGACCATAGATCCACGTCGACAGTGGTCCTCCGCCGAGCGGCGGATATGGATTGATGCCATGCCGTACGGCAAATGCGGGGGCCAGGCGGACCTCGTTCCATCCATAAACCGGATACTCACACCATGCGACCCACAGGCACGCCAGTGCGCCGAGTCCCGCCGCGAGCAGGGCCCACCCGAAGAGGCGCGTGGAGGGAGCAGGCGAGGCCATAAGCGAAAAAACGGGCCCGGCGCTTAATAACCGGTCGGCTGGTCCCCGGGCCGAAAGCGCAGGGCGGGCGGAGGGTCATTTGGCACGGCCGCCGGGTTGGCAAGTTGCATGAGGCGGATGGAAATGTCGTGCTGGCGCAGCAGCGCGCGCTCGCGTGGCGAGTGACCCTCGTATTGAAAAGGTGGATAACTCAGGGGATGGCTCACCCTTAGTAGCGTCTCGCCGGCGGGGAATCCCTCGTATGACCGTACGGGGAAAAGCAACTGGGCATTGACCAGCGCAAGGTCCGGGCGGGTCACCGGTCGGGCCAGCGGCACATAAAGCGAACCCGCGGTGCTCAACGCGCGTTTGGGGTTTCCCCAGTGCCGCAAGATCGCGATCTCAATCTCGCGGGGAAACACTCGCGTGAAATGCGGCCAGAAGTGAAGGCCCGCGATCAGCACGATGAGGGCGGCGGCCGGCAATCGCCACCGGGGCGATCCGGCCAGGAGATGGTCGGCGGCCCAGCCGCCCACCAGACACAGTGGCACCAGGAACGGTTTGACGGTACGCGCATACACCACGAAGCGCTCCAAGCCGCAGGAGAAAACCGTCAGGAGCGCATACGCCGCCACGAGGGCAACAAGACTGGCCTGGACCCAGGGCGGCGGTGAACCGCCCCCACGGCGGATTGATACCACGGCGAAGATGATCGCGAGCGCCGCGATCGCCCCGGCGAGCCCTTCCGAGTGCCACAGGAATTCCCACGGCAATGACCAGCCCTCCGCGAACACCCCGAACGTCGCCGAGCGGCTGAAGCCATCGACGGCGCTCCAATAAGCGTTGCCGCCGAGGAGGGCGCCTGCCGCGACGAGGCCGCCGACCATCACTATCGTGCCCGCCGCACAACTCGCCGAGAGCAACACCCGCTGCGGGTCCCGTCGCCGGCCGAGAGTGAAGGCGAGCCATACGACGGGGACGAGGTACCAGTATCCGTTATAGATGCCGTAGGCGACGCCAGCGAGCAGGCCGCAAGCGAGTGCGCGCGTCGTGGTCGGCTGCCCAAGGCCGATAATCAGACCCAGCAGTGCCGCTGTGATCGCGGGCTCATAGGGGAGCAGGTGGCGCGAAAAATAGAAGGCGGTGTTCGACGCCGCCATCAGCAACAGCGTCCATCGTGCCTCCTGCTCGCTCGCTCCGATGACTTGCGCGAGGTGGTAGACGAGAAACACATTCGCGGTTGAGAACAGCGAAAGCAGCGCCGCGCTCAACCACATCGTGAAAACCACATTCTGCGGCTGGCTCCAATCGCCGTACGGTGTCAGCTGCGCAAGGAAGTGCTGTCCCGCCGTGACCGCGGCACCGAGCCATGGATACAGCACATGGCCGGGCAGCGTCGCCATCTCGCGCCAGATGGACCAGTTTCCCTGGTGCAGGGAAAGGTAGAATCGCACGCCATAATCGTAGCGTTCCTCGTCGCCAAAATAGTATTGGCCGCCGCTGGCCGCGAGAATCAGGCGCAAGACAAGTGACACGCCAATGACAGCGGCAACGAAAGTCTTGGTGGAGCGGAACACGGTGGAATTGGGTGGGCGTGAGACCGGGCGGCCGAAGTATTTCGATCCGCTTTGTGGGGACGAGCCTAACGGCGGCGGAACTCGCTAAAATGATGGCTAAATCGTGGCCGCGATGCAGCCGCGCGTCCTTCCCGGCGTGTCTGGAACGAAATCAAACCACTGAGTCACCGCGCGGCTGAAGTCGCACGATGCATCGCCGGTGGGCCGCGCCACCCGCGTGATGGCGCCAATGCTACCGGAGAAAATTATATTTCGCGATGGCCCACAGCGCCCGGAATCCGTCGCGCCACCCGATCTTTTTCCCTTCCGCATAGGTGCGGCCGTAATAACTGATGCCGACCTCGTAGATCACGACGTTCAGTTTTGCGACTTTGGCGGTGATCTCGGGCTCAAACCCGAACCGATTCTCCTCGATTTGGATCTTCTGGAGCACCTCGCGGCGGAACACCTTGTAGCACGTCTCCATATCCGTGAGGTTGAGATTTGTGCCCATGTTGGAGAAGAGCGTGAGAAGTTTATTTCCCACCATGTGCCAGAAGTACACCACGCGGTGCGGCTGGCCGCCCTGGAAACGCGATCCGAACACGACATCGGCGCGGCCATCGAGGATTGGTTTGATCAGGCTGGGATACTCAGCGGGATCATATTCCAAGTCGGCGTCCTGGACGATCACGATGTCGCCGGTGACAGCCGTGAAGCCGGTGCGCAGCGCGGCGCCTTTTCCCTGGTTGACCTCGTGGTAGATGATTTTGTCGACCAGCGGCGCGATCTGCGTGCGCAACAAGTCGCGGGTCCCGTCCCGGGAGCAATCGTCGACGATGATGATCTCCTTGTCCTTGATGGGCGCCGCCCGCACGCGATCGACGATCAAGCGGATCGTTTTCGCCTCATTGTAACAGGGGATGACGATGGAGAGTTTCATGCCGGACGCGGCGGAGACGAGGTGGGCAGCGAATTGCGTGGAGTTAACGTTCAGGCGGGCGCGGGCGGCAGGATGCAGGGCACCGGTTTGCCGTCACTGCGGCGGTAAATGGAAAAATCACGGAGATCCAGCGTCACGAGTTGGGCGCGCCGGTGGCGTTCGGAAAGGATGACGAGGGAGGCATCGCCCCAATCGGCGCGCGGCGCATAGCGGGTGATAATTTCGGCCGCGCGGGCCGTGTTCGCCGGATAGACAGGGTTGAAGCGCACGAGCCCGGTTTCGAGCGCGGCCAACAGTTGGAGCAGCGCGGGGGTGTGGGCCTTGAGATGGTGGGCCGCCTCGGCGAAGACCGTTTCCGTCGTGAACGCGGGCTGGCCGAGCGAAGAGAGCGTTTTCCGGCTCCAATGGTGCCACTGATCGGCGGCCCAGAAAGCGCCGACCAGCGGACCGGCATCGACGAGGTATTTAACCTCCGAATCCTTCACGCGAGGAAAGGTCGGAAGGCGCGTGGGCGGGGAGGGGGGCCGGCGGATTGGCGGCGAAAAAGGCTTTCCAATCGATTCGCTTCGCCTCCGCGTTGCCGGCCTGGCGAAGATATTCGGAGAGCGTCAGTCCCCGGCGCCGGGCTTCGGCGGTGAAGCGGCGTTTCTCGGCGGCGGTGAGGCGAAGAGTGGCGACCGGCATGTAATACCGGTGTATTGCTGGCCCGCCGCGTGTCAAGGAACGGGTTCCGCGCCCACAAATCGCGCGAGCCGTCATCGACGATGATGATTTCCTTGTCCTTCACTGGCGCCGCCCGCACGCGCTCGACGATCGCGGGGATCGTTTTCGCCTCGTAGTAACAGGCGATGACGATGGAAAGTTTCATGCTGGATCCGCGGAACGTAAGGGAGGGCGTGCGCGCGGCGAAAGCATATTCCGGCTGTCATTATGGATCGAACCGTGGTGCCCCCCACGAATTCCGCCCATCCATGCTGTTAGCCAAAGATTGACAGGCGTGACGTTGACCTAGGAGCCGCTTTTTCCATGCTGCGTGAAAACATGGTCGTTACCCTTCCCCGTCAGCCACGTCGTTGCATTCCATCTTTTGATGTCCTTCGGCTTTCGTCAGAATCACGGGGTAACATCAGATGGTGGACATGCTGAACAGCGAGCGTCTCCCGGCTGTTCTCCGCCTGCGCCTCAACGGTCGCCACACGCTGCGCCGGGCGTTTGGCAATTCGCTTTGGCTCTTCTTCGACCAGATTCTGCGGATGCTGGCCGGTATAATCGTGGGAGTGTGGCTCGCCCGTTACTTGGGACCCGAAGATTACGGCTGGTTCAACTACGCGCTGGTCACGGTCGGCGTGGTGACATCGCTCACATCCTTCGGAATTGGTCCGGTCGTGGTGCGGGAACTTGCGCGAAGGCCAGCAGATACCGCGGGATGGATGGGCGCCGCGTTTTTCTTGCGCGCGGCGGGGGCGGCGCTCGGCCTTCTTACCTGCGTGGGGATTGCATGGTGGCATTCGGGGAGTGCGACGCCGGCTGGGACGCTCATCCTAGTGGTGGCGGCGGGAATACTGTTCCAAGCGCCCGATATCATCGATTTATTGTTTCAGGCGCGCGGAGAGTCGCGCGTGTCAGCATCGGTTCGGATGGGCCAGTGCTTGTTTGGCAGCGCGCTGAGGGTGTTCTTGATTTTGAGTGGTGCACCATTGCTCGCGTTCGCCGCCGCCGGCGTGGCGGAACTAGCGGCGGCGGCGGGGGGATGGTTGGTGGTGGCACATCGCGGCGGTCACGGGATTGGCACATGGACATGCACCCAGTCACGAATTTTAACATTATTGCGTGAAAGCTGGCCGCTTGCCGTGTCGGGCGCCGCGATCACGGCGCAGGCGTATGCCGACCAGCTTGTAATCGGAGCGATGCTTGGGGCGGACGAGTTGGGGCAATATGCGGCGGCGATGCGGCTCGTCAGCGTGTTCGCATTTATTCCGATGGTGATTCAAACGGTGTCTGCGCCGGAGATCGCCCGAGCAAAACAGGATGATGAAACTCTTTACCAGCGCCGATTGTACAGCCTGTATCGTTTCATGTTTGGCCTCTTTCTCGTTACGGCGCTCCCGTTGATTGTGTGGGGGCCCGCCGCCGCACGCGTTCTTTATGGAGGTTCTTATGCCGGTGCCGCGGCACTCCTCCCATACCTCGCTTTCCGGCTGTTCTTCACAAATCTCGGCGTGGCGCGCGGAATCTTCATCACCAACGAGGGGCTCCTACGTTTTGCTTTGTTGACCGCCATTGCGGGGGCCGTGGTGAACGTGGCGCTCAATGTCGCGCTCGTACCGCGATGGGGTGCCATCGGCGCGGTGGCTGCGTCGCTCGTGTCATTTGCGGTGACGACATTTGCCCTCGAGGGCTGCGAGCGACGTGCACGCGCGAATCTGCGGTTGATGGCACAAGCCATCTTCTTCCCGTGGCGGCGATTCCCCGTCTAACTTTATGGGAACTCATCGCATGGGGCCGCCGGCCGAACTCATTTTCGCGCTGCAGCCACGCATGAAGTTCGATGAGTTCGTCGAGACTGGTACGTATCTTGGCGAAACGGCAGCCTGGGCCGCGGCGCATTTTCGTCGCGTCACCACCATTGAACTCTCCCGACAATTCCACGCAAACGCCGTGGAGCGGTTTCGGTCGCAGCCCCACGTGCGGGTCCTGAACGGCAACTCAGCCGCTGTGCTCCGCGAGATCGTTCCCGCTTTGGCACGTCCCACGCTCTTCTGGCTCGATGCCCATTGGAGCGGCCTTGATACCGCCGGACGCGAGATGGAGTGTCCACTTCTGGATGAGATTGCGATCATCAATGCCGCGCCGCCGGTGCATGCTGTCTTCGTGGATGATGCGCGGTTATTTTTCTCGCCGCCACCGCGGCCGCATTGCGCGGCTCACTGGCCCGACCTTGCCACAACGGTTGCCGCTCTAGCCGCTTCCGGAGCGCGATACGTCGCGCTTTTCGAGGACGTGCTGATTGCCGTCCCAAATGCCGAGCGCGAATTTGTCACTGCACGGCTCCAGGATGAGTCGACTGTGCAACGATCCAAGGCACAGCGCCCAAGCTGGTGGAAAAAACTCCGCGCATGACGATCCGTAGTTGGCTTGGAAAGTTCGAGACGCTGCGCATCGCGCAAGCAACGAGACGCGTGCTGGCGGATCAATTCGGTCTCGGGTTCCGTTGGGTCGAGGGGCTCGCGCGCTTGTGGGCTTTTGCCGGCGAGTATCGTGAATTTAAGCGGCTGAATGGGGGGACGGCGTTCACGCTGCGCGGGCGAGACATCCTGCCTTGTCTCACCGACCGGACGGCGAGTACACCGTTGGAACCGACGTATTTCCTGCAGGATTCGTGGTGTGCGCGAAAAATTGCCGAAAGGCGCCCAGCGCGCCACGTGGACGTGGGTTCATCAGCGAAGTCCATGGCGATTATCGCGCAATTCGTGCCGGTTACGTTTGTGGATATCCGCTTGGTGGATCTTCAGCCGGAGCGGTTTTCGTACATAGCGGGTTCGGTGATTGCCTTGCCGTTTGGCGACGGATCAATCGCCAGCCTGTCGTCACTCTGTGTTCTCGAGCATATAGGACTTGGCCGCTACGGCGACCCGGTCGACGCGTTTGGGTCGGAAAAAGGCGCGGCTGAGCTGGGTCGCGTGCTTGCTCACGGTGGTGATCTCTATGTTAGCGTACCGGTTGACTCCCAATGCCGCGTTTATTTCAACGCGCACCGCGCCTTCACCCGCGACTACTTCTTGTCCCTCTTTCCAGCGCTCGACGTGCAGGCGGAGCGTTATATATATGGCCGGGCTCTCCATATGACCTACC
>JBBRCR010000138.1:0-17265 GCA_038204695.1 Opitutales bacterium | reverse complement strand
GGCCATCGATCAGCTGGCGAAAGACGGTATCCGATTCTCCAATGCGTTCGTCACCACGTCCGTCTGCTGGGTCAGCCGCGCGGTGGTGCTCACGGGTCAGTGGGCGCGCACGCATGCGCAGCGCGATGCCGTGCCCGTCGTGACGCCCCGTGCACTGGGCACAATCTTTCCCGTCCAACTCCGCGCGGCGGGATACCGCACGGGCCATTTCGGGAAATGGCACCTGCAGGCCCCGCCGGGATTCACCCCGGCCGAACAGTTCGATGTATTCGAGGCGATTGGACGCAACCCCTACTTCAAAACGCTCCCGGACGGCACGAAGCGCCATGAAACCGATCTTGTGGGCGATCGCGCCATCGCGTTCATCAAAGCGCAACCGAAGGATCAACCGTTCTGCCTCAATCTCTGGTTTAACGCCGCCCACGCCGAAGATGGCGACAAGCGTCCGGGCGTCGGACATCACCCGTGGCCGCCATCGGTCGACGGCCTGTACGAGGATCGCGAAATTCCGCCGCCCCGGCTGGGCAGTGCCGCGATTTACGAGTCACAGCCGGAGTACCTCAAAAAATCGATCAACCGGGAGCGGTTTTTCTGGGGCTACGACACACCCGAGAAATATCAGACGAACGTCCGCGCGTATTTCCGGCAGATCAGCGGGATCGATCGCGCCATCGCGCGGGTGCTCGGGGCGCTGCGGGAGGCGGGCCTCGCCGACAACACGATCATCATCTACAGCGCCGACAACGGCTACTACCTCGGTGATCGCGGCTTTCAGGGCAAGTGGTCGCATTACGAGGAGTCGCTGCGGGTCCCACTCGTGATCTACGATCCCCGGCTGCCGAAGGAAAAGCGGGGCCGGGTCGTGCCGAACATGGCGTTGAATGTGGATTTGCCGGCGACGTTCCTCGACTGGGCCGGCGTCACGCCGCCGGCGGCCTATGAAGGCCGCACCCTCGCGCCGCTCGTACGGGGCGAAAAACCCGCCGACTGGCGGACGTATTTTTTCTGCGAGCACCTCGATCTTGCACCCACGCTGACCTGGGAGGGAATTCGCGGCGACCGCTATGTGTATGCGCGTTACTTCGATCAGCAGCCCGCGTCCGAACTGCTGTACGATTTGCAGCGTGATCCCGACCAACTCAAAGACATCGCGGCAGACCCGGAACAGGCCGACGTGCTGAAGAAGATGCGCGCGCTCTGTGACGCCGAAATGAATGCACGCGGCGGAGCGCTGCTGCCGATGAGTGAGCGTGGCGCGAAGAAATCCGGCGGCGCCAGGAAAGCGGCGAAAAAGGGCCGGTGACGCGGGAGTGGTCGCACTTGCCTGACGGCTTTGTCGCACTCCACGCGGATCATCATTGCGGCACTCGCCGCCGCCGGAGCCGCGCAGGCGGCCGGCGAGTATTGCGAGTATCCCAGCAACCAGGATGGGACGCTGCGGCTACGCCGACCCTCGTTTTCCATGGCGAACGCGACATCCGCGTGCCGGCGCTACATGCACGGTTGTGGGTTGGAGCCGCCGACGGCATGGGCAAGCGCCAACTCGTGGAATATCACGAACTGGAGGGCGTGGGCGGCCAGGGGCACATGCAAAACGAAACGCCGGCGCAGCAGCGTTTCCGCGGGCGAACAACGGAGGCATTTTTGCAGCGCGACTGGCCAAAACCGGAATTGCCAGCGCGACGTGCGCTGGTGATTGGCGGCTATGTGAAGACATCGCGCTTCGAGATAATCCTGGACGCCGTCGGCCACGTGGGAAGCGTCGAGTATGATTTGGAAAAGGATGCGTTCCGGGTCGCGGCGCAGACGGCGACGACGGCCACTCTGCGCGTGAAGAACTCCGACGGAACGGGGCGCATTTCGCGCGTGGAGTGCGAACGAATGAAGCCGGCGCGGTGAGCCGAGCCGCGATGAAAAACAGGGGGACACCCACACATTTCACGCTTCCTCCATTGCCCGTGACGATCGTTTCATTCACGTTCGCTCTCAGCTCACTTCACTTATGCATCTCCGCGCCCTTTCGATTGCCCTGCTACTCGTCTCGAGCGTCTGCGTTCACGCCGCCGCGCCCGTCCGCCTGAACTTCCTCTGGCTCATCGCGGAGGACACGGGCCCCTCGGCGTACAGTTGTTATGGTGAACAACCCGCCGCGTCCACGCCGACGATCGATCGGCTCGCGAAGGAGGGTGTCCGCTACAATCACTTCCACACCACGGCACCGGTCTGTTCGCCGTCGCGTTCGGCCTTCAACACCGGGATGTATGCGACCACGATTGGCGCGCATCAACATCGCACGCCGAACAAGCAGCCGCTGCCGCCGGGTGTCCGCACGCTGGGTGAATGGTTCCAGGAGGCGGGGTATTTTTCGGCGAACATCCGGGAGTTTCCGGCCGCCATGAAGATCCAGGGCAGCGGCAAGACGGATTGGAATTTCATCCCGGGGACGCAGAAGTCGTTTCAGACCGACAGTTGGAGCGAGCTGAAGTCCCATCAGCCGTTTTATGCGCAGGTGAACTTTCAGGAAACGCACCGCGCGTTCAACGGTGATGGGGCGACCGATCCAAAGACGATCAAGCTGCCGCCCTATTATCCCGACCATCCGGTCATCCGAAAGGACTACGCCGACTACCTCGATTCCGCGCGCCGGCTCGACGGCAAGATCGCGAAGATTCTCGCCCAGCTCGAAAGCGAAGGCATGGCGGACAACACCGTGGTGATATTCATGGGCGACAACGGTGAAGCGCACATCCGCGGCAAACAATTCTGCTACGAGGAAGGCATGCGCGTGCCGATGATCGTGCGCTGGCCGAAAGGCGCACCGGCTCCCGCCCAGTACCGGGCCGGCTCGGTCGACGAACGTTTGCTCGAAGCGATCGACATGGCGCCAACCCTGCTGAGTCTCGCGGGGGCCAGGATTCCGCCCACGATGCAGGGAAAACCATTCCTCGGTCGCGAAGTCGGCGCGCCCAAGCAATACGCGTTCGGCGCGCGCGACCGCTGTGACGAAACCGCGATGCGCATCCGCACGGTGCGCGACGCCCGCTATCGCTACATCCGCACCTTCACGCCCGAGGTGCCCTTCTTCGCGCCGAACGCGTACAAGGAACGTTCATACCCGGCCTGGCGGCTGATGCAGGATTTGTTTGCCCAGGGCAAACTCACGCCCGTGCAGGCGTTTCTCTGTCAGCCGCGCCAGCCCGAGGAGCAGCTCTACGACATGGTGGCGGACCCGCATGAAATCAAGAACCTCACCGAATCCAGGAACCCGGAGCATGTCGCCGCGTTGAAACGGCTGCGCAAGGAAATCGAGGACTGGGTCGTCCGCACGGACGACAAGGGACGTTTTCCGGAAAAAATGTCGCCCGCCGAGGCGGATGCCGCCGTTCGGAGCGGCGACCAAAAGGGGAAAAAGAAGAAGAACAAGGGCTGAGCAGGAAGGGGCCGGTGTCTGATTCAATTCGGTGCGCGGGCCGTGTCCGGCGTGGCATGGGCCTCCCGCCCATGTTCTTCGTCCCACGGGCGTCCCGCCCGTGGCTCACGATGTGTATAAAGGTATGGCGAGACGCTCATGCCACTCCGAGCGAGCCAGTGCCGGTTCCCAGTGGCTGCGAGCGCCAGCGAGTGGACTCGACGGGAACATTGCGCTCCCGGCGATGCGCTTTTTCAAGCCACTCAGTCGGCGCGACACGAAGCTCGTCATTTCACTGGCCGGCTGCCAAAGCATGGTCCTCGCAATCACCAAACTCACCGCGCGGCCGTTCGAGGGCAGCGTCACGTTGCCTGCCTTTTCTCCGGAATCCATGAACAACACTCCCCGCTCCGATCCCGCCGAGGTCTCCCGGCGGCATTTTATCGCGCAGGCCGGCCTCGGGCTGGCGGCGGTTTCCACCCTCAGTCGCGCCGTCGCCCAGGGCAGTGTCGCCAATTCACGAATACGGCTGGGGATCGTGGGCTGCGGCGGGCGAGGCAAATGGATCGCGGACTTGTTTTCCGCCCAGGGTGGCTATGACATCGTCGGCGCCGCCGATTATTTCGCGGAGCGGGTGGCGTCGGTGGCCGACAAATTCAACCTCGGTCCAAAGCAGAGGTTCACCGGACTCAAGTGCGCGGAGAAGATGATCGCGCAGGGTGGGCTGGATGCGGTCGCGATCATTAGTCCGCCCTATTTTCACCCCGAGCAGGCGCGGGCGGCGGTGACCGCCGGGCTCCATGTTTACCTCGCCAAACCCACGGCCGTCGATGCGCCGGGCTGCCACTCGATCGCCGAAACCGGCGGGATGGCGCGGAAGAAGGGCCTCGTCTTCCTCGTCGATTTCCAGACGCGGACCAACGAATTTTACGTCGAGGCGATCCGGCGGCTCCATGCCGGCTCGATGGGCGACCTTTGTTTCGGGGAAGCCGTGTACCATGCCAACCGGCTCGCGATCAAAACGCCGCCCGGCACCCCGGAAGCGCGGCTGCAGAACTGGGTGTTCGACCAGGTCCTTTCGGGCGACATCATCGTGGAGCAGAACATCCATGCGCTCGACGTGATGAGCTGGATCATGAAGGACACGCCGCCGCTGCGGTGCACCGGCACGGGCGGCCGTCGCGTGCGGATCGATGTGGGCGACTGCTGGGATCATTTCGCCCTGGTTTACGAGTACCCCAAGAACATCGGGGTGACGTTCAGCTCGCGGCAGTTTGACGCCCAGGGCGAGCCCGGTGGAATCATCAACCGGATGTTTGGCACGACCGGCGTATTCAACAGCAAATACGGCGGCGACGTGATGATCCGGGGCGGCAAGGAAAACTTCTATCGTGGTGGGTCCACCAAGGCGATTTTCAAGGAAGGTGCGGAAGCGAACATTGCTGCCTTTCACGGGCTCGTGATGAAGAAAGACGCCGCCAACCTCACCCTCGAGCCAAGTGTCACGAGCAATCTTGTCGCCATCATGGGCCGCACCGCCGCCCAGGAGGGGCGGATGGTCACGTGGCAGGAGATCTCCACGAACAAGAAAAAACTGAAAGCGGATTTGTCCGGGCTGAAGGCCTGACGCACGGCCGACCCGAGCCATGAAAAGCATCCTTCCGCGCCGCGCATTCGTGAAGCAGTCGCTGGGGCTCGCCGCGGCCGTCGCATGGGGACGCGAAACACGCAGTGCCTCGCCGCAAAGAACACCGTCGGCCTCCGGGTTCAAAATCTTCGCGTGTGACTGGACGCTCCAGAAGACCTGCCACCCGGAAGCATTCGAGCTCGCCGCGCGCATCGGGCTCGACGGGGTGCAGGTGGATCTTGGCCGTATCAAGGAAGGCGTTACGACGCTGCCACTGTTCGATCGCGCCCTCCAGGACCAGATCCTCGCCGCGTCCGCGCAGTACAAGGTGGCCATTGCTTCGCTCGCGATGGGCGTGCTCAACAGCGTCCCATACAAAAGTGATGGCGCGACCGAACAATGGGTGCTCGACAGCATCGGCGTCATGCAACGCATGGGCACGCGCGTGTGCCTGCTGGCGTTCTTTTCCAAGGGTGATCTGGTGGACGATGCCGCTGGCACCGCCGAAGTCATCCGGCGGCTGAAGAAATTCGCGCCGCGCGCCGAGGCCGCGGGCTTGGTTTACGGGATCGAATCGTGGCTGAAGGCACCGGAACTCGAACGGATCCTGGATGCGGTGAATTCACCGGCGATCAAAGTCTATTACGATGTGGGAAACATGCAGAAAGTCGGGGAGGACATCGGCGCGGCGATTCGACGACTCGGACGGGAGCGGATTTGCGAGGTCCACCTCAAGGACTACGACGATCTTTACGGCAAGGGTTCGATCGATTTCCCGGCGGTCCGGAGCGCGCTTGATGCGGCCGGCTATCGCGGCTGGCTCGGCATCGAGGGAGTGAAGACGCCGCTCGGCGTGGAGAAGAGCATACGTTACGACCTCGAATACCTGCGGCCGATTTTCCCGAAGTAGCGGCGCCTAATGCGAGCGAGTGGTGTGCAGGTCCACTCGCTGGCACTCGCAGCTACGAAGACCGTTCGCTCCGCCTCACACTATGAAGTCCAGCTGTTGGATTCTGTTCGTCATCGCGTTCGCGTCCGCTGTTGAAGCGCGTGAATTTCACGTCTCGCCGAAGGGCGACAACACCCAGGACGCCACCGTCTCACGGCCGCTCCAAACCATCTCCGCTGCCGCCCAGCTCGCCCAGCCCGGCGACACGATCACGGTCCACGAAGGTATTTACCGCGAACGCGTCACGCCGCCGCGCGGCGGCGAGTCCGACGCGAAGCGCATCGTGTATCAAGCTGCCGCGGGCGAGAAGGCGGTGCTCAAGGGCTCGGAGGTGGTCCGCGGCTGGTCGCGTTTTATGGGCGACGTGTGGAAGGTGACGCTGCCCGCGTCCTTCTTCGGCCGATACAACCCATACAAGGATCTCATCAACGGTGACTGGTTCACGGACAAGGGCCGGCCGCACCACACGGGCGAGGTTTACCTCAACGGGAAATCGCTTTACGAGACGCACCTGTTGCAGCGCGTGCTGGAGCCCGTGCCGTATCCGGAGAGTCGTGACCGCGAGGCCTCCACGTGGACGTGGTTCAGTGAAAGCGACGAAACGAACACCTATATCTACGCCAATTTTCACGGGCGGGATCCCAACGTCGAACTCGTCGAGATCAATGTGCGGGACAGTTGCTTCTACCCCGACCAACCCGGGCGCGACTACATCACGGTTCGCGGATTTCGCATGTGTCACGCGGCGACGCAATGGGCCGCGCCCACGGCCGAACAGATTGGATTAATCGGCACGCACTGGAGCAAGGGCTGGGTGATTGAACACAACGTGATTAGTGATTCGAAATGTTCGGGCATCACGCTGGGCAAGGATCGCCGGACGGGACACAACGTCTGGAACCTGGACCGCAGCAAGGACGGCGCCACGCACTATAATGAAGTCATCGTGCGTGCGCTCGCCGCCGGCTGGTCCCGCGACAAAATCGGTTCCCACCGCGTGCGCCACAATGTGATCTTCGACTGCGAGCAGACCGGAATCTGCGGCAGCCTTGGTCCTGTCTTCAGCGAAATCACAAACAATCACATCTACAATATCTGGGCCAAGCGGCAGTTCACCGGCGCCGAAATGGGCGGCATCAAGCTGCACGCCGCGATTGACGTCCTGATCCGGAACAACCGCATTCACAATGCCGGTCGCGGCCTGTGGTTGGATTGGATGGCACAGGGCACGCGGGTGACGGCGAATCTCTTTTACGACAACACCACGGACGACCTTTTCGTGGAGGTGAATCACGGTCCATTCACAGTGGACAACAACCTGTTCCTCTCGGGCGTCAGTGTGAACGACATGTCCGAAGGCGGCGCCTACCTCCACAATCTGTTCGCCGGTAAAATCGAAAGCCGGCCGGAGCCGAAACGTTCCACTCCGTTCCATGTCGCCCACGGGACCACGCTCGCTGGGCTGAGCAGCACCCAGGGCGGCGACAATCGTTTTTATAACAACGTCCTGATCGGCCGCGCGGAACCACCACCGTCGCCCGCCGCCCAGAACCCGAAAGCGCCGTCGCGCATCGCGGGATACGGCCTGTGGGTGTACGACCAGCGCGAACGGCCCCTGCACACCGGCGGTAATGTGTATTTCAATACAGCCCGGCCTTACGCTGGCGAAGCGAATCCACTCACGGCCGCCGGCACCTCGCGGCCACGCGTCGTGGAGAACGGAGATGAGGTCTTTGTCGAACTGGAGCCGATGCTGGAAATCGCGAGCGCGGGCACCGTGCAAGTGACGACCGAACTGCTCGGGCGAACCCAGGTTTCCAAAATGCCGTTCGAAAATCCCGACGGTTCTCCGCTCGTCATCGATCGGGACTATTTCGGGAAAACGCGGTCGCCGACCCGCCCGGTGGCTGGCCCCTTCGAATTGGAGGTAGCCAGCCCGATGAAGTTGAAGGTGTGGTAAGCGGCAGACGCGTTGCCGAGACCAACGCCTCGTTTCCACACGAGCCAGGATAGGGCGGCTTTCCAGTCGCCCGGCGCCGTTCCTCAGCCGTTATCGGCGGCTGGAAAGCCGCCGCTCCATCGGGTGCCGGGTTGCTGGAGCCCTGATAGCTGGTGGACAAAATGCGCGCAGACGCTCGCTCCAGACTGCCGTAGCTTGCCCCCTGAACGCGGGTCTCCGAAACGAGCGATCCGCACGCACTCACGGCCGTCAACAATTCCACTCATGAAGCTTGCCGATGCCGCCCAGGACTTCCTGGCTCAACCGCGTGTCGCCGTCGTGGGCGTCTCCCGCCGCCCTGGCCACGTGACAAATTACGTCTTCAAAAAACTCCGCGCCGCCGGGCGCGAGGTCATTCCGGTCAATCCGGCGGCCAGTGAAATTGAGGGTGTGCGCTGTTACCCCGACCTGAGGTCGATTCCGGGAACCGTGTCCGCTGTATTAGTGATCACCCCGCCCCACGCCGCCGCGAGCGTGGTGCGGGAATGCGTCGATCTCGGCATCAAACGCGTGTGGCTCCATCGTTCGCTCGGCGTCGGCAGCGCGCCGGAGGAAGCCGTGCGGATCGCGCGCGAAGGTCAACTCAGGCTCATTCCCTCCGGCTGCCCGATGATGTTCTGCGAGCCCGTGGATGTTGCGCACCGGTGCTTTCGCTGGTGTTTGCAGCTCACGCGCAGACTGCCGGCGACGATCGAGGCGTAGGCAAGCGGGCCAGGCGGCGGCTGGAAAGCCGCCGCTCCGAAAACCCGGACGCGCGGCGTCGCCTCGGCGGCGGATGTGCCGCGCGGCTCCCCGAAACTTCGCCTCCCACCCGTCAGACGATCTCTTCCTTCTTCGCGTCCCAGCGGACTTCGCGCTTCCGCTGGTACGACTCGACGCTCATGAGCAGCGTGACCACCTCGATGAAGGCTTCGTCGATATTACATTTTGGCTGCTCGCGTGTTCTCACGCAGCGCAGAAAATCGTCCATGTGGCTGGGCCATTTTTCACCCGTTGCCGGATCGTAGACATATGTCGGTTCGGGCATCTTGCCCATGTGCGGATAAGCCGCGCCATCGGGGTATACCCAAAACTTTTTCGCGTCCTGGCCGATGCCGCTGAAAATGAGCCGGCCATCGCGACCGATGTATTCCGGCGGCTGGACCCGCTTGGAATTCATGCAGCCCTCGAACGTGATCGAGGACTTCTGCTTTTCGAAATGATACGCGGCCAACCAGGTGTCAGGCACCTGCCGGTCATCATGGTAGTACGCGTTCAACCCCGTACAGCTGCACCGATCCGGGATCCCCCACTTCAGCACCGTTTGCACGTGGTCCATCTCGTGGCTGAGGAGATCGCCGGCCTGGCCCGTGCCATAGGGCCAGTAACACCGCCAGTGCCAGAAATGCCGCTCGTTGAATTCGATCTTCGGCGTCGCTCCGAGCCAGCGGGCCCAGTCGAGTTGCTTGAGTACCTGCGCCGGATCCGGCCGCTCCCAGGAACTGTAATATCCATACCAGCGCCACGGAGCGCGCTCCTTCGTGCCGTTGAAATACCGCCCAACGTGAATCAGCGTCACGTCACCAATCTTCCCGTCCCGCATCTGCCGGCCAGCCTCGGCGGTGGCCGGCAACTGCCGGCCCTGATGCCCCAGTTGGAACACCGTGCCCGCCTTCTTCACCGCCGCGCGCATCCGCTTCGCGGAAGCGACGGACATGGTGAGCCCCTTCTCGCAGTAAATTGCTTTCCCCGCCGCAACGGCATCCAGGACCATCCGCTCGTGCCAGTGATCCGGCGTCGCAATCACCACCGCCTCGACCGAGCGATCCGCGAGCACGTCATGGTAATCATGATACTGCTTCGCCTCCGGGTTGCCCGACGCCTCGAATCCCCGCTTCAGATGGGGCGCATAGACATCGCACACCGCGACCACCTTCGCTTCGGGCACCGCGCCCGTGTAGCGGATGAGATCCCAGCCGCGCGTGCCCAGGCCGATGTGCGCAATCCGCACCGGTTCGCGCGCGAGATCGGCACCGCGCAGAATGGCCGGAGCCACCGCCGCCGTCGCTCCCAACGCCACGAAGTCACGCCGCGTAATGGTATGTATGTTTGTCATGGAAAAGGGGCGAATCCACGGTGCCGCGTCATCGGGGCGACATCACGTTCGGTTCACGGGACAAAGCCAATTCCGGTTCGGGCGGCGTGGCAATACCGCTCCGGTCCAACCGCACCGCGTCCCCGGCGTGATGGTCGCGGGCAAGCAGCGTGTAGGCAGCGGGCACGACAAACAGCGTGAACAGCGTGCCGACGCTCATGCCGGTCGCGATGATCAGGCCCATATGCTGGCGGCTCACGGCGCCGGCGCCGGAAGCAAAGACCAGCGGCATCACGCCGAGCACCATCGCCGCAGTTGTCATGAGAATCGGGCGGAGCCGAACTCCGGCCGCGTGCTCAACGGCGTTCCGGCGGGAAGCGCCTTCCCGCTGAAGCTGGTTCGCGAACTGCGTGATCAAAATGCCGTGCTTCGTCACCAGTCCGACCAGCGTAATCAGCCCGACCTTCGTATAGATGTTGAGCGACAGCCCGTGAAACCCGACGCAGATAAATGCAAGCGCGCCGGAAATCGCCAGCGGCACGCTCAACATGATGATCAGCGGATCGCGGAAGCTCTCGAACTGCGCGGCCAGCACGAGGAAGATAATGATGACCGCGAAGGCGAGGGTCACAAGAAACGTGCCGCTCTCCTGCACAAACTGCCGCGACTGCCCCGCGTAATCGGTCGTATACCCCGAGGGATAAAGCTCGCGCGCACGCGCGTTCAGGAAGTCAAGCGCCTGCCCCTGCGTGATGCCCGGCTTCGGCACGCATGTGATGGTCGCAGCATTCAGCTGCTGAAAACGGTTCAAAACCTGCGGCTGCGCCTGATACCGGATCGTCGCCAGCGTCGATAGTGGAACGAGCCGGCCTTTGCCGGTGCTCACGTAAAAATCGCGCAATTGCTCCGGGTTCAGCCGGAACGCGCGCTCCACCTGCGGCACGACCCGGTAACTGCGGCCCTGGATGTTGAAAAAGTTGACGTAGTTGCCGCCCAGCAACGCACCCAGGTCGGAGCCGAGCTGGGACATCGTCACGCCGAGCATCGCCGCCTTGTCACGATCCACTTCGAGGTACGCCTGGGCCTGATCGAACTTCAAACTGCTGTCGGCGTAGAAAAACATGCCGCTCTTTACCGCCTCCTGCACGAGTGAGTCCGCCACTTGCGCGATGCGCGCCGGGTCGTCGGTGGAGACCACCACGAATTGCACGTTTGCTCCTCCGGCGCCCGGGAGCGGCGGCCGCAGGAAGGACAACAACCGCATGCCCGCAACCGCGCTGAGCTTCTGCGTCACCTCCGGCAGCAACTGCATCGTCGTGCGTTTGCGTTGATCCCACGGCGTGAGCGCCATCAGCGTGATGCTGTTGTTGGGCGCCGGATAGCCGCTGATTTGAATTGTCCGCGAAGTCTCCGGGAAACTTTCCAGAATCGAGGTCACCTGATCCGAATAGCGCGTGACCTGATCGATGTTCGCGTTCGGCGCCGCTGCGCCCAGCGCGATGATCATGCCCTGGTCCTCGTCCGGCGCGAGGTCGCTCTTCGACAGCTGATAAAACGGCACGAGGCTGGCGAAAACAATCAGCGCAAACACGACGACGACCGGACGATACTGGAGCGTCGAATGCAGCAGCCGCTCGTATGCGCTGCGCACGCGGTCGAACTGGCGATCGAGGAAATGCGCGAAACGCTGGCGATTGCCCGTGTCGTGTTTCAGCAGCTTCGAACACATCATCGGCGACAGCGTCAGTGCTACGATACCGGATACGATCACCGAACCCGCCAGCGTGAAGGCAAACTCGCGGAAGAGCGTTCCGGTCAGTCCGCTCTGGAAACCGATCGGCGCGTACACCGCCGCGAGCGTGATCGTCATCGCGACGACCGGGCCGCCGAGTTCCCGCGCCCCCTTGAGACTCGCCTCGAACGGGGAAAGCCCGTCCTCGATGTGACGGTGGATGTTCTCGACCACCACAATCGCATCGTCGACCACCAAGCCGATCGCCAGCACCATCGCGAGCAGGGTCAACAGGTTGATCGTGAACCCGAGCACCAGCATCAGGAAACAGGCGCCGACCAGCGAGAGCGGCATGGCCACGATCGGGATCACCACCGACCGAACCGTGCCGAGGAAAAGATAAATGATGATGACGACGATCAGCAGCGCCTCCACCAGCGTGCTGATCACCTCCCGGATGGCGCTGCGAATGTAGTCGGTGGCGTCATACGGAATCGAGGCCGTCATGCTGCGCGGCAGCTCGGCCACAATCGCCGGGAAAATTTTTCGCACGTCGCTGATCACCGTGAGCGCGTTGGCGGTCGGCAGCACATTGATGGCAATGGACGTCGTCGGCTGGCCGGCAAATTTCACCGAGGCCTCGTAGCTCTCGGCGCCGAGGGCGACGTCGGCGATATCGGCCAGCCGCACGATGGCATCACCGCGCTGGGCAACCACGAGCTGGCGAAACTCGTCCGCGGTATGCAGATCGGTCGAGATATTCAGGTTGACCGAAATCATCGACCCCTTCGTGGAACCGACCGCCGACAGAAAGTTGTTCTGCGCCACCGCGCGCCAGACTTGCGCCGCGCTCAGTCCATACGCGGCGAGCCGATCCGGCTTCAACCAGATGCGCATCGCGAAAACCCGCGCGCCCAGAATCTGCGCGCTCTGCACGCCGGGCACCGCCGTCAGCTTCGGCTGCACCACGCGATACAGGTAATCGGTGATCTGGTTCGAATCGAGTTCGTCGCTGGAGAAGATGATGTACATCGCCGCGGTGGACTCGGCCAGTTGCACGTCGATCACCGGATCCTGCGCCTCGGTCGGCAGCTGATTGCGCACGCGATTCACCTTCGAGGTGATTTGCGTGAGGGCGGCGTTGGAATCGAAGTTCAGCCGCAGGTGCGCCGTGATCGTGCTGACGCTCGGCGCGCTGCTCGACTCGATGTAATCGATGCCGTCGGCACTGGCGATTTCGCGCTCGAGCGGCGTGGTGATGAAGCCGCGAATCAAGTCCGCCCCGGCGCCGACATAAACGGTGGTGACAGTGATGACCGCGGTATCGCTGCGGGGGTACTGCCGAACGTTGAGCAGTTCGATCGAGCGAAAGCCGATCAGGAGGATCAGGAGACTGACGACCGACGCGAGGACCGGCCGCTTGATGAAGATATCCGTGAAGTGCATCGCAGATCAGGGATGAGTCGGCACCGACGTGGCGGAGTCTTCGGGCATCACTGTATTGTTAATCGCAATACTCGAGCCGTTGCGCAGCTCGAGCTGCCCGGCCGTCACGACCGTCGCGCCCGTGGCCACGCCTTTGAGCACCGCGATTTGGGTGCCGCGAATGGGGCCCGTCTGGACGAACTGCTGCCGAACCACCCTGCCCTGCCCCTGCGCGCCTTCCTCGACGAGGTACACAGCGTTGCCATACGGATTATAAACGATCGCCGAGAGGGGCACCGTGATCACCTTGTCGACTGTGTTCAATTGAACCGCGACTGATCCGAACATGCCCGGCTGGAGCCGGCCGTCCGGGTTTTTCAGCGTCGCCTGCAGCTCGAGCGTGCGCGTCGCCTCCTCAACGGCAGGATTGATCGCGTTGATCGTGCCGGCAAAGACCTGCCCGGGAAATGCGTCGACCGTGACTGTCACCGCCTGGCCGGGCGCCACCTGCGCGGCGTTTTGCTGGGGCAGCGCGAAATTGAAATAAATGGGATCCGACGCCTGGAGCGGCACCATCGAGGCACCGCTCCGCAGAAACTGCCCGACATTCACCTGGCGAATGCCAACCCGGCCGGCGAAGGGCGCACGAATCGTCCTCTTGGCTATGACTGCCTCGATGGCCGCCACGTTCGCGCCCGCCTGCTGGAACGTGGCGGTGGCGACATCGAGGTCGCTCGCCGCATTCGTCTGCTGTGTCCGGAGCTGTTTCGCGCGATCCAGCGTGAGCCGCGCCAGTTCCGCCGCGGCGCGCGCATTGGCGAGCTGGGCCTGCTCCGTCGAAATGTCCTGTTGAACGAGGAGATCGCCTTCGCGCACGAGTGCGCCCGACTCGAACGCGATGCCCGTCACCGCTCCGTCGAGCTGGGCCGCGACCATGATGCCTTGCGTGGCGGCGAAGGTCCCGACGGCATTCAGCGCCGGTTTCCAACTCGACTCACGCGCTTCGGCAGTCGAGACCGAAACCGCCGGTGGTTTCTGCGTCGCCAGGGCACGGGTCATCATGTGCCGGCCGAACAGCTTGTAACCGAGGATGCCGCCCACGATGAGCGTCATCGCCAGCAGCATCAGAAGCATTCGTTTGATCATGTTGGAGGGATCGCAGGTTTAACGCGTCGCTGGCTCGTCGCCGGCCCGTTGTTGCTCGCGTGCGCGCTCCCGGTTGGTCGGCACAAGCGCTGCGGCCGGGACGATCGTGACGATTGTCGCGACGATTTTGAAAACGCCACGGAAGCGGCGGTGGAGTTTCACAGCAGCCGAAACGATACTCCGGAGCCCGGCGGGCTGGCTCCGCACATTTTGCCCTTCTGCCGCATGCGGAAAAGTCACCCGTGCCCTATGTAGATCGTGGCTGCGAGCGCCAGCGAGTGGATGGCGAAGACTGGGAAGACGCGGGAAGACTGGGAAGACGCAGAAGATCCGATCCTCTGTGTACCCCCATCTCTGAGTTGGCCTCAACCAGCCATGATTCTGTTCGTGCACGACTGTGCGACGAGCGGACCGAGTCCAGAAACGAACGGAAGCAGGAAAACTCGGGGCAGGAAGATTGCGGATGTGTGGCCACTCGCCCCGAGTCCGCCCTACGGAGTGACCACCATGATCCCGTTCATGATGACCCAATGCCCGGGGAAAGTGCAGACGTACGGATAATCTCCGGGCGTCGCCGGCGCCAGGAAACGCAGCACGGCGCTGCCCTGCGGATCGATCAGCCTGGTCGCATGCAGCACCTTTGGTGAAACCGGCACGAAGCTCTGCTTAATGCCCTCGGGATCCTTCGCCATTTCATTGCCCGCCATACCCACTTCCTCGAGCGCGCCAGGCTTCACGATGACGAGGTTGTGCTGCATCGCGTCCGGATTTTTGAATACAAGTTTCACCGGCTGGCCGGCTTTGACCTCGAAGCGGGTGACATCGAACAGCATTCGCTCGGGCACGCTCGCAATCTCGATTGTCTTCAGGTTGCGCCGCCGATCGAATTGCACTTCCGCCGCGCTCGCCGTCTGCACGCCGGACCGTTTGCGTGCCGGCTCCACTTGCGCCGCCAAAAACTTTGGGATCTGGGGATGCGCGGCGAGGTAAGCCTCGTTGCCCTGCCAATGGCGGCTGAGCGCCTCCGATTCCAGCGATGTGCGGATCGCGTAACGGAGGTGCGAATCAGCCGGCTGGTCCAACACGCCGAGCACTGCATCGAGCGCCGCCGGCGTGCCGATATAGCTCGCGGCAATCACCGCCTCCATCCGCACCAGCCCACTCTCGTCATTCGCAGCGGCCCGCAACGGCTCCAGCGACGGCGGCATCTTGTCCTGCCAGTAACGCAGCTGCTGCGTTGCTGCCGCCCGCGCGTGCGGATGGTCGCAGCGGAGCACGTCGCTCAGCAACGCCGTATTCACCACACCGATGGTGCGGAAGGTCCACAGTGCCTCGACCTGATGATGCCGGAACCGCGGATCTTTCGGGTCGAGCCCCGAGACCCAGGCGGTCAGCGCGCGTGCAACGTCCGTCCGGGCCCGGCCGGACAGTTCGCGTTTCGCCAGGTCACGGTGCCGGAACGACGGCGACTTCAGCTGCTCGAGCAACGCCGCAATCGGCGCGCCATCAAACACGGGCGCGGCCGGCAAGGTCGCGCCCTTCGGCACCACCCGCCAGATGCGGCCGGATTTGCGATCGCGACGCTCATCGCGCAACGAATACTGCATGTGACCTTTGATTGGGTTGTACCAGTCGCAGATATAGAGATCGCCGCGCGGACCGAATTTCACATCCACCGGGATGAAGCTGAGATTCGTGGAGAAGATCAGATCCTTGACGTAGCGCTCCTCGAAATGGTCGCCCGTTTGGTTCCATTCGTGGATTTCAATCCGGTTCGTCGGTTTGTACCGCGCCTTGATCATGCCGCCCTGCATCTCCTTCGGCCAGATAGGAGCATCGACAAACTCGTGGCCGCACGTGCCCGAGTAGGCGGGAATCGAGGTCACGCCGGCATGCTGCTTTGGATACGGCGGATTCGTGGCGTGAAACGCGGTCGCATAAATCGGATGACTCGCCACGTGCCGCCCCCAGTCATCGAAAGCCACGCCCCAGGGATTTGTATTCGGATAACTTCCAAACGCGGTGAGGCGCTGCATGTCGGTCCGCAGCCGGAACCAGCTGGAGTTGTCCGCACGCACCGGGCCGTAGGCGGTCTCGACCTGGCTGTGGAGGAAGATCGACTCGCGGAAAAGCAAATCTCCGTCCGGTGTCCGGATGAAATCGTGGAGCGAATGGTGTGAATCCTCCGTGCCAAACCCGGTGAAAATCTGCCGGCGAAAATCGGCGCGCCCGTCACCGTCGGTATCCTTGAGAAAGGTGAGGTGCGGCTGCTCGGAAACGTACACTCCCCCGTCGCCGAGCTCGAAGCTCAGCGGGATGTGCAGGTTTTCTGCGAATACTGTGCACCGATCCGCGCGGCCATCCTGATCGGCGTCCTCGAGAATCACGATCCGGTCGGCTGGTTCCTGCCCGGGATACACATGCGGGTACGTCGTCGAGCAACTGATCCACAGCCGCCCCTTCGTGTCCCACCGCATCGCAATCGGTTTCGCCACCTCGGGAAACTGTTCCTCCGACGCAAAAAGATTCACCTCGAAGCGCGGGTCGATCTTGAAAGCGGCGAGCTCATTGGCCGGCGTCAGCCACTCATTCGCGCCACGATTCGCCAGCGGCGCGGGCATCGGCGGCACGTTTGAATCATCAATTCCCGCCGCACGACTGCTCTTGCCCGCGGCCACGTCCCACGTGCGCTGGTCGCGATTTTGGACCATGACGTCGAAGCCGCGCAGCGCCGGCAGAAAATCCAGATAGCCGTAGGTCTTGTCTTACTTTCCGCACTTTTGAAATGCGATATCGCGCCACAGATTCAGGGTGAAATTTCGAAGGCCGAGAGTGGAATACCGAGAAGTTGAGCGATTTGGCGTTGGAGGTCGGTGAGCTGCGGCTCGAAGGTTTGGACGAGGA
>JBBRCR010000137.1:0-17285 GCA_038204695.1 Opitutales bacterium | reverse complement strand
CCTCGATCGGCATCGCCTCGAGAGCGATCAATACGGGCATTTTCGTGTGCCGCAAAAGAATTTGCGCCAACTGACTATGAGCCGTGGGCATCAAGTGCGCAATAATCACGAAGGCCATACCGGTATTGGACGGAGTGGCATCCAATAGCGCCTTATAGGCATTAAGGCCTCCCGCCGACCCACCAATGCCGACAATAAAGGTGGGACGTACTGTTCGCATGGCTCAGTCATCTCGCCCTTCACTTTGATGGCTTCGATTTACTCCCCCCGCTTCGATTTACCTTCCTCCCCCTCATATTCTTTTCCACCTTCGTTTTCTGCTGCGGGGCTGCGACGATATCAACGGGAACCAACGCAATCCCATCATCGCTCAAAATCAATTTGTGAACGTCGCTGGAGTGATCCATGCCGCGAGACTTGACGATATACAGTCCACGAATGCGTTTTCTTCCCGCCTCTTCTTCCAATTCTCTCACGACGAGCCAGGTGTCGATCAACGATGATACGCCCACTTCACCGCTCGTGTTATTGGGTGCGGTTGAAGAAACGAGACTGCTGAAAAAGCCGGTAATGCCCCTGGACTTCAAAAGATCGATCATGCGGGTAATCATCGATTGGATTTCACGTTGTTTGCCCTCGCCGATGAGACTGGTCAAAGGATCGATAACCACACATTGCGGCTTAAACTCTTCAATGATCTTGTATATATCGAGCAAATGCCTCTCCAGGCCGAAGAACGAGGGCCGGGTGGACACCATCTTGAGCAGTCCTTTCTTAATCAATGGTCCAAGATTTAAGCCAATCGAACTCATGTTTTGAACGAGTTGCCCGGAAGATTCTTCATAGGATACGAAAAGACACCGCTCTCCGCGCTTGCAACTGGCGACGGCGAACGCCGCGGCGAGGCTGGTTTTTCCGGTGCCGGCGGTGCCGGAAATGAGGATGGTGCTGCCTCGCATATAGCCCCGGCCCTGGAACATGGCATCCAGCGAAGGAATTCCGGTCGAAACTCTCTTGTTGCTGCCGGGCTGATCAAGCCCGGCTGAAGTGATCGGGATGACGGAAAGCCCGGCCTTATCGATCACAAACGGATACTCGTTGGTGCCATGATGGGAACCGCGATATTTTATGATCCGAACCCTGCGAATCGAGATTTCTTCGCTCACCCGATTGTCGAGTAAAACGATGCAATCGGATATATACTCCTCCAAGCCATGGCGGGAATACGACCCTTGGGCAGGTTCACCGGTAACCACGGCAGTAACTTGTTTGTTCTTCAGCCAGCGGAAAAGCCTTTTTATCTCCACGCGAAGGATGCCCGTGTCGGTGAGACCAGCAAAGAGAGACTCGATGGAATCTATGACCACGCGTTTGGCGCCGATTGAATCAATGGCGTGCTCTAATCGGACGAGAATCCCTTCAAGATTGAAGTCGAGTTCTTGAATGTCCCGGCGTTCCAAAACCACGTGCTCTAACCGGATCTTTCGCTGTGAGACCAGCCCTTGCAAATCCAGATTGAGGGAAGCTACATCCTTATAAAGTTCATCGTCGGTCTCTTCAAAGGACAGGAAGAAGCCCGGTTCATTGTATTCGAGCGCGCCCTTGATGAGAAAATCCAGCCCGAAAAGCGTTTTTCCGGACCCCGCGCTCCCAACTAGCAAGGTCGTTCTATTCGCCGGAAGCCCGCCTTCTGTAATTTGGTCAAAGCCCTTGATGCCGGTGGGGCACTTGCGCATTGGACCGTGTTTCAATGGAATCTTCTTCATAGGTAGGTTGCCGATGCAAAAATTTATCCCCCCTGTATCACAGGATTGAGCTTCGTGCTGGTGAGTTCGCTTTCGATTGGAAGTTTGCAGCGAACTCGCATTCTTTTTGGCGAACCCATCCCGGAGCCGTCGCTGCACGCATTTATTCGTCGCGGTTATCTATCGCGATCGTGGCTCACGGTTCCTTCGTCACCGAACATGCTTAAGCGAACATGATTTGAACGGGAGCGGGGTCGGCGTCCTTCCGAAAGACGTTCGGTCTGTAGAAATGCAATCAACCTTATGCCGACACGCACCGGCGCCTCTGGTTCGAGTAACCCAGCGATGTATTTGGAGATACGAATGGGGGGATATGCCCGTGACCGGCTTGCTTCGACGATGGCGCGTTCAACAAGTGCGGCGCAACGAAAATCATGTGATCGGCGCGGCCGGCCACATCGCGAGACCAAAGAGCATACGAACTTTACTGCTAATCCGCTTCGATGGTGCATGGTGTGGGCGAAAACGGTAAAAACGTATCGCCAAGTTGGCGGATCTTCCCATCGCCAATGAAAAATAAATCGAATGCGGCCGCGACGCGGCTCCAGCCGCGCCCTCATCAGGATGGGAATCGTTTCTCCGCTTCACGCGCGGACGTTCTAACTCGTAGGGGCAAGGCAAAGAATGCGCCAGCGGTGCGCTCCGGAGCATTCCCAATTGTCGGCATCGGCGCCTCGGCCGGCGGGTTGGACGCATTCACTCAGCTGCTTTCGCACCTGCCATCTGACACGGGCATGGCGTTTGTTTTGGTGCAGCATCTCAGTCCAGACCACGAGAGTGCACTGCCGCAAATACTCTCCCGGACGACAACCATGCCGGTGAGCGAAGTGACGAAGCGGACCCGCGTCGAACCGAACCATATCTATGTGATTCCACCCAATCGCGAACTTGGGTATGCGCGCGGCACACTAAGCCTTCAGCCACGGCCCGTGAAGCGCGCCGCGCATCATCCGATCGATTTCTTTTTTGAATCCCTCGCGCAGGATCAACACGAGCGGGCTATCGGGGTGATACTCTCGGGCACTGCCAGTGACGGCACCGTTGGGTTGGAGGCGATCAAGGCCGAAGGCGGAATTACATTCGTTCAGGATGAATCGGCCAAATACGATTCGATGCCCCGGAGCGCCGTCGCGGCCGGCTGCGTCGATTTCGTTCTCGCCCCGCCGGAGATTGCCAGGGAATTGGCCCGCTTGGCCAAGCATCCTTATTGGCGTGGGCAAACGTCTTCTTTTTCGTCGAAAGGATTAGCGTCCCGAGCTGTGGATACATCGAAGCCATCGCTTTCCGGCACCGCCGGTCGAAGGGAAGAAAGCGCGTCGACGAAGATTCTGTCCCTGTTGCGCAACCATGCCGGCGTGGATTTCGCCGTCTACAAACCGAACACAATTCACCGCCGCATCAGTCGGCGCATGTTGCTGGGGAAATTTGAAACACTCGAAGCCTACACTGCTTCTCTCAGTGACAACTCCAAAGAACTCGGGGCCCTGCACACCGACTTGCTCATTGGGGTAACCAGTTTTTTCCGCAACCCTGAAGCCTTTGAAGCGCTAACGGGAAAAGCATTTCCCGCGATCTTAAAGCGGCGGACCGACACGGCGATCCGCCTGTGGGTCCTCGGTTGTTCAACCGGGCAGGAGGCTTACTCGCTCGCGATGGCGTTGATCGAGTATGCGGAAAAGATCACGGGCAGCATTCCGCCGATCCAAGTTTACGCCACGGACGTAAACGAAGCGGCGTTGAACAAGGCGAGACACGGCCTCTATCTCAAAACCGTCGTCGCCGATGTGTCGCCAGAGCGCCTGCGCCGGTTCTTCGTCGAGGAGGAAGGCGGATACCGCGTCACCAAAATGCTGCGCGATATGTGCGTTTTTGCACAACATAATCTCATCGCCGATCCCTCGTTCTCACGGCTGGATCTCATAAGCTGCCGCAACCTGCTGATCTATCTGGAGCCAGAACTACAGAAACAGATCATGCCTCTGTTTCACTACGCGTTGAAACCGGATGGCGTTTTGTTCCTCGGCGCGTCCGAATCCGTCGGCGAATTTACGGACCTGTTTGAGCCGCTCGACAAAAAGCAGAAGATCTACGTCAGACAACCGGTTTCGACCCCGGCGTTCCGACTCCATTTCTCCCCACGGCATCCCGCCGCACTCAAGGCCGGGTCAGAAGCGCGACCAGCGCTGCCCGCGCGGGCATTGCCACCCGACCTGAGCGCTCAACGTGAGGCAGACCGCGTGGCGCTCAAGCGCCACGCTCCGCCTGCGGTGCTGGTCAATGCCAACTTTCAAGTGGTTCAATTTCGCGGCGTCACCGGTCCTTACCTCGAACCCTCGCCTGGAATAGCGGCGTTCAGTCTGCTGCAAATGGCCCGCGAAGGGCTGATGCTGCCACTCCGCGCCGCACTCAATCAGGCACGTAAAGAAAATCGCCCCGTGCGACGAAGTGGCCTCAACGTTCGGTTCGGCGATCAAACCCAATGTATCACTATCGAGGTGGAGCCGCTAAAGAATCTGCGTCAGCAATATTATTTGATATCGTTTGAAGAGCCTAAGATCAGAGGTGCCACGCAAGATGGTGCCGAATCACCCGGAGTCAGTAAACCCAACAAGAGCGATCAGGTTACCGCCCAAACCCCTGCCACGTCCCGCCAGGAGTCGCGGCGGAATAGCGCGTTGGAGCGCGAACTCGCCGAAACGCGCGACTATTTGCAATCACTCCAGGAGCAACACGAAGCGGCCACCGAAGAAATTCAGGCGACGAGCGAGGAGGTGCAGTCGGCCAACGAAGAGCTGCAAAGTATCAACGAAGAAATGGAGACCTCGAAAGAGGAGCTGGAGTCTTCCAATGAAGAGTTGCTCACGGTCAATGAGGAGATGGCCCATCGGAACACGCAGCTGAACCGGCTCAACAGCGATCTCAATAATCTCCACCTCAGTATCAACACGGCGATAGTCGTTCTGGGTCGTGATCTCACGATTCGCCGGTTCACGCCGCACGCCGAAACGACCTTCAAACTGACGGCCGCCGATCTCGGCCGGCCTCTCACCGCAATCAAGGCCAGCCCCGGTTTCGGCGGGATGGAACCGTTTGTCACGGAGGTCATCGACGCGATCGCTATGCGCGAACGCGAAGTGCAGGACGACACCGGACGCTGGTATCTCTTGCGCGCCCGTCCCTACGTCACACTCGACAACAAGATTGATGGCGCCGTGCTGGTGTGGGTTGACATCGATGCGCTCAAGCAGACCGAACATGCCTTGGAACGGTCACGCGATTATTCCGATGCGATTTTGCGCGCGACGCGTGACCCGCTCGTTGTCCTCCGGGCGGATCTACGCGTGGACAACGCTAACCCCGCCTTCTATGAACTCTTCGAAACGACTCCGGCAGAAACCGACGGGCGCCTGCTCTACGAATTAGGCCGCCAGCAGTGGGACATTCCAAAACTGCGCGCGCTCCTAACCAACGTTTTGTCCCAGGGCAGCGCCTTCAACGATTTCGAGGTAGAGGTGGGCATTAGGGAAAAGGGTTTGCGCACGCTGCTCCTCAACGGACGGCAAATAATGGGCGGCGGCGCCAAATCGCCCGAACTAATTCTCCTCTCGATTGAAGATATCACGGAGCGTTTGAAAACTCGGGCGGCGTTGCGCGCTTCGGAGATTCGTTTCCGCCGACTTTTCGAAACCGCAAAGGACGGGATCCTATTGCTCGACCCGAACACGCGAAAAATCACCGATGCCAATCCACTCATCGTTGGTTTGCTCGGCTATGAGCGGAACGAGCTGGTCGGCAAAGAACTTTTCCAAATTGGCCTGCTCCCGGATGAGGCAGCCAGCCAGGCGGCGTTCCGTGAATTGCAAGAGAAGCGTTTCATCCGCTACGAGGATTTACCTCTGCGGACGAAGTCTGGCGCGCGCTGTGAAGTCGAGTTCGTCAGCAATCTCTACGTGGAGGACGGCAACGAAGCAATTCAGTGCAACATCCGCGACATCACTGAGCGCAGTCGGGCGGAAGAGGCGCTGCGAGCCAGCGAGCGGCGCTTCCGTTTCATGGCCGAATCGATGCCGCAAAAGATTTTCACGGCCGACCCGGGCGGGGAAATGGATTATCTGAACCAGCAATGGATGCAGTTTACCGGATTAACTTTTGAGGAGATGCGCGGCAGCGGCTGGAAACAGTTCGTTCACCCCGCTGACTTGCAGGAAAATGTGCGGATATGGGGACAATTCGTGGCGTCGAACCAACCGTTTCAGTTCCAACACCGCTTTCGCCGCCATGACGGCGTCTATCGGTGGCACGTGAGCCGTGCCCACGCCATGCTCGACGTAAAAGGCAATGTGTTAACCCGGATTGGTTCGACCACCGACATCGACGATCAGATAAGGGCGGAAGAAAAATTGGAGGTGACCGTGGCCGAGCGCACCGCGGAACTCCGCGAAACGATCGGGGAGCTGGCAGCTTTTTCCTACAGCGTCTCGCACGACATGCGCGCCCCACTGCGGGCGCTGCGCGGATTCTCCGACATAGTGGTCGAAGAGAACGCTTCCCAACTCAACGCGCGGGGGCTCACGTATCTCAAACGTATTTCCACCGCCGCCGAACGCATGGACAATCTCATCGAAGATGTCCTGAGCTACCAGCGAGTCCTTCGCGCCGAGGTCAATTTGGAGCCGGTCGACCTCGATCAGCTCGTCCGCCAGATTGTTGCCAGTTATCCCCAATTGCAGACGAACGAAGCCAACATCCACATCAAGGAAACGCTGCCCAGCGTCATCGGCAATGAGGCAAGCCTCAGCCAGTGTGTTTCGAATCTGCTGTCGAATGCGGTGAAATTTGTTGCTCCCGGCGTCCGCCCAATGGTCGAGGTTTGGGCGCAGGATTTGGGCGCGGATATTCGGCTGTCGATCAGGGACAACGGCATCGGGATCTCCCCACAGAACCATCAAAGAATTTTCGGCATATTCGAACGCGTGGTTGACCGCGAAACTTACGAAGGCACCGGCATCGGTCTTGCCATTGTTCGTAAAGCCGTGGAGCGAATGAATGGTCGCTTCGGGCTCGTTTCAGCCCTCGGCCAGGGCTCCACATTTTGGATTGAGTTGCGCAAAAATATTTCCCGATGAATTCTCCCATCACCAAAGCCATTCTGCTCGTTGAAGACGACGACAACGACGTCGTCTTCATGAAAATAGCGATGGAAAAGGCGGGGATCGGCCACTTGCTGCGCGTGGCCGGAAACGGCCAGCGCGCCATTGACTATTTCGAGGGCACCGGCGAGTTCGCCGACCGCAAGCGATATCCACTGCCCGCCGTCGTGCTCCTGGATATGAAGCTGCCTGAAGTAATGGGCGTAGACGTTCTGAAATGGATCCGTCAGCACCGTTCGCGGACGATAATCGTAATCGTCCTTACCTCGTCGAGTCAGGAAAAGGACATGCAGACCGCCTATGAGCTCGGCGCGAATGCTTACGTCGTGAAGCCCGGCAATCCACGCAAGCTCAACGAACTGGTCGACCTCGTGCACCGTTTTTGGTTAACTATAAACCAACCGACGGCGGGGACACCCGAACCTTCGCGTGCGATCCCGCTTGCACCGATCCCGTCTTAACATACTTGAGTCCGGTTGCCCAAACGTAGCGCCAAGATCTACGTGACCAATTTACCGCTGCCGCACCACTTTGGTGTGTCGTCCATCGGTTGACGATTTTCCAAACCGAGTCATGCAGCTTCACCCGGGCCTTTCGGCTGGGTTCAACATGGGTGTAACTCCGTCCGGTGCGTGAACTGCGCTGCCAGCGGATCACGAAGCCGAGGAACGAGAGGTTTTCCCGGCGGATATTGGCAACGAACAGTTGATCACCACGGCGATGCCGCGCCGCGCGAGGGGGTCCGCGGGAATTGAAAACCTTGAAACACCTCTCGCCGGTGCACGGTGAAATCTCAACTCATGCCGGTTGCTTGATGAATTTCCCTATGTAACGTAAAATAGTCGCAGGCAAACAGGATAAATGACCTATATGCTTCATCGCTCAATGCTTGAGGATGCCATCCAACGGATAGATTGCGGGCGTCAAAAATAGTGAGGACGGTGGCTATATGATTCGGTGGGAGAACAAATTAGCATCCTTGCGGGATGCGAAACAAGCGCGCCGCGCCTAATCTCCACACCGGCGTCGCAACGACTCCGGGTGATATGCAGCGAATATTATTTGACATGAAAATCAACGGGTTCAAGGCCGACTCCCCGGCCCAGCTTTTGCCCAAGTGTCCTTCGGGTATTCAAGGTTTGGATGAAATCACTGGCGGCGGATTGCCCCTGGGTCGGCCCACCTTGGTGTGCGGCGGCGCCGGTTGCGGCAAGACCCTGTTCGCGGTGGAATTTCTCGTGCGCGGTGCCGTGCAATTCGGCGAGCCGGGGGTGCTCATGTCGTTCGAGGAGACAGACGCGGAGCTAAGCGCCAATGTCGCCTCGCTCGGCTTCAATCTGGAGGGTTTGGTGAAAAGCAAAAAAATCGTGCTCGAACACGTGCATATCGAGCGGAGTGAAATCCATGAGACGGGCGAGTATGACTTGGAGGGCTTGTTCGTCCGGCTGAATCATGCGATCGATTCCATCGGCGCCAAACGCGTGGTGCTGGACACATTGGAAGCACTGTTTGCAGGCCTGCCCAACGAGGCCATCCTGCGCGCCGAATTGCGCCGGCTTTTCCGCTGGCTAAAGGACAAAGGCGTGACCGCGGTCATCACCGCTGAGCGCGGAGGCGATCAACTGACGCGTCACGGGCTGGAGGAATACGTGTCCGATTGCGTCATCCTGCTTGATCATCGCGTCAACGATCAGATCGCCACGCGACATCTGCGGGTGGTGAAATATCGCGGCGCGCTGCACGGCACCAACGAGTTTCCGTTCCTCATCGGCGACGAAGGCCTCAGCGTGCTGCCCATCACTTCCCTCGGGCTGAATCACAAGGTATCGAGCGAGCGGATCTCCACCGGTATTCCTCGCCTGGATGCGATGCTGAGCGGGCGGGGATTTTTCCGCGGCAGCAGCATTTTGCTCACCGGCACACCGGGCACGGGCAAGACGATCATCTCCTGCTCCTTTGCCGAAGCCGCGGCCCGGCGTGGCGAGCGAGTCCTCCTTTTCTCATTCGAGGAGTCGCCCAACCAGATCATCCGGAACATGCGTTCGATCGGTTTACGCCTCGAGACGCTGGTCAAGAAGGGCCTCCTGAGGTTTCACTCGGCGCGGCCTTCGCTCTACGGCTTGGAAATGCACCTGGCCACCATGTTCAAGGAGATCGCGACCTATAAGCCTGATGTCGTGATCGTGGATCCGATCACCAGTCTGATGGACTCGGGGACCGCTTATGAAAGCAAGGCGATGGTCACGCGGCTGATTGACTATCTCAAAGGCGGGCAAATCACTTCGCTCTTCACCAGCCTCACCCAAGGCGGCCACGCGTTGCAGCAAAGCGAAGCCGCGATGTCCTCCTTGATGGATTCATGGCTGCTGTTGCAAGACTTCGAAGGCAACGGTGAACGCAACCGCGTGCTCTACGTGCTCAAAGCGCGCGGCATGGCGCATTCGAATCAAATCCGCGAATTCCTGATTTCGGACCGGGGCGTTGATCTGGTGGACGCCTATATCGGGGCGAGCGGAGTACTGACTGGTTCAGCGCGCGCGGCGCAAGGGGCGTTGGAAAAGGCCGCCGTGCTGGCCGCGCAACAGGAGGCTGCCCAACTTCAACGTGAAGTGGAACGGAAACGTACGGCGCTCGAACGGCAAATCAGCGGGCTCCGTTCCGCTTACGAAACCGAGGCGGCGGAATTACGACGCATTGCCGAACAGGTCGGGACGCGAATAAGCGTGCTCGGCACCGAGCAGGCGGCGTCGGGCCGTTTGCGCCAGGCGGATGCCAAGGTCGCGGCGAGCAGGCTGAGAAAACCCAGACTGGGGAGAATAAACTGATGACCGCCAAGACCGCGAAACCACCTGTCCCTCCTGCCCAACCGCGGGCAGAAAAGCTCTGGAACCTGCGTCTTTACGTGGCCGGCCAGACGCCCAAATCCCTGACCGCATTCTCCAACCTCAAGCAGATTTGCGAAACCCATCTCAGCGGCCGTTATACCATTGAAGTGATCGATTTGGTCGAGCATCCCCAACTTTCCAGAGGCGACCAAATCCTGGCTATTCCCACCTTGGTGCGGAAATTGCCCCAGCCGGTCCGAAAAATCATTGGTGACCTGTCCGACACCGAGCGCGTGCTCGTTGGGCTCGACCTGCGCACTGCGGACTAACGAGGCCAACACCCGTGAAAGCCAAAAAGAAGAGTAACGCGACGGCCGCCTTTGAGAAGACCGTCGCGGCTCAGTCGACCGGTAAGCACATCCTGCGACTGTATGTCGCCGGCGCGACCGAGCGATCGCGCCGGGCGATCCTGCGAGCCCGGCAACTGTGCGAGGCCGACCTAACGGGAAACTTCGAACTGGAAGTGATCGACGTCTATCAGCAGCCCAGCCTGGCCCGTAAGGGCCAGATTATCGCGACTCCGACGCTCGTCCGGGAATTTCCGCGGCCGGTGCGGAGGCTTATCGGCAATCTTTCCAATGCTGCGGCTCTGTTTGACGGATTGCACCTGAGTTCGAAAACTGAGGTCGCGCCTTGAAGACAGCCGGGAGACGGGCCACATCCCGCGCTGGCAGCCCGCCGAAGAAGGCTGAGCTCTTGGCGCGTCTCGCGGAAGCCGAGGAAACCATTCGCGCCATCCGCAACGGAGAAGTGGATGCTGTGGTTGTCGCGGGTATACAAGGCGACCAAGTGTTCACGCTGGATGGCGCCGGTCACGCCTATCGCATCCTGATCGAATCGATGAACGAGGGTGCGCTGACCCTGACGGCTGATTCCACGATTTTCTACGCGAACCAATGCTTCGCCAAAATGATTCAATGCCCCCTTGAGCAGGTGATCGGAAGTTCTTTTCGCCGTTTTCTGTCCGCGGCAGACGAAGCCGGGTTTCAGCCGCTCCTGGAGCAGGCTGATAAAGCGGGGACGAAAATCCAAGTGATGCTCAAAGCCGCCGACGGTTCGCAGATGCCTGCGCAAATCTCGATTTGTGCACCGGCCCGGGACGGCTTCCACGATTCGACCATGGGCGTGGTAGTGACGGACATGACCGAGGCCCTGCGGATTGCCCGACAGAAGGAGACCGAGCGCTTGTATGCTCAGGTCCGCGAGCACGCGGCAGAGCTGGAGCGGCGCGTCGAAGAAAGAACGAGGCAATTGCTCAACGCCAATCAGGAACTCGAGGCGTTCGAGTCTTCCGTGTCGCACGACCTGAGGGGACCTCTGCGTCACGTCATGGGGTTCGCTGAAATGCTCACTGGCGACCCCACGTTGCTGCTGCCGGAAGCGGCACGAGGTTGCCTTAATAAAATACGCGCCAGCGCCGAGAAAATGGAGCGCCTGATCGCTGCGTTGTTGGAGTTCTCGCGCTTGAGCAAGCAGTCGCTTTCGCTTGAGCCGGTCGATGTAGGTCTAATGTGGCGCGAGGTTCTTGCGGAAATGAAGCTCGATTGGGGCGTGCGGCAGATCGAGGTGACGATTGACGATTTACCTCCGTGTCACGCCGATCCAGTCCTGCTGCGCCAAGTCTTGGTTAACCTGCTGAGCAACGCGCTCAAATACAGCCGGACGCGCGACCGCTCAGTGATTCAGATTTCGACCGCCGCCCCAATCACTGGCGGCGGCCCGATCTACTCGATCAAGGACAATGGCGTCGGTTTCGAAATGGCGCACGCACACAAACTTTTCGCCGTGTTTCAGCGCCTCCATGACGCTCGCGATTTTGAAGGCACGGGTGTAGGTCTGACGACCGTGAAACGGATCGTGGAAAGGCATGGCGGGCGCATCTGGGCAGAATCTACTCCTGATGCCGGTGCTACATTCTTTTTCAGTTTATCTTGAGCTACGTTCGAATGTCCCGGCCACCTCCGCCGCAGCGTAGTAAACGAAATGCCCGACACGACGGGAGGGGAATGCGGCGCAGTTTGGTCCGCTCCCGCAGGGTGCGAATTGATGGCGCCTTCGGGCCCCCTCCGCCCTGAAGTTGCCCGTCCTGTTGTTCGCGCCATGCGTCGAAGTCGCCCGCCAAGTCCATGTTCCAATGGCCCGCCACATCGCTGTGCTGCCAAAACACCTTGTCGAAAAACCCAGCTTCCCCAGTTCCCCGCTATCGTCCGAACCCAAGTGGGATTTCCCAGCCATGCCGGTGACGTAGCCCGCCTGCTTGAGCCGCTTCGGCAACGTGTTCAATGATCCGCACGCGCCAATGATATAGCGTGCTGAAAGGTAGCGCGGAAAATTCACAGCTCCTATGACAACATCCCACACGCTGGGGCAGCCGCCGGGAGTGGCGCCGGTCTTTGACCGGCGTTCCGCCAGTCGGAGACTGGCGCTACTGGGCGAAAACGCGCGCACAGGGTGGGAAATTTCCCGGCTAGCGCCTCGCCCGCGTAAGCCACGAGATGGCTTTGATCCGAAGTCACCCAGCCGGAATCCCACGCCAGCCGATTGCCCGCCGCGGCTCATTTCTTCTTTCCTTTCTTCGCGGCGACCGGCTGATGGGCGGCGCGGCCGGCTTTCCAGATATCGACGTCGCCATTATTAGGCTGCGCTGAGCCCGGCGTGCTGCGGCCTTCAGCAGCATAACGCTCCATCAGCTTCGTCAACTGGGCGACGACCTGCGGCTGCTCGCGCTCGAGGTTCTTTTCCTCGGCGCGATCGGTGGACAGGTCGAAGAGTTGGACGAGCGGGAGTTTGCTCGTGTCATCGACGCCCGGACGCGGGCTGCTCCAGCCGCCGGAGCCGGGGCAGAACTCGAGTTTCCATTTGCCCTGGCGGATCGAGAACGAGCCATTGATCGAGTGATGCACGATGGCTTCGCGCAGCGCGGAGCGGTCGCGACCGAGCAGTGCGGGCAGGAAACTCACGCTGTCCTCCGCGGCGGTGTCGGGCAGCGACGCGCCGACGATCTCGGCGGCCGTGCGCATGAAATCAGTGAGGCAGACGGTCTGGGCCGTCTGGCTGCCGGCGGCAACGCGACCGGGCCAGCGCACGAGAAACGGCACGCGATGGCCGCCTTCATAGATGTCGGCCTTGTAGCCGCGGAACACGAAGCTCGGATTGTGGCCCTTGGCCAGGAGCTCGGGAAAATCGGCCTGCGGCGAGCAGCCGTTGTCGCTCGTGAAAATCACCAGGGTGTTGGCGGTGAGACCCTGTTCCTCGAGCGCCTTCAGCACTTCGCCAACGCTCCAGTCCGTCTGCATCACAAAATCGCCGTAGGCATTCAGGCCGCTCTTGCCCTGCCATGCTTTCGTTGGCGCGATCGGCGTGTGGGGTGAAGCGAAGGGCAGGTAGAGGAAAAACGGCTGCCCGGCTTTGGCGGCGGCGGCGCGGCCGCGGATGTAGTCCACGGATTTCCGGGTGAGATCGGGCAACACGTTCTCGACCTCGAAGCCCGGGGCGGCGGGACCCTTGCGGTTGCGGAATTGCTCGCGGCCGGAAAACATCGCGTAGTCGCGATCCTCGGTCGGGAGGACGGTCACGCGATCGTTTTCGATATAGGTGTAAGGCACCATGTCCAGCGACGCGCTGATGCCATGGAAATAATCGAAACCAACACTCGTGGGGCCGTTCGCGATGGGCGCGGCGTAGTCGACGTTGAAGACCTGATCGCGCGTCTCGATGCCGAGTTCGGAAACGTCTCCCGAGCCTTTCTTCGCCCAGTCCATGCCGAGGTGCCACTTTCCGATCGCCGCCGTGTGGTAACCTTGGGCCTTGAGGAGATCGGCCACGGTCATTCGTCCCTGTTCGATGAGACGCGGGCTGAGGCCGCCGAGGACGCTGCTCTTGAGCTTGGAGCGCCAGGCGTAACGGCCGGTCAGCACGCCGTAACGCGTCGGCGAGCAGACCGACGAGCCGCTGTGCGCATCGGTGAACGTCATGCCCTCGCGTGCAAGCCGATCGATGTTCGGCGTGCGGATTTTCCCCTGCGGATTCAACGCCGAGACGTCGCCGTAGCCGAGGTCGTCGCAGAGGATATAAACGATATTGGGCCTCGCGGCGTTTGGCGCCGCGGAAGCGGCGGTGACCAGGCCTGCGAGCAGGAGCGCGGAGGAGAGAAGACGGGAGTTCATTGGAAAGTTTAAAACCGGACGGGCGCGGGAAACGCCTCGCGAACCGACTCGCCCCGGACCACGAGCGCCCGCACCGCGGCAACTCGCGCCGCCAGTTCCACCGCGCGCAACTCCGCCACGAGGCGTCTCGTTTCGGGATTCGTGATTTCATGCGCGTTCAGCCGCGGGCGGCATCCCGTATCCATGATCTGGATCAACGTCGCCGCGATGATGAAAGGAAACGCGGAAAAGGCGGGCAGTCTCCTGCTCATTTCGCGGCCGGCCCACCGGCCTTGCCCGGCTGCTTCCTGCTCCGGAAGGCCTGGGCCTCCTCCATCGTGAGTACCCCGTCCTGGTTCGTGTCCGCCTCCGGATTTCGCGCGCGCATCGCCTCCAGCCGTCCGGCCGTGTCGGCCGGCCCTTTCCGGCCGCCCGCCGCAGCCCGTTTCGGTCCTGCCGCAGGAGTCGCACCACCGCCCGCCAAGTCTCCGATAAAGCCATGCGCGCGCAAAAATTCGTCCGTGCGGGCGAGCGTTTTTTCAATCCACCCGGGTTTCCAGAAAAAACCGTGCTCCGCGCCGTCGGCCACGAAGAGATCCACCGGGGCACCCGCCGCCCTCGCTATGGTCGCGAAGTCCCGCACGCCGGCGAACGGCGGCTCCTCCGTGCCCACCAGCACGAGTGTCGGCGGAGCATCCGTGCGCCAATGCCGCGCAGGGGAATACCTGGCCCCGCGTTCCCGGTCCCCGTTGAGCACCACCAGAAAGGCGTCCGACATGCTCCCGACCTCGAGCCAGTCGACCAGGGGCGAATTGAGAATGATGGCATCGGGCCGCGCGGAAACCGCCGGGGTCAACGCGTCGGGATGCTGCTCCCCAAACGCAAACAGGCCCGCCGCGAGATACGCGCCCGACGATCCGCCAGCCGCCACCACCCGGGCCGGATCGATGCCAAGTCGCCCGGCGTTGCGCCGCACCCACCGCATCGCACTCACTGCGTCGGGGATGTCTTCTCCGGGCAACACGCCGTCGCGACCGCGGGTGCGGTATTCGACCCGGAACACGACCAGGCCGCGCTTGGCGATTTCGTCGCAAAATGGCGCATGCATCCCGCCCGGCCCGCGATTCACGACCGGCAATCCGAGCTGGGCGCGCTCGGTGGCCAGCGGAGGGACCTTGCCATTCGCATCCGGCTGCACCTTGTGCGCTCCGGAAAAGAACAACATCGCCGTGCGCCGGTCGGACGATTTCCAACCGGCGGGATAATGCGCCGCCAGGACCAGTTCGCGTTCGCCGAATGTCTGGTAAACGTACGTCGCCGGGGGAGGTCCGGCCTCAGCCCGCCTGCCTGGGCCCGGGAGCGGCGCCGCGCTCATCATCCCCGACGCTGCCATGAATTGTTCCATCCGCGGAAGAGTTTCCTCGATGAATTTTTCGTTCAGCGAATAGACGTGACCGCCCGCGCCCGTGACGAGCTCGATTGGCTGGCCCGCAGCCTTCCATTTTTCGCCAAAATCGCACAGCGACTGGAAAATCGGCTCCTTCGCGCCCGTAAAAAGCAGGGTTGGCGGCATCTCCTTCCGCCAATGGCGGGCAGGTGAAAGACGCTCGCCAAACGCACGATCATTGTTGAGGGCGGCGAGAAACGGCATCGAGCGGGTGCCGCCCGCCAGGAAATCCATCAGCGGCGAGTGGAGAATCAATGCGTTGGGCCGTCGCGAGACCGAAAGATCCTCGCCCGGTGCGTCGAATTCCGAGAGGGCTGCGAGACTCGCCGCAAGATGCCCCCCGGACGAACCGCCGCATGCCACGACCCGCGCCGGATCGATTCCCAGAATCTCCGCGTTCTGCCGCGTCCACCGCACGGCGCTGCACGCATCCTCGAAGGCCTTGTCCGGCAGCACGCCGTCACTCCGGCGCTTCCGATAATCGATGCGCAACGCCACCACGCCGCGGCGGGCGAAGTAATCGGCGACCGGCGCCATGCCTTCACCCAGGGTGCTGCCCGTCCCGACGCGGCCGCCCGCCGGTCGCTCCGGCGTATCGGTAGGATTGAAGCCGCCGCCACTGAACAGCAGCAGGGCGGTTCGCCGGTCGCCCCCCTTCGCTTCCGCCGGCTGGTGCACGACCACCTCGAGTTTGCGCTCCCCAATCGTTTTGTAGACGAAGCTGCGCCGCTCCGGCTCCGCGGATGGCGGCGCCGCCATCGCGGCCACTGCAGCCGGACGTGCATCCGTCGGTCTCGCCGCGGCCGTGGTGCGCCGCTCCTGCACCGGCTGAGTGTGCCGCTCGAGCCACCGGGCCTGGTTGGCGAGCACGCGCTCGTCCACACCCGCAGGCTTGACCTTCGACGGCAGCGGGACGGACGGCGTGTCGCCGAGGTAGCCCAGTTCACGCAAACGCCGGCCGGCGGCGGTCCAGCCCGGAGGCCGGACAATCGTCATCGCCAGATCGCGGTCGGAGTTTCGCTTGTAGATAACGCGTTCCCCGGCGGCGACGGAATCAGAACAGAACAGCGGCAGACTCGACCCCAGAGCAGCCAATAGAAATCTGCGGAGAGTTTTCATGGAGGTGAAGATTCTACGTGTTCAGTGGCGACAACCGCGCTGATGAGACTTAAACGGGACGCGAAGGATCAAGACGTCAACCTGGCAGCCCGTCGGACTTGAAGAGCATCCTGAATCGCGAGCAAGGTCGGATGCTTGGCGGCGGATCCCGATAAATCATCGCTGTTGCTCGCGGCGACGCCGAGATCGAGCCGGCGCTGGTGATCTTTCGTGCGGTCGCGAAGCCGGAGACGCGCCCCCGAGTGCGATCGGTCTTCAAGGCATGAAACCCTTGACGGGCGAAGCGCGAGTCGTAGCGTCCGCTCTCCGCGTTCTTACACAGGTAAGTTTCGACACAAGTCTTGTCCGGTGTATTCACTGTTTGCCTCCCTTTCACGCATCCAGTGGATAAAGACAGCGCATAAGAATCTTCCGGTTTAGGTCATTGAGGTTCAACGGTAAGCCAGGGTAGCTCAGTGGTAGAGCAGAGGACTCATAAGCCTTTGGTCGCGGGTTCAATCCCCGCCCCTGGCACCAGCCTTCAATGTCCGACGATACGGTCCGCGCGCGATGTCTTCTCGAGTGGACGTCGCCCCCCCTCGCCCTGCCCTTTGCCCACAGATTTGCCATCGCGTATGGCGTCGCGCCAAGGGCGCGGTTGACCGGAAGGGCGACTTTCCAGTCGCCCGAGACCGGTCGACCGAACGTACTTCGGCGGCAGGAAAGCCGCCGCTCCGGTGCGAATGCCGACGTGC
>JBBRCR010000136.1:0-17462 GCA_038204695.1 Opitutales bacterium | reverse complement strand
ACAGGTAATAAAATCCGCGGCCGCCATGCTCCTTATCGCACAGATCGGTCGGGAGTTTGATGCGCTGGTGACTGGAGCCGCCGACAAAGGCACGTGGGTCCGGCTATTTCATCCGGTGGTCGAGGGCAGACTCATGCGGGGGTTTGAAGGCCGGCAGGTCGGTGAACGGCTGCGCGTACGATTACTGCACGCGGATGTGGAGCGAGGGTTTCTGGATTTCGCGGCGATCAGTCAGGGTCCGTAGCGGCAAGCCTCGCAGTGGCGGCGAGCGCCAGCGCGTGGACTCTTGATCCGATCATCGCGTGGAAACGCTATCCCACTAGCGCCTGGAGCGCGAGGCCGACGAGATAACCGCCATAGGTGCCAAGGGCGTAACCGAGCACGGCGAGCAATACGCCGACGGGTGCCAGCGCGGGATGAAATGCGCTTGCGACCACCGGTGCGGACGCCGCTCCGCCGATGTTCGCCTGCGAGCCCACCGCCATGAAAAAGAGCGGCGCGCGAATCAGCTTTGTCACCGTGAGCATCACGGCGGCATGCGTGCACATCCAAATCGCGCCGAGCGCAAACAGCCATGGACGGTCAAGTAGGGCACCGAGATCCATCTGCATGCCGATTGTCGCCACGAGGAAGTAGAGCATCGCGGAGCCTACGCGAGAGGCGCCGGCGCCTTCCAGCTTGCGAGCGCGAGTCAGGCTGAGAAGCAACCCAAACGTGGTCGCCAGCACGACGATCCAGAAAAAATTAGACGTGAGGCTGTAATCCTGAAGGCGCCACGACGCTGGCAGCGTGCGAATTCCGGTGATGATCGGGCCCGCGAGAAAATGCGACAGCCCGGTGGCGCCGAGTCCGACCGCGAGGATCAGCATGAGATCCGTGAGGCTGGTCGTGCGCGCGTTCGCGGCCTGAAAGCGCTCGATGCGCTCCTTGAGTGTGTCGATGGCCGACGTGTCGGCCCGCGTCCAGCGATCGAACGCCTCCGCGCGCCCGGCGAGAAAGAGCAGCACCGCCATCCACACGTTGGCCAGCAGCACATCCACCGCCACGAACTGGCCGAACATCGTCGCGTCGACGTTGAACACCTCCTTCATCGCCGCCTGGTTAGCGCCACCACCAATCCAGCTCCCTGCGACTGTCGTCATGCCGCGCCAAACATCGCCCGCCACCGTCTCCGGGTGGATTCCGCGCATGACGAGGTACGCGACGACTGCCCCGATCATCACGCTCGCCGTTCCGGTTAGGAACATGATCAGCGCCTTGGGTCCCAACCGCAGAACGGATCCGAAATCGACCGCGACCGTCAGCAGGACCAACGCGGAGGGCAGCAGGAAGTCACGAGCAACCGGATACAATTTCGACGCCTGACCGTCCACCAGTCCCATGCTGTTGAACACGGCGGGAATGACATAACACAGCAACAGTGCCGGGACGTAGGTGTAGAACTTTCGCCAAAAGCCGTCGCGGCGCGACGAGGTCCAGAAGATGAAACCGAGTGTCGCCGCGAGCAGGCCGAGAACGACGGCATCGTTGGTGAGAAGGGCGGGGATCTTGGGTGGGGACATGCGGGGCTGGCGACGGACGACGGACGACGGACGACGGACGACGGACGACGGACGACGGACGACGGACGACGGACGACGGACGACGGACGATGGGACAGGGCGCGATGGAGCACACCTTTGCGTGCTGAGCGTGCAACCTATTTTGCGGGTGCCGGCCGTTTTCAGACTGCCAGCCCATGGCGCCGCCTCAGCATGGGCGGCGAGGAGTCGTCGCCTCCCGATCAGTCGCGGGCTGCGGCGGTCCTCGCGGACTCGGCGCTATCTTTTTTCACACTGACCAAATCCGTCCGCGTGCGGCCGTTGGTGGTGATTCGCGCCAGAAAATAAACGGTGTCGTCGAGCCCGACGGCGATCGAATTCACATAGAGCGGGCGGTCGCCGTTTGGGTAAAAGATCGCGCCGTGATCCTGGTAACGCAGCGTCGGTATATCATACGTGATCAGGTGGAGGTTTTCCAAACCCTTTGCCTCACCCATCGCGGTGCTGTTTTTGCCCGCGACGCGCCGGCCATTCTGATAGATCGGCCCGCCCGTCAGATAATAGAGCGTGCGGCCATCCGGCCCGAGCGCGAATCCCAGGTAACCATAGCTGAATTGATCGAACATGCCGCTGCGCTTCGAAACCTCGGACGTGATCCGATCGAGGACTTCGATCCGGACGCGCGCGGGATCAAAACGGAAAAGATAGCCGGAGTTGCCGTGCACACCGTATATCATCTTGTCGGCCGGACAATAGGCGGTCTGACGCCAGTTGTAGCCCATGTGTCCGGGCGAGGTGAAATCGTACAACCCGAAGTAATCCTTGCGCAGATCCTCACCGGGGACCGGGACGACTTTATCCTGCGCGTAGTCGTAGCGGAGAAGGTCCCCGGTCGAGATGCTGAAATACGCGGAACCATCCTCGGGGTTCACCGCGATTGAGCGGCAGAGCGTGCGATACGCCGCGCCTTTGCCGTCCTCGCCCTGGGCGGCAAAGGTTCCGAAGTTTTTCCAATCCTTCCGCGCGAGATCATAACGGAAAAAATAACCCTTCGGCCACGTGATGCCATACAGCCGGCCGCGCTTGATATCCATGCTCGTCGTCAGAATGCCTTCGCCTTCGGGCGCCACACCATAATCGGCAAAGTCGCCGGAGATGATATCCAGCGAAAGCAGATGGCCACCGGGATAGCGTTTCCAACCGGGGGGCGGGATGCCCATCTTCTCCATGCCATCGATGATGCTATAGTAACCGATGTGGGTGGAAAAAAAGAGTTTGCCGTCCACCTCCGTGAAATTCACGTGGCTCTTCCCCTGGACGATCGTCTTCCGGCCTTTTTCCCCGCACGCGTCGGTGAGGTCGCCCATGTGCCGGATCACTTTGGTCTCGGGATCAAAGGCGTACATTTGCGCGCCAACATCGAATTTTTCGGAGCTGAGCACGTAATAGATTCGGCCGTCACTGCCGCAACCCATGCCGTTGTACGTGTCGTGCGCGTCGGCAAAACCGGAGTCATGGGTCGTGGCGATCAACCGGTGATGCGGTGCGAAGGGCTCGTCGGCCGCCGTGAGGGCGGCGGAGATCGAAAGGGCAATCATCGCAGCTACGGCGAGGGCGGAGGGGGGCATTTTTTTCATGGCAGGGCGGGTGATCATTTCATCGCGGTTGGGCGGCTGAGGGGCGCCTCGCGGCCGAGCCGCACGCCTTCAGTGGTGACAAAGTACTTCGCGAGCATGAACGCCGTCTCCCACGAGGGGACGGTGTGCGGCTGTTGATGATACGCGAGAAACTGTCGCACCAGTAGTGCGAAATGCGCCTCGTGGCTGATGCGCTGGCGGGCGGAGATTGCGATGTGAAATCCTTCGCCGGCCTCCTCGATCGCGAAGGTGCCGAGCGTCGGCCCCAGACGCTGCAATCCCTGCCGCAGCGCGTGGGCGACGAGCGCGCGATCTTCGGTGCGGTTCGGGACCACGTAAACTTCGGGCACGAAGTTTTCCTTCTTTCCCTGCCGCACTTCGACCCGCGCCCGCGAGCCGCGAAAGACCGCGAGTTCCGTGTCCTTTCCGCCGGCGGGCGGCTCGAATTCCCACACCACGTCCAGCTTCACGTGAACGCCGCGGAGCGTGTAGTTGACGGAGTTCCGCGCGACATACTCCAGTTGGCCATTGCGCACCAGCGGCGCCAGTGAGCCCGGGAAATCGGGCAGGCCGGTGACATGCTTGAACTGATCTCGCGTCAGCTGAATCGCGCGCCGGCTGCCGCCCTGGACGGCGATGTCGTTTCGATAGTCGAGCGATTGGTCGGGCGAGAGCATCCACTGCACGAGATCGACGAGATGCGTTCCCACGTCCGCGAGCGGCTCGCCCTGTTCGCGCGGGTCGAAAAACCAGGCTGGCCGGAGCAGGGGCGCGCCGGCGACTTCCTTTTTCAGGAAGTGCACGCTCTCCATATACACCGCGTGTTCGCGCTCTGAACCCTTCAGGTAAGTCCCAAACACGGCGCGGTCGTTCACGAGCGCTCGTTGCAACAGGCAGGTGATTTCGTAGCGCTGCGTCATGGCGTCGTAAGCAACGATGCCGTTCTGTCGCGCAACTTGCAGCGTTTGCTCCAAAGCCGGCAATTCGGCCGGCTCGATGATCCACGGTTTGTCCGCGAGCAAGTGGAGTCCGGCGCGAGCGATGGCCTCGATCCGCTGGATCTTGTCGCGATTCGCCCCCGAAAGCACGACCACATTGCCGGGGTGTTCGGCGAGCAGCCGCGGCATGAAATCGGACGACGCGTGCACCTCGAGTTCCCACGCCGTGGGGTTCTCCGCCCGCTGGTTGAAGGCACTCACGCGGCCGAGATGCGCCAGCAGGTCGGGGCCGCAGGGCGCGTACACGTGCACGCGCGGCGAGATGCCTGGCAGCATTTCTTTTTGAAAAAGCGCCGCGTGAAAGTGGCCGGGATCGAGCGTGATCAGCCGAACCACGTCATGGCCGATGGATACGCCCGGCTCACTCGCAGCGCAAAGCGGGTTCATCCCCACGAGCGGCCAGCAGCAAACGCGGGCGATCCATACGCTCAACGGGGCGACCCACGCGAGCGCCGGGCGGACTTGCTGGTGTTCGCAGCCGCGACTGGGTTTGTTCCCCTCGGAGCCGATACCGGTGGTCGGATGCATGGCCCGCACGGGTCCCGCGCTACGTCGTGGCGAGCTGCGCGGCGTGCGCTTGAATCTTCCGAACCGCGGTCACGATGTCGTCCATGTCGCGTCGCGGCCCGAGCAGCATGGGTTGTGTCAGCCACACGGCCTCGTCGCAGAGCTGGTTGTTGGCCGGGCAGCGGTTGCGCTCCTCCCACTCGGCGAGCAGGTTCGCGGGGTAGATCCGCTGGTACGCCTTGCTCGTCACGGCTGCCTTGACGAACGCCTCCTGATTCAGCGGCGTGTATCCAGTCGAGCCCGGCACGCCTTCCGCGGAGAGCGCCTTGAGGAAATTTGCGCGCGAGAGTCCACCCCCAAATTCCGCGCTCTTGAACCGGAACATATACAGGTGGTACGCATTGCGCGTACAGCCGGCGTACATTTTTGCGGGAATGATTCCCGGAATCTGGCGGAGCTGGCTGGTGAGGTATTGCGCGTTGTCTTCGCGGGCGCGCGACTGTTGCTCCAGCCGGGTCATTTGCGCGAGCAGCATGGCGCCCTGCCATTCGGTGAGCCGGAGATTGGCGCCGCGGGTTCCGCGGTAACTGAAGTTGTAGCCGGTGACCCGGCGGGCGCGGTTGTTGTTGTGGAACGCGAAAACCTTTTCGGCCAGCTCGTCGTCATTCGTGAGCACGGCGCCGCCTTCGCCCGCATTCAGATTCTTGCTCGCCTGGAAACTGAAGCATCCGGTCGTGCCCAGCGAGCCGACCTTGCGGCCGCGCCATTCCGCCGTCCAGGCCTGGCAGGCGTCTTCGATCACCGGGATGCGCCGCCGGTTGGCCGCTTCGAGGATCGGATCCAGATCGACAACATTGCCGCCCAGATGCACGGGGATGAGTGCCGCGGTCCGCTCGGTGATCGCGGCCGCCATTTTGCGGGCGTCGACTTCAAAGCTGTCGGGATCGCTGTCGGCAAAGATCGGCAGCGCGTAATTGAGGAGCACCACGTTGAGCGTCGCGATAAACGTATACGGCGAGATGACGACTTCATCGCCGGGACCCACTTCCAAGGCGCTCAACGAGGCGTGCAGTGCGCTGGTGCCGTTGGCGGTGGCGATGCAGTGTTTCGCGCCGATCAGTTTGGCGTAAGCCTGCTCGAATTCGGCGACCTTGTCGCCGGAACCGCGGAACCAGTTGCCGCTGTGCAGCACGCCGCGGAGCGCCTTTTCCTCGCGGTCGTCAAACACCGGCCACTTCGGAAATCCGCCTTTGTGGGCGGGTTCGCCGCCGAGTGCCGCGGGCTTTGCGGCGGCAGCCGTGGCGATCTGCGGAGCAAGGCCGGCGCCGAACAACGACGCGAATTTGCCGCAGCGAACGAGCGTGCTGCTGGCGCCCGCGGCGGCGGTGGCTTTCAGGAATCCTCGACGGGGAATATTGGGGTTCATGTTGATCGGTACTTTCTGGTTGGCTCGCCGGCCATTCACCTCGAGCCCGCGGCGTTTTTAGCGGGTGAACGTCTGTCGTGAAGGTTGACCGGCATGACTCGTGTCCTGCTCCGCCCGTCACACGATCGGCCGGCGGATTGGAGCAATCCGCATCCTACTCCGGACACACGTGCTGGCTCCGCACATCTTGGCCACCATTCCGCACAAGTACGCGATGAAGGAGCGGACATGCGGAACGGGGGCCACGCCTCGCGGGCGCTGCATGCCCGAGACGAAATCCGGCCGCGGATTTCAGCTGCTTTCGGGTGATGCGGACAAGGGGAAGCACGCCTTCGCGGCCCTGAAGTGCCACAACTGCCATACCGTGGAAGGTGTGCCGCTGCCACCGACGGCCGAGCGGCCGCTCATGGCCGTGAAACTCGGAGGAGAGGTCAGCCAGCTGCGGACATATGGCGAACTCGCCACGGCGATCATCCATCTGTCACTCGACGTTTCGTTGAATTTTCCGGCCGGGATGGCGTCGCCGGGGACGAAGGCTCCGATGCGGGATGTCACCGCTGAAATGACGGTGGCGCAGTTGAGGGACATCGTAACGTTCCTCGAGCCGCTCTATCGACACGTCGAACCGGAGTACATGGCGGGTTTGCCGTACGCATTCGCGCACGCTCGCACGCCTTTTGGGAGCGGCGGCCTTCCAGCCGCCGAAGGATGGTCGTCTGCAAAATCGACCTTCCGTCTCCACGTCCCGGTCGACTTCCGCCGCCGTGTTCAAATCAGCTCGCGATAGACGTCAGGATGGGGCCGCGCAATCACCACCGCGTTAACCAGCATGCCGGCGTCGGCGATCACCGCGCGGCCGGCATCGACGGCGGCCTGCACCGACGCGACATCGCCCGTCATCGTGACGAAGGCCTTGCCGCCAAGCGCCATCGCGAGCCGCACCTCGAGCAGTGTAACGTTCGCACATTTGGCGGCGACATCTGCGGCCCTGAGCAGCGGCGCCACGTTGAAGGACTCGAGCACGCCCAGCGCATCCTCCGGTGGCGTCACGCTGGTGCGTCCAAGAGCCGTCAATACATCGGGGTGAATCTGCGTGATGACGAACTGATCAATCAGGCAGCCGTTTGCCGCCTCGGCGCCGCTGGCGACGGCGGTCTGGACGTCCGAGGCGTCGCCGGCAACCAGCACCATGTACTTGCCGGAGCAAATCGAGCGCGACAGATGCAGCCGCACGTTTGCCGCCTTCAGCATCGTGTCGGCGACGAGGAATCCACCGGCGATGCTGGAGAGCTCGAGTAATCCGATCGATTTTTCGTTCATGGATGGCCGGGAGATGGGACTACGATCTGCCTATGCGGTCGTGGCTGCGAGCGCCAGCGCGTGGATGTAATTGTAGGTGTCGCGAAAGAATCGATTCGCGGGCGCCCGCAGCCACGAAGACGCCGAGGCTCGCCGCTTGGGAAGGTTGCGCCACGAATTGTGAGCAAGTTGTCACCGGGATTGGAGCACGATGTGGCGGTCGGTGATTTCGGCGACGGACGCAGCGACGGGTGCATGCAGCGTCGCGCCCAGTTCTTTTTCGTCAACCGCGCCAAGCCGCTGGCCGGCCGTGACGGAGTCGCCCGCGCGAACCATCGGCCGGACGGCGATGCCGGCACTTTGTTTGAGCGGCAGAAACAGCCGCTCGGGATTGATCGTCCGCGCCTGCCATGGTGCCGGATGATCATAGCCGGCGATCTGGAGGCGCTTCATCAGCGAGCGGATCGGCACGCGGCGTCCATCGCGCATCGGGTGCGGCTTCACCGTCATCGAGCCGGACCATTTCCGGTTGGCCTGCCGCATCTCGGCCTTCGAGTCATCGCACGCCTCCTTCGGGAAAAGCTCCTCCGGACATCCGTAAAGCGTACAAAGCCCGCAGGCGCAGCACAGCGCGGCCCATTCATTCCAGTGGTCCTTCCCGGTTGCGGTGAACGCGAGCGAGCGCATCACCTGGTGCGGCTCAACCGCATAACCGAGTAGAAAGCGTGGACAATATTCGGTGCAGTACCGGCACTGGTCGCAGGCGGATTTGCCGATCGCGCGCTGGGCGGCGGGTGGTTTCAGCTTGCGGGCGACCACGTGATGCTGGCGTGACAACACGATCGCGCCACCGGTGGTTTTTGTCACCGGCCGGTCCAGGTCATCCGTCGTTTCGCCCATCATCATTCCGCCTATACACAAAACCGGATCCGGCACGGTCGCTCCGCCGGCCGCGGCCACACAGTCGCGCAGTCGTGTGCCGAGCGGCACGGTGAAGGTGGCCGGTTCACCCACCGCGCCGGCGATGGTGAGCGTCTTGTGCGTCACGGGAATGCCCTCGGCAGCGCGCGCGATATTGGCCAGCGTCTCGACGTTGCACACGACCACCCCGACTTGGAGGGGAATGCCGGCAGGCGGGATGAGTTTGCCGGTGACCTCGTACACGAGATCGTATTCGTCCCCGGCCGGGTAATAGTCGCCGAGGAGTTTCACCTGGACAGCGGTGCCGGCGCACGCGTGCTGAATCGCTTCCACCGCGTGGGAATTTTTCGCCTTGATGCCGACGATGCCCTCGCGCGCGCCGACTGCTTCCATCGCGAGCACCATCCCGCGCACGATCGCCGCCGCCTCGCGTTCCATGATGATCGCATCCTTGTGCAACAGCGGTTCGCACTCCGCGCCGTTCGCGATGACCGTGTCCGCCTTCGCCGCAAGTTTCACGTGCGTCGGAAATCCGCCGCCGCCGGCGCCGACTACGCCCGCCTCCCGAACGCTGGCAACGAGGTTCATGGCCGAGGGGGGTGTAAGATTGGAGACGACCCGTGGCGGGGTGCGGAAGGAGCGCTCCCGCCACCACCCTGGCCTTCGCCATCAACACGCGAGTTCAACGCGACGCGGCGATAGGAACAAGGAATTGCCTGACCCGCATGTTTCACGCGCTGATTGGTTTTCGCTTCTGTTTCGAGAGCGACGTGAGAATGACGATCGGCGTGGCGCGCTGCCAAATGAAAAACCGGAATGCGCAAGAAACGCGCAGGGTCTACCAAGAATTAGCAGGGCACCGCCGGCGAAACTCCCTACGATGCGAAGACGGAATGCTTGCTCCGCCTGCACCTCATCGCGCCGAAGTCGAACATCTCGTTCGGCGCGCGCTTTATCAGCGACTGGGCCGCACGCCGCCGCGGTTTGCGCAGGCGCCGCATCCACTCGTGGTGAACGCCTCCGCGCGGCACTGCCACCTGACGCCGCAGGCGGTCGTGACCCTCTTCGGTGCGGGGCGCACCCTCACGCCGATGAAATGGCTGTATCAGAACGGCCAATTCGCAGCGCAGGAAACGGTGACCCTCATTGGTCCGCGCAGCCGGGTGATCTCCAATCTTCGCATCCTCGGCCCGTGCCGTGACCTCAATCAGGTCGAACTCGCGTTGACCGACGCCATCGCGCTCGGCTTCGAAATTCCCGTGCGGCCGTCGGGCAACATCAAGGGTACTACCGGTTGCATGCTGATGGGGCCGGCGGGTTTTCTCGAGCTGACCGAGGGCGTGATTCGCGCGGCGCCGCACGTGCACATGAGTCCGGACGATGCGGCGTTTTATGCCGTGAAACAGGGTGATTTCCTCCGCCTGCGCGTGGGCGGTGATTGCGGCGTCACCTTCGACCGTCTCCTGGTCCGCGTGAATCCCGATTTCAAGCTCGAGGTCCACGTGGATACGGACGAGGCCAACGCCTGCGGTCTGCGCCCGGACAGTCCGGTCGAGCTGCTCGCGCCTTCCGCCGCCTAACTTTCCCCTGAACGCAAACCTGCACACTTCTTCATCATGACAGACTCCATCGGCCTGGTAGAAACCCGCGGTTTTGTTGGCACCATCGAGGCCAGCGACGCCATGGTCAAAGCCGCCAGCGTTTCGCTGGTGCGCACCGTCCAAATCGGCGGCGGTTTCGTCACCGTCGCAGTCAAGGGCGACGTCGGCTCGGTCAACGCGGCGGTCCAGGCTGGGGCGGAAGCCGCGAAACGCGTGGGCGAGCTGGTCTGTTCCCACGTGATCCCTCGGCCCCATCCCGAACTGCTGAAGCAACTCGGCCTCGCCTGACGCGATCCCGCCACCTCCTCATCGCATCCAAACTCAACTCTTTCTCCCATGGCACAGCTTGCGCTCGGAATGATTGAAACCAAAGGTTTTTGCACTCTCGTTGAGGCGGCGGATGCCGCGCTCAAGGCGGCCAACGTCACTCTGACCGGCTACGAGTCGATCGGCAGCGGATACGTCACGGCGTTTTTCCGCGGTGATGTCGCCGCGGTGAAAGCCGGCATCGAAGCCGGCGCCGAGGCGGCGAAGCGCATCGGTGAGATTGTCAGCGTGCAGGTGATCCCGCGGCCGCACGACGATCTCGCGGGGCTGGGCAAGGTCCTGGCCTCACCGGACTGATCGCGAGCGTCCTGGCCGCCATGAACATCCTCGTCGCCAATCTCGGTTCCACCTCGTTCAAGTACCGGCTGTACCGGTTCGAGGCCGGTCGCGAAACGCTGCTGGCGCAGGGTGGCTATCAAAAGGTGACGGATTATGGCCGCGCCATCGACAGTTGTATTGGTGTTTTGCGTACGACGGGGCACATCGCCGTGCCGGAAGAACTCCACGGGATCGGGTTCAAGACCGTGCATGGCGGCGAGCTCACCGGCTGCATGCGGGCGGATGAGAACGTGGAACGGGCGCTGCTGGCCTGCGCCGACGTGGCCCCGGCGCACAATGCGACGTATGCGGCGGGCATGCGGCAGTTCCGGCAGAAGTTCCCCCGCGTGCCGCAGGTGGCGGTTTTCGAAACGGCCTTCTACCAGTGGATGCCCGATTACGCGCGCCGTTATGCCGTGCCGCCGAGCTGGCATTCGGCTGGCGTTCGCCGCTACGGATTTCATGGGGCGAGCCACAAATTTGTCGCGGAGCGCTCTGCCGAATTGCTGGGACGGCCTGACATTGCGGCCGTGTGCCGTCATTTATATGAAGAAGGTCCGCGCGTCGTGCCGGGCGCGCCGTTGCGCGTGATCTCGTGTCATCTCGGCGGCTCGAGTTCGATCACGAGCATCTGTGACGGTATCGCGGTCGACACGAGCATGGGGCTGAGTCCGCAATCCGGGCTGCCTCAAAATAACCGCGTGGGCGATCTGGACTCCGCGGCCATACCCTACGTGCAGCGGAGGCTGGGGCTGGTCACCAGTGAAGCGGAACGCCAGCTGGCGGAGGAAGGCGGCCTGCTGGGCCTGTCGGGCGTGAGCAGTGATCTCCGGGAAGTCCGGGCCGCGGCGCTCCAAGGCAACCGGCGCGCGGAACTCGCGATCGACGTTTTCGTTCACGCGATCCGGCACTGGATTGGCGCGTTCTGGTTCGACCAAGGCGGGTGCGAGGCGCTGGTGTTCACCGGCGGAATCGGCGAAAACAACCCGTGGCTACGGGAGATGATTTGTGCGGGGCTCTGTGATCTCGGGCTGATCATCGATCCGGAGCGAAATGCAAATGTGGTCGCGGAAAGCGACCTCGCGGCGGACGAGTCGCGCACGCGGATCATTGTCATCCCGGCAAATGAAGAGCTTGTGGTTGCCCGGGAAACCCAACGGCATCTGGCTGCCCACCCGGCGGGTGCACCCGCCGCGCCCGCCGCCACAGCGGCGCCGGCTGCGCCCGTGGTGCACGCGTGATAAGCACGTCATGACGCTGCGCGCTGATATTCTCGGAAGGAAGCATGGGCGGGACGGCCATGCCACTTCAAACCCATGGGCGGGACGCCCATGCCACGCCAGACCACGGGCGGGACGCCCGTGCCACTTCGATCCAGTCACCGACAACCAACAACCCCTCCCGTTTTTCCACCATGTCTAAAGCGCTTGGTCTTCTCGAAACCCGCGGCCTTACCGCCCTCATCACCGGCACCGATGCGATGCTCAAAGCCGCCAACGTGCAGCTGGCCGCCCCCCTCAAGCAGGTTGGCAACGCCCTCGTAACCGCGATTGTTATCGGCGATGTCGCCGCTGTGAAGGCCGCGACCGACGCGGGTGCGCAGGCCGCTCGCGCGGTGGGCGAAGTCATCTCCGTGCAGGTGATCCCGCGGCCACACGACGAGATCAGCACCATCCTGCCAAAATTCCCCGCCCCGCCAGCTCCGGCGAAGAAATAACCCTCTGGTGCCGTTGCGCTGCGGGAGCTCGCGTTGAATTTGCGATGCTCCGCCCGGCGGTCGGCGCTCTCCCTCCATGTTCCTCGCCCGCGTAATCGGCTCGGTCGTCGCGACGAAAAAAGATGCGGCGTTGACGGGTCACAAACTTCTCCTCCTGCGACCCATGGTCGTTGATGAGGCTGCCCCGGGGCAGCTGCGTGCTGGCGTCAACACAGTCGTGGCGGTCGACGCGCTCGGCGCCGGCATCGACGAAATGGTGCTGTTCTGCCAGGGCAGTTCGGCGCGCCAGGCCGCGGGCATGAAATCTCTCCCGGTCGACGCCGTGATCGTGGGGATCGTGGATTCGGTCGATGTACTGGAAAAGCGGATCTATCCGCCGACATCTTCATCGTGATGAACTCCACGCTGCCACTCGACGAAGCCACGCTGCGCGCCGTGGTGGACGAAGTCCTCCGGGGACTCGGCCGCCCCCCCGCGGCTGCAACGTCGTCTTCGAACCACACGAGTCGCGAACCGCGTGCCACCACCCATGCACCGCCGGCCGCGAGCACGAGGCGGAGCGAAGCGCGCTTCGGCGTTTTCTCCGATCCGGTCGCGGCGTGCGCCGCCGCCAACGACGCGTTCCTCCAGCTACGGGAAAAGGGGTTGGCGGGCCGTGCCAAAGTGGTCGAGATCGTGAAGACGCTCTGTACGCAAAAGGCGGAGGAGTGGGGGCGATTCGAACTCGAGGAGACGAAAATCGGCCGTCTCGATCACAAAATCGAGAAGCTGCAGATCGTTAAACTCGTGCCCGGACTCGAATGGCTGCGACCCTACGGCATGTCGGGCGACCACGGCATCACGATGGAGGAGCACGCTCCGTTCGGAGTGATTTGTGCCGTGACACCGATGACGCACTCGGTGCCGACGCTCGCGGGAAATGTCGTGTCGATGGTTGCCGGCGGAAATGCCGTCGTGTTCAACGCGCATCCCGGCGCGGCCCGCTGCGCCGCGCGCGCGGTGCGTGTATTCAACGAAGCGATTCGGGACGCGCTGGGCATCGAACATCTTATCTGCATGGTGGCGGAACCGACCCTGGAGTCGTTCGACGCGCTGTGCCGCAGCGAATTCGTCCGTCTGCTGTGTGTCACTGGCGGGGCCGCGGTCGTGAATGCCGCGATGAAATCCGGCAAGCGCGCGGTCTGTGCCGGGCCCGGCAATCCGCCCGTCGTCGTCGACGGTACCGGCAATCTCGCGAAGGCGGCGGCGGATGTAATCAAAGGGGCGGCCTACGACAACAATCTCCTCTGCATCGGCGAAAAACAGGTCTTCGTGCTGGAGGCGGTCGCCGAGCGTTTCATGAACGAGCTGGCCGCAGCGGGCGCGGCGAAGCTCACGTCCGCGCAACTGGCGAAACTGACGTCCGAGGCATTCACCACCCGGAAGGATGGCGTTGGCTGTGCTCATGCCGTCCTCAACCGGAAGCTGGTCGGCGTCGACGCCGTGATCCTCGCGCGTCAGGCCGGCGCGAATGTCGCGCCGGATACGCCGCTGCTTTTCGCGGAAACGGACGCGCAGCATGCCTTCGTCACCGAGGAGCAGATGATGCCGATGCTGCCGGTCGTGCGGGTGAAGACATTCGACGAGGCGGTCAACGCCGCGCAGAAGAGCGAGCACGGTTACCGCCACTCCGCGATTCTGCATTCACTCAATGTCGATCGCATGACGCAGATGGCGCGTGCGCTCGACACGACGCTCTTCGTGAAGAACGGCGCGAGTGTCGCCGGGCTTGGCCTGGGCGGAGAGGGTTATCTGAACTACTCGATCGCGACCACCACTGGGGAGGGCATTTGCACCCCGCTCACCTTCACGCGCACGCGCCGCTGTGTGATGGTGGACAACCTGCGGATCTACTAAGCCGCGCCGAATCCGCCCCATGCAACTTGCGCGAATCGACGGGGTGATAATCACGACGGTCTGCCATCCGAGCATGCTCGGACATCGGACCGTCATCTGCCAGCCCGTGAACGAAACGGGCGCCGACGAAGGCGCTCCCGTGCTGGCCATTGATCCGCACGGGGCCGCGTTGCACAGCCGCGTCTTCTATACCACGGACGGCTCGGCCACGCGCACGCTCGTGGGCGATGCACATTCCCCGTTGCGCAACATGGTGTGCGCCATCGTCGACCCGCCAAGCACGCGGGGAACCTGAACCATGCGCGCCGGCCACGTCATCGGAAACGTCACGCTAAGCATCGCGGATCCCGCGTTGCGCGGCGCCCGGTTTCTTCTGGTTCAGCCGTTCACCAAGGCTCAGTTTGCGGGTGCTGGCCCGCTGCCTCTGGCGAAGGGCGCCACGGTCGTGGTGTACGACCAACTCGGGGCCGGAATTGGCCAGACGATTGGTTTCACCGAAGGAGCTGAAGCGACCATGCCCTTCGGCCAATCGACGCCGGTGGACGCCTACAGTGCGGCCATCATCGACCGCGTCATCTACCAACCGCCATCCGCGTGAGACCGCGGGCCCGAGTCACGATCGAAACTTATTTTCTACTTTCATGCGCAAGGTGATTACCGCCCAGGACGTTGATGCGATGTTGCGCAGTGGTGAGCCGCTGCCCTCAGACGCAATCCTAACTCCGTCCGCCCGCGATGCGATTGCGCGCCGGGCTTCGTTGCTGCCCTCGCGCAGTCAACAATCCAATGGCATATCGCCCGGGCCCGCGAAGCCGGCCGTGGAACCGACCGTTCCGGATTTCGAATTCAAGTGGCAAGCGGGCCGTGATCCGAAGACACCGCAAGAGATCGAAGCGTATTTTCGTTCGCCGCAAATGGAGGCCCTCAAAGAGCGCATATGTGACATGGGTCGGCGGATATGGTCCAAGGATTTTGTGGACGGTAATGGCGGCAACATTACGGTGCGCGTGGGCGATGGGCTGGTGATGTGCACGCCCACGTTGATCTCGAAGGGCTTCATGACCCCGGCCGATATGTGCCTGATCGATTTCGAATGCCGGCAGCTGGCGGGCGGACGCAAGCGCACGAGCGAGGCATTCACTCATCTCGGCATCATGAAACGACAGCCGAACGCGAAGGCGTGTGTGCACGCGCACCCGCCGCACGCCACGGCATTTGCGGTCGCGGGGGTCAAACCGCCGGCGTGCCTCATTCCTGAGGCCGAAGTTTTCCTCGGTGATATCGGCTACGCGCGCTATGAGACGCCGGGCACGCCGGCGAACGCCGACGCGGTGGGGGAGGTGGGCGCAAAGCACCAGTGTGTGATCATGGAGAACCACGGCGTCATCGTGTGGGGCAAGGATGTCGAGGACGCCTACTGGAAGTTGGAGAACGTCGATTCATTCTGCCGCACGGTGTGGATCGCCTCGCAGCTTGCCGGCGGCAACCTGCACCAAATCACGACGGGCGGCGTACGCGAATTGATCGCGTTGCGGAAAAAGTTGGGCATGCCCGACACGCGCGACCAGCTCAAGGAATGCGAGCTGTGCGACAACAGTGAATTCCGACCCGGAGTGGTGTGCCAGGCGCCTTCGCGCAATGGCGATTCCGCCAGCAGTTCACCCCCTGCCGATCCGGCGCTGGAAAGTCTCGTCACGAAGATAGCGGAGGAGATCCTCCGGCGGACGGGGACGAGCTAACGCGGGGTCGGTCCCCGCGTCGGCCCAATCAATTCGGTGCGCAGAACAGTCTGCGCGCGCTGTCAGCCGGCGCGCGGAAGAACCTGGGCAGTCCCGGTCGTCTTCGCGGTCGCGGGCCTGTGGCCATGTTGCGGACGCGAGTGGCCGGCGCGTCGCGCCTCCCACTCGTTCATCAGGTGCGCTTCGGCTTCGAGCCAGTTGTCGAGATCGCGGCCCGGTAGCCAGCCGCTGTTCACGTAGATGTGGTGAGCGTACTCTCGGATCTCTTCTTCAGTCGGTCGATGATCGGCTGGCGAGTCGGTTTTCGTTTTCATCATGGACTTCCGCCAATGGGGTTTAGTCATGCCTGTCATTCGCGCGAGCGACGCAGGTGTGTCGATCAGCTTACGGCGGCGCGGCATCTTCGCACCGCGAATATTGTGAATTCCGGCGCATTGATTGATGAAGTGTGGCGACGGACACCGTCCGCCGGTACAAGCAAACGGAGGCTCTTACCGCGAATGGACAGAGCGCGGCGCAGCCGCAATTGAAGGAGAAAAGCCAGGCCGATCTTCAACCGCGAATGGACGCCAATAAACGCGAATGGGAAGGACCCGAAGCTGAGCGAGTCGCAACTCTGGGGCTGCGAGCGCCAGCCCCTCGACGCGCTCGGGGCCCTGAGCTTGTCGAACGGGCGAGTGGTTGCTATCCGGCAAGTGCGCCCTGCGCGCGCGTCTGATGGCTTGGTCGAAGTAGCGCCGTGTCTCCGACCGGCGGCTTTTCGTCATCGAAACACCGGACTCCATTTCTCCGCGAAAATCCGCCGGTTGGAGACGCGGCGCTAATCGATCGGACGAAATACGATCCCATGTGGGTAGCGTGTCACGAGGTGAAACGGAATCCGTCGCGGGGTGTTCCGACCCGCTGCCTCGAATTCGCGCTTATTGGCGTCCATTCGCGGTTAACTCCGGGTTTGGAATGGAAAATTTCCGTCATCGCATGAAGGACGCTCGCGGAAAGAATTTTATAGACCCTTGCGGATGAAGCGGACCGCATCGTCATCATCGCGAAGGGTGAGCGGCATTGGACCATTCGTATTTTGGCCAATGTGATCCATCGCGGCGGAAGCCAGGATCGGCAGATGGCCGCGCAAGTCGTCGCTTTCGTTCTCGATCGTCACCTGTACGCGCCAGATGTCTTCCGGCGGCTGGGCTTCGTTGCCGTGAGGGTTGGAGCGGGCGCAAATCGACATGTGCTTTTCGCGCAGCACCACGCGGTAGCTCATTTCCGAGTAACCCATCATCTCGCGCACGACGCCTTCGGGTTTGGCGCCCGCGCGGCTCAGACTGGCACTTCCCGGAGTCCCAAACGTCAGCTGCTCGTATTCGTGCAATTCCACATGGGGCGGCCCGATGCCGTAACTGACTTCCACGATCATGTCGGCGGACTCCGCGTTCGGCGCCTCGTATAGTCCCTTGGCGGAAAGCGCCGCCTTGATGTGTCCGGCAATCTCCTTGCCGCGCAGGCTGTCGGGATGCGGCGGCGCGTTCAAATCA
>JBBRCR010000135.1:0-17467 GCA_038204695.1 Opitutales bacterium | reverse complement strand
CCCCTCCAGTCCTTGATGGTTCCGCTCCGAATGGTAGTACACGAGGTACTCGTTTATTGTACGCTGAAGATGCTCCTGCCCGAAGAATATCATCCGGTCGGCGACTTCGGTTTTGAACGACAGATGAAAGCGCTCCAAATGCGCATTGCAATTGGGCGATCGCGGCGGAATCCGCACCGGCCGAACGCCAGCTTTTTCGAGCAGGCAACGAAACGCCGCGTGAAAGAGTACACCGACAGTTCGAAATTCGCCGACGGCGTAAAAGGAATGGGCGTCCCGCCGCGCGGGACGCCCAAGTGGGGAGGGCTGCGAAGCCCGCCCGAGAATCAATCCGGCGATTCGCCGGGGGATTAGACCAGCTCGAGCTTACCCGGCATTGGCACCGGCGGGAAGATCCCCGCCTGTGGCTTCAGCTCCTTGGGGAAGATATCGAGCTTCGAACCGTTCATCAGCCACGACCACGAAATCTCTCGGCCGGTATAAGCCGACATACGTCCGCCGATCGCCGTGAGCGTGCTGATGGCAACCTGCTCGCCCTCATTGAGCGGCTGATTCTTTCGAATGCTCGCGATGAGGTCCGTGTGCTCCACGACATACGGGTCGGGAGTCGCGCCTGAGTAGCTGAAGGGTTTTGCGCCTTTGATCACGGCTTGGTTCGACTGGGAGGAATCCGATACACCGCGAGTGCCAACGATGCGTTCGGACACGCGGGGCGTGGATTTCGGCGTGTGCCGGCACATGCTCATCACGCGCGCGCCATTCGCATACTCCATTTCCACCGCGAAGTGATCCCAGATGTTGCCCTTGCCGTCGTCGCGGGTCTGACGACCACCCATGCCCATGAACTTCACGGGCGGGCCGCCGAACGCCCAGTTCATCACGTCGATGTTATGGACATGCTGCTCGACGATCTGGTCACCGCTGAGCCAGTCCCAGTGGTACCAGTTCCAGCACTGCCACTCGAAATCACTGAGTTTCGCGAGCCACGGTGTCTTGGGATCATCCTTGGAACGAAACCAGATGCCGACGCCATTCCAGTAGCACTGCCCGCCGACGAGTTCGCCCATGTCACCGCCATGGATACGCTTCATCAGTTCCATATAACTCGCCTGGTGGCGACGCTGCGTACCCGCGACGACTGCGAGTTTCTTTTCCTTCGACTTCTTCGCCGCGGCCATGAACTGGCGAATGCCGACGGGGTCGACGGCGACTGGTTTCTCACAGAAGATGTGCTTGCCCGCGTTGACCGCCGCCTCGAAATGGGAAGGACGGAAGCCTGGCGGGGCGGCCAGAATGACCATGTCGATATCGGTCTGAAGAACCTTCTGATAATTATCGAAGCCCGAGAACTTCTGGACGGGGCCTTGCTTCAGTTTGTTTTGCTGGGCGTTCTTCTTTAAATCCGCCTCGGCTGCATCAACCTGAGCCGGGAACAGATCGCCCAACGCCACGATCTCGACGCCGGGTGACGACGCGAGGCAGTTTCTTGCCGCGCCGCGGCCGCGGCCGCCGCAGCCGATCACGCCAACGCGAATGCGGTCAGAACCAGCGGTGGCTCCCATCACTCGGTTGGCACCGAGGCCGGAGAGCACGGCGCCACCGGCGGTGGCAGCCGAAAGCTTCACAAAATCACGACGGGAGAAATCAGGAGCCTGAGGGGTATTCATGTGTTGTTGGATCATGGTTACGGGTTGAAATGGCAGTTGCAGTATCGCGCGCCCAAGGGAGGACGCACACGTTTCGGCGCGCGAATTCCAACCGGACGCGATTGGAAGTGTGCAAACTCTAGGTGCCGAGGCGAGTCCTGTCTGGGCACCTTTTGCTGGAACTGCTGCGATTCTTGTTCGCCCGATCGAGTGCTCCTCAAAAACGCTGCGGCCATCATGCTGATCGGTCAACGACCTACCCAGGAAGTGCTCACCACAAACACTTCGGCATCCGCGATAATGATGGCTCACATCCGACAACCTCCCAGCCCCGCCGCAGAATGTTCCTCGTTGAATTGACGGGCGCACCCGGATGCGCCCGACAGTAAGTGCCTCGCTAGGCCGCTCCAACGCGAGTCGTTATCCTCGCGCCGGTGTCCCCGGCGCCACGCTTTTCGCATGCCCGGAACGGCGCGGCCTGCGTCCGCCTAGACCCTCTGAATTCATCATGGAGCCAAACCAACAAATCATCACCTGGCTGAGGGACGCGCACGCGCTGGAACAAAGCCTGGAGAACATCTTACAGACACACATCGCGGAAGCGCGCGAGATGCCGGAGATGCGAGAGCGCCTGCAACAGCATTTGGAGGAGACACGCGAGCATCGCGCCCGCGTCGCCTCCGCGCTGTCCACGCTCGGGGAGTCACCCTCCAAGATCAAGAGCATGACCGGCGGGTTCATGGGGATGATGCAGGGGCTCTCGACCGCGGTGTTTCAGGATCGGCTGATCAAGAACGTGCTCGCCGACTACGCCATCGGCATCCGTGGCTACCAAACCCCGCTACCGCGACGTCGAACTCCGCTGTTCGCGCTGTGGTGTCATCGTGTCCAGTTGTCGATCAATAGTTGGCCGTCGCGCGGGAAGGACATCCTGCCCGCCCGCCCGGGCGGAGTCCGCCGGAATTACGTCAGCCGCGGCCGCTTTCGTCACCTGCCCTTTCAGCTGCCGCTCGGCCTCAATCCACATGTCCAGATCACTCCCCTCAGGGCAGCCACGATCCTGCCAGATTGCGTGCGCGAGCGCGGCGATCTGCTCACGCGTTACCGGGCGAAGGTGGGACGAAGGATTGGAACTGTCGCGGCGACCCATCGGACCCCAATGTAACCCACGGTTCGTCTGCCGCCATGGGGCAAATGTCTGAACTTTACGACGGGCGCACTACCGCCTCACCGGGATCAATTTGTCCGGCTCATTCCCTCACACACCAGCGCATGCCACCGCCGCGCAACTCCCGTGCCAACGATGCCGCCCGTTCCGCACCCGCCTGCCCAGCCTCGCCTCACCCGAGGACGGACCGTGGGCGTAGCGCGGTGCGCTGCGCATACGGAGACACCGCGTGGGGCTGGGGTCAGCGCCGCACGGGTGCGTCGTAGCCAGTGGCCGGTCGGCCGTCCTCGCGCAGTTTTCCCGCGGCCCAAAGGAGCCCGCGCGTCAACAAGTCGAGATATCGTCCATCCCCCACCGTCTCGTTCGTGTGGCCGAGCGTGGTGCCAAACACGCGGACCTTCTTCGGACCATACACGTTGGTCCAAACCACGACGCCTTCTGCGATGCTGCTCGAACCGTCCTTTGCCTTCACCTTCTGATGCCCGGTGGCCAGCGACCTATGTCCGGCAAACACGGCCGGCGGCTGGACGTTGTTATACAGTTCCTCGTCACCGGTGGTCCAATCAACAAGGCCGTTTGTGATCGGACTTGCTCCCGGTACAAAGTGGACCGCGATGGGCTGTTTCGGGCCGTGACGGCTCGATTGCAGGCCGAGGAAATCGAACCAGAGTGCACCGGCGGAACCGGGTGCCTGGGGCTGCGCAAAATCCTTCACCACGCGAAAACTGTGCATGGCACAGTGGAGCGCCACGGCGGGAATTCCCTCGACGTGCGGCTGCAGCACGTGGCGAACAAGATCCGGTTCATCGATGCCGGCGGCACACTCGTCGTGAATCACCAGATCGTAGCCCGCCGCATACTTCGGGTTGAGCAACGAGGCGAGCGGCGGCTTCGTGGTCTTGTCGGGCGTATGCAGGAAATCCACGATGACATTGGCCCGCTGCTCGAGTCCTTGTTTGAGGATATCCTTTTGGCGCTCGTAATCGTGACAGCAGCCGCCGGTCACGAGGAGAACCTTGAGCGGTTTCGGAGCGGAGGCGGCGTGAAGCATGGTCGCGGCGAAAACCGCAACGGCGAAGGCAACGACAGGACGAATTCGGGATGGCATGGGGAAAAGAAGGCTCACCACGCCAGTCGACGATCGCTGGAGAGAGGGGCCGGGGGAACGATGCGGGTTGGCCGCCGATGTAAAAGCAGAAACTTCGTCGAAGTGCGCGCGCGGGCGCGAAATAACCGACGTCGCAAGGCTCTTGTGGCACGGGCGGCGCGCTCTCGCGTTCCGCCATGAGACCGCCCGTCTACTCACCCGGCTTCTTGGTGCATTGGGACGCCGCACCGGCCGGCAACGGTGGCGTCGGGCCAACCCCCGCCTTCGGCAGCGTACCATCCAGTTCCTGCCGCCAGTGCGCGACATCGCCGCCCGGGCAGTAGATGTACATCAGGTGAAGAGGCGTACCGCCTGTATTGGTGAGCTGGTGAAAAACCGTCGGTGGCAGGAAAACCGCCTGACCGGCGCTGATTTCCTGGCGTTCGCTCCCGACACAAATCTCACCCGTGCCGTGCAGCACCATGTATACTTCCTCCTGCTCCTGATTGTGCCACGGCACCTGGCCGCCGTTGGGTTCGAGCACCACGTAGCCCATGGCGAAACCCTTGGCGGCAATCGGCTGTCCTGCCTGCCCCACCATGCCACGTGTCCAGCGGCGAGCGGGAAAGGTACGACCCTGAATCCTGGCAATGTCGGCGATGATCATACGTCGCCACGGATACGCGCGCCCCCCCTGCCGGGGCGACAAAATTCCGCGACTCTCCGGCGTGGGCCCGGCAAAAACGCGGTCAGGTCAGAACGGATACCCCATCGAAAAATGCCAGGTTCCGGGGGGATCGCCGCGGCGCGGGTTGATGTTCCTCCCATACTCCAGCCGGATCGGCCCAATCAGGGTATGATAACGAACGCCCAGCCCGGCCGAATAAAGACGCTCTTCGAACGGATATTCCGCCAGTCGCGCTGCCGTCCCCAGCGCGTCGCCAAATGCGACCACGGACCACGTGCCCGTCAGCGCCTGCTCCAGTTCCAAGTTGAACAGCAGATAGGTCTTGGCGCCAATGAACAGCCCGTCGGCCCCACGCGGCGCCGCCTCCCCCCGCTCGTACCCACGAATGCTCGCATCGCCTCCGGGGAAGAATCGTTTGTTCACCGGCAGGCTGCTGTCGCTCACTCCGCCGAGCGTCGTGAGCACACCGTGCGTCATGCCCACGTGCACCCAGCGGCCACCACCCCACGGTGTGTGGTAGGCGCCTCCGACCTCGAAACGCTGATACGTCGACTGGCCGCCCAACACGGGATCGGCGGCCTCGGCCTGGGATGACCAGTGATAACCACGGCGCGGACGCAACGGATTGTCCCTCGTATCGCCGGTCAGCACAATCGTCATGCTCGCGACGTTCACCTGCCGATCGTCCGTCGCCTGCGTGGAGAGTTCGTTCCGACGGTTGCGCAACGCCTGGTACGTATAGCCGATCGCCGCCTCCCCGTGAATCATGCGCACCGGACGTTTCATGCTCAACGTCGCCCCATACTCCTGCCGCAAAAAAGCGATCTCCCGACGCTGCAGACCGAACAACCGTGCGGTGCCGTCGAGCGATTCCCCAAACAGTTCCGGCACCGTGTAGGTGTAATCGGCGCTCGTGCTTTTCATGGATTGCACCATCTCCAGCCGGCTCTGATGGGCGAGGCCCATGATGTTCATCTGGCGGTATTCGATGCCGCCGCGCAGCTGCTCGTAGCTGCCGAAGCCCATCAACAGATTCGTCTCATAACGCGGTCCTTCCCGCAGCGTGAACACCGCGTCCCGCGGCACGCCGTCCTCCGGCTCGTACTGCAAGTCCACGATTTCAAACACGCCCAGCCGCGAAATCCGGTAGCGCGCCCGCTCGAACGCCAGAGGGTTCAGCGGCTCGCCCGGTGCGAGCGGCACGCGCCGGCGCAAGACACTCTCCTTGGTCACCACCGCGCCCTCGAACCGCACCTCGCCCACCGTCACGCGAGGCCCCGAGACGATGGTCGTGACGATTTCCACCGGCTTCACGACGCCCGCCAGCTCCCCCGCCTCGGCGTCGACATGCACGCCGACATCGGGGTAACCAGATTGGTAATACGCGTGCCGCACCGCTTCGCGCAGATCCTGCTCGACTATCTGCGACCAGGGCTTGCCCATCCAGCCGCTCACCACGGGCAACGGCACCTCGTGGCCCGGATCGCGCTCGAAGTGGATCTGCGAAATCTCCCACCGCGGCCCCTCCTGCACCTCGACCAGCACCGCCACGGCCCCGTTGTCCGCGGCCTCGTGGCGGGCCCGGACATCCGCTTCCACGTAGCCCTGCTGATGCAGTTGATCGAGCAGCGCGTCAGCCGCCCGGTTCACGCGAGCGCGCGAGTACGCGTTGATCCGCTGCTTTCCCACCAACGTGCTGTCCGTGCGGAAAAACGCGCGCGCCTTGTCCGGCTTGATTGCGGTCAGCCCGGTAATCTCGACCCGGTCGACATACGAGCGCACGCCACGCTCGACCCGAAACACGACGCGACTCGCCGCCAGCGGCCGCGGCAGCGGATGCGCAAACGATGAGTCGAATACGAACGGCTCCTGCCGGCCGTCCGCCAGCGTCACGTCGATTGTCACCACCGGCGACTGAAATCCCTGCTCCGCCAGCGTGGAGGTCAGAATGACCGCGCCGTCCTCGATCGCGTTCGCGTCGAGCGTTTCCTTCTCCGCCGCGCCAAGTAACCGGTTCAAGGATACGCGCAATTCGCGATCCCGCAGCCACCCGGCGCCGGACACCGAGACCTGCGCCGCGGAGGCGCCGACCAGGGCCGCCAACAGACCCGTTCCCCACCGGACAAACAAGGCGAGTCTACTTGCGCGCATTGGCTTTCCCTTTCTCCACCTCTTCCGGCTTGGGCCGCGGCAGCATCCGCCACTTCAGTCCCGCATTGTATTCATCATACTCGTTGTATTCCCCCGTCGCCGTCCACCGCTCGGACAATTTGTATTCGACCTCGTAAGTTTCCTTGCCCTGCCGCGAAATCTTTTCCCCCGAGGCAATGGAAAGGCGTTCGGCATTCGCGGAGTCGGCGCCGAGGCTGCCGAGCAGACTCTGCCCGAGAAATGCCCCGAACTGGGCGACCCGGCGCGTGCCCGAATTCGTGATTTCGTTGCTCGGAGCCGCCCCGGTCATGATCATCAGCAAAACCTGCTCGGACTCGAGGGCCGGGCTCGAGGTGAACACCACGTTGGGTCCGCTGGCTGCCCCTTCGATCTCCATCGTCACATCGTAGCCGTACCGCCGGCTCGTGCCCCGGAGGTAAATCTCCGGCTCGTAGGGATTCGCCTCGGTCAGTCGGACGGACCCTTGCTTCACGTCGAAGCTCGCAAAGGGCATGCGCACGTGGCCCTCCTCGATGTTCACCTCGCCCAGCGCCCTCGGCTCACCGAGCGTTCCGCCCAGGCGAAAATGCGCGGACGCGAGCCCGTTGAACACGGGTGTTCTCAGCCGCATGAACTCGACGCCCGTCACCTCAATCGCCAGCGCCCAGGCGTTGAGCGGCGGCGTCTCGACGGAAAAATACGGCGGCCGTCGCGCCGCACCACCGCCCCCGCCACGGGGCAGAAACGCGCGCACATCCTGCAGAAAAAGGCTGTCGCGCAGCCGGACGTTTCCGGTGATCCGCGGCGCGCCCTCGCGCGGCGACTGGAGTTTCAAATCCAAATCGCCACGCAGCAGCAGTCCCGTCTGCCGCACAAAGGGCAGGTTCTCGCCGCGAAGCGCGAGGTCGTAGCGGGGCGCGGCGCCCGCCGGCACTTCAACCGTTCCGGTTAAAACCACCGGCTGGCCGCCGCTCTTGGCCGTGAGCGAGCGAAGGGTGATTGTGCGGCCCGCCAGCCCGACTTCGGCATTGATTTCCTGCAACACACCGAGTGGCCCCAGTGGTCGCGACGCAGCGTCACGCAATTGCGCGAAACCGCTCAGTTGACCACGATCGAATTTGACGTCCACCGCGAGACGCCCCTGTGGCGCCAGCACCGCCGGCAGGAACCGCGTGAACACCGCCACCTCGGCGTCGGGCACCTCGAGGTGCAACTCCGCATTCTTTTCCAGCATCGCGACCGGCGCCTTGAACAGATCACCCCAGCCTTCGTCCGGCACCGGCACCCGGCCCTTTGCCCGCACCATCTGCCCCTCCACCTTTACCGTGAACGTGCTCAGATTCATCCCGCCGCGATCGGCCTCCAGTCGCACGTCGAGCGCTTCGATTGCCGGGATCGCCTGTTTGATTCGTTTCGGATCGAACGCCACGCGTCGCGCATTCAACTCCACCTTGCCTTCCGGGCGCTGCCAGGTTCCCACCAGATGAAGCTCGGCCTTTGGTTCCTTCAGTTCGACGCCCGTGGCCGCGGCGAGCTTGGGCCACAACGCCGAGTTCGGCTCCACGTTCGCGTCGAGCGCGAGTCCGCCTTTTTCGTCGATGTGGAACAGCTGCGGGCCGCCGGGCTGCAACGTGAACGGTAGCTGCCCGATCGCGTTGAGCACCGTCGCGTCGCCTTCCATCGCGCGCAGCGCCTCGATCTTCAGGCCTTTCCCGTCACCCCGCGTGGATACCACCACCGTCGCATGGCGTTGCTCACCCAAATCAACCGTCGCTCTGGCCGTGAGCGCATACGTCATGGGCGCGCGGTCCCATGTTCCGTTGAAGGCGAACATCTCGACCTTCCAAACCGGACCTTTCAGCGGCATCAGATCGGCGAGCCAGGCGGAGGGAAGGTTGACCGCGGTCGCCTGAATCCGACCGGATTTGCCCCACGTCACGGACGCGTCGAGTTTGGCGTCCGGCCCGGTGAGGTGCAGTTCGTCCAGCTGGAGGTTCGGTTTCCACTTGAGCGAGACCGGCGCCGCGAGGCGGAGCAGTGGAGTGTTTTCCCGAGTCAGTGCGAGTTGCTCCAACTGCACGCCATCGGCCGACGCCGACCCGCCGGCGCGAAGCTGCATCGCGCCGGACGTCACCGTGCCGGCGAACGACTCCGCGGTGGGGCCACGCCCGCGCCATTCGACCGCCACGGCAAACGGGTTCACGCCGTTCACTTTCACATCACTCGCGCGCAGGTGACCGCGATGTTCAATCGCCGCCAGCGGTCCTGCGGCGCGCGCGTCAATCATCACCACGTCGAAGGCCGGCTGGGCCGGCAGCCAGCGCGCCACCGACTGCCGCCGTATCCTGCCTTCAACGACAATATCATCTCCCGTCTTGGTGCGAAAATCCCAGCCGCCCCGCACCTCGAGCCGTTCACCCTCGGTGGCGACAATCGTAGCCGAGACCACCTCCAGCCGCGGCCATTGGAAACGGCCCTTCGCCTCGACGGAGGCGAGCGCGACGTCACGCGCCGAGACGTCCGCCGCGCGCATCCGGAATTCAATGACAGGTGACGCGCCCAAGTCCGACGCCAGCCAGGCCTCGCCGTCCGCGACGCCGGTGCTGGTGAACCACGGCTGTTGCGCCAGATCCACGTGAACCGCGAAACGCGCCACGGTTTGGCCGCTAATCTTTCCCGTCCGCCCCACCGTGACGGGTTGCGTCAATTGTGCATTCACGCCCGGCACCGAGGCGCGCAGAGTCTCGACGGTGAATTGATCGGGCGTGCCCTGCCCTTTCAACGTCACCTCGAGCGGCGGCGCGGGTTTGCCTGCCACCGGCTCGCCGTGGATATGGACATCAGCGGTGATTTGTCGGTCGGTCCAGGCGAGCTTCGCTCCGCCGACGACCGCCGCATAGGCTGCATCGAGCCGGAGACGTTCACCAGGAATCCGCCAGTCGACCGCCGCCAAAGTCGCCTCGGCCGGCAGCCAACCGGTCGGTGCAAAGCGCGCCGAAAGCGGTGCGTGTTGTCCCAGCCACACCCCTTCGCCGGCCACGGCCGCCCCCCGGCTCTCGAGTGAAACCGACGCCGGTTCAGTTGAGCTCCGCAGCGCCACATGGATCGAATCGGTTGCCGGCGTGAATCGCGCCGTACCGTCGGCGGTAAGCGTTCGGTAATTCAGCCCGGATACAGTCAGCTCCCGCTCCGCCCACCTGGCGGAAGTCAGCGCAAGTTCACCTCCTGGCCATTTGACCTGCCCGGCGCCCGCTTCGGCTTGCGGAAGCCAACGCGCGAGTTGGCGGACGATCTTGTCGAGCGTCGCGCGCAGCGGCACCCACCCGGAATCTTTTTTCGGTCCACTGGACGGAGTTCTTGGCTCGACCTCGACCGTCCAGCGTCCAGCCGAGATCGCATCGGGTTTTCCCCGCCAGTGGCGCCATGTCCAGAGAGCCGGCGTGCTGGCTTCGACGCGCGATGCGGCAACGCGCACGCCAAACCGTTTGAATTCGACATCGTGCAGGGCGAAACGGGAGTAGCCGAGTCGTTCGTAGCTGCGAAAAGTAATGCCTTGGGAGCCACCCGCCCAACCGACCACCGCCCCGAGCCAGAGAGGCAGCGTGGCGATGACGGCGAGCAAAGCCGCCGCCAGAGCAGCCAGAATGAACAGTAGGCGGCGGCGCATGGGCGAACACGGAACCCGCCACGCCGCTTCAACCGGCCGGCGCCAGCCCGCTTCGCTGAAGGAGCGCGTTGAGGTCCGGGTCTCGACCCATGAAAGCCCGGTACAGTTCCGCCGGATCCCGGGAATTTCCCCGGCTGAGCACCTTCTCGACAAACTCGGAGCCAACGGCGGCGTTGAAAATGCCCTCGCGTTTGAACCGGGTAAACGCGTCGGCGTCCAGGACCTCCGCCCATTTGTAAGAGTAATATCCGCCCGCGTATCCCACGGGTTCGGAGAAAATGTGGGTGAAACGTTTCACGATCGTGGGCGCAGGTGGTTCCGTGGGGACCAGGCAGTCCTCGATGGCCGCGCGGACCTTGGGTTCGACATCCGGCTCGCGGGCGAACGCCGCCGTTCGCATGTGCAGCGTGAGGTCCATTTTGGCAAAAGCCACCTGACGCATCGTGGCGACCGCTGACCGGAAATTCCTCGCCGCAATCATCTTCTTGAAAATGTCATCGGGTATCGTGGCGCCGGTCACGTGATGACGGGCGAGCAGGTCGAGGCTCTCCCGCTCCCAGCACCAGTTCTCCATGATCTGGGACGGCAGCTCGACGAAATCCCACGCGACGTTCACGCCGTTGAGTGACTTGATTTCGACCTCGCCGAGCAGGTGGTGCAGCAAATGACCAAATTCGTGGAAAATCGTCTCCACCTCGCGATGGGTGAGCAACGCCGCCTCCTGACCGGCGGGCAGAGTCATGTTGCCGCAAACGAGTCCGAGGTGTGGTGCGCGCGTACCATCCGGCTGCGGACCGCCGGTGATTAAATAGTTCATCCACGCGCCGCCTCGCTTCGATTCGCGCGGGTGCCAATCCGCGTAGAACGAGCCCAGGTGCCGGCCGGCACGATCGTGCAGCTCATAAAATTTAACTTCGGGATGCCACGTTTCCACGCTGTCCCCGGCGCGTTCGACCACGCGCAATCCGAATATGCGATCCACGAGGTCGAATAGGCCCGCGATGACCCGGTTAAGCGGGAAATACGGCCGCAGCGCCTCTTCGTCGAAATCGTAACGGGCTTTCCGCAGCTTCTCCGCCCAGAACGTCAATTCCCACGGCGCGAGCCGGTCTACGGGCGCGCCGGTTTGCTGCGTCTTGAAGATCTCGAGTTCGCGACACTCGCGCGCAAATACCGCCGCGGCGCGCTGCTGCATGTCCTCCATGAATCGCAACGCGTTCGCGCCCGACTTCGCCATGCGCCGCTCGAGCACCAAATCCACAAAATGGGGCTTGCCCAGCAACCCGGCTTTCTCGGCTCGCAACTCCAGTATGCGCCGGATGAGCGGGGTGTTGTCGTGCGGCGGTTGGGCTCCGACGGTCGCACTCGCCCGCCACATTTGCTGCCGCAGTTCGCCATCCTCCAGATAAGTCATGAAGGGCTCCTGCGAGGGCATGTGCAGAGTGAACCGCCAGCCCGTCAGGCCCTTCGATTCGGCACTCTGGCGCGCGGCGTTCCTGGCGTGCGCGGGCAGTCCCGCGAGTCGGTTCTCATCCTCCACCACAACCTGCCACGCGTTCGTCGCATCGAGGACGTTCTCCGAATATTTCTGCGTGAGCTGGGCGAGTTCGGATTGCAACGCTTCGAGCCGCTGTCGTTTGTCCGGTGGCAGTTCGGCCCCGGCCTGCTCGAAGTCCTTCACCGTTTCTTCGAGAAACCTACGTTGAATACCGGTGAGCGCGGCCGCGGCGGGCGAGTCGCGGAAGGCCTTCAGCCGGCGCCAGAGTTCCGCGTTCAGCGGAATTGCCGCGTAAAAGGAAGATACCTTCGGCAAAACGGCGTTGTGCCCTTCGCGCAGCGCGGGCGAATCGGCGACTGATTGCAGGTGTGTCACCTTCGCCCACGCAATGTTCAGTTCCCCGGTGGCGCGCTCGAGCGCGAGAAACGTGGTCTCAAACGTGAGTTCATCGAGCGGGCGGCGCGCAATTTCGTCGATCGCGGATTGCGCCCGCTGCAGCGCGAGCTCAATGGCCGGCACAATCAAGTCCGGCTTCAGCTCAGACCAGCGAATGACGAAGTCGGAGTCGAGGAACGCGTTCGGAACCATGGTGCCGAAACACCAGCCCCGTGCGCAATTTGTCAAATCGCAAACTCACCACGTTGCCGCAAAACCGAGCGCCACCTGGCGGGGAGTCGCTGGCACGGAGGGGATTTCCTGAAAGCGGGAATTCCAGAGATTGTCGACGTGGACCGAAATTTCGAAGCGTTTCCAAGCCGGGGGACGAAACGCCAGGGAGACGGCACTAATCAATGCTTCGTCACCGCCGGTGGTACGGAGCAGATTGTCGGCCTGGAGCCGCGCGACGTTGTCGATCCGCAGCTCGAGACCAGCCCCGAGCCGCAGCGTGAAAGCCAGGGTCAGCCGATGGCGGGCGTAGTTCAGCGCATAGAAACTGGCATCGACGGTGGCTTGGCGATAATCGGGTTCCTTCTCCAACAACGTGTAGCCCACCACGCAATCCGCCCACCCCGAAGAGCGCCGCGCGTACATTTCGAAACCCGCCACATCGATGTCGACGGCGCTTGCCGTTCGCGCCGTCACCCCCCGCCGGAAAGTCCAATCCACCAGCGATTCATCACGCCGCCAAAACAACGCCGCCGTACCGCTCCAATCACCGTATGCGGCGGCCATGCCCACTTCGAGATTTCGGCTGCGCTGCCGTCCCAGAAAAGCGTTTCCGCGAAACAGCCCGGCCGTGCTGCTCGAGTTGAGCGCGGTGTACGTGGGCACCTGGGTCGCTTCGCTGTAACTCAAGTGCATCCGGCGGATCGGGCTGGACACATCTTCGCGCGTGATTTCCAGAATCGGTGAGACCGCCGACCGATCGCGATTCCCGTCGTCCCAAGCACCTCCGGCCTTCAGCGCCAGACGTGCGCCTTGCGCCATCCGGGCGGTCCATTCAGGCACGAGTGATAATTTTGTGAGGCTGCGCGTTTGAAATCGTCCGAAGGTGAGCGACGTCGATTCGATTTCGTCCGCCAGCACTTCTCCGCGATAACTCAGCGCGAAATTGCCGGCAACCTGTCGGCCGCCGAGCGCCGCGCCCGTCGTCCACGTCGTGTGTTGAAAAGGGTGCACGGCTCCGAGCGGCGCAAACCGGTTGAAGGCATAATCATCCTTGTTCCGACGGTGAAACGCCGCGGCCTCCAACGTGCCGTCGGTGCCAACGCTTTGCTGATGGTTCAACGCGAGCAGAACGGTTTGCAGATTGTCGCTCTCGTGGGAGTCGAACGGCGTATAGAGGTTGGGCCAGCCGAAAAACTTTTCCTGGTAACCCGCGAACAAGTCGGTCTGCGAGGAGTGCCCAGCGAGTTGCAGGCGCGCGTTGATCCGCGAGAAATCATGATCGCCAAATGGGACGGCACCGTCGGATTTGGAACGTGCGAATGCGAGGTCGGCGCCGACGCTGCGCCCGGCGACGGTCGCGATCCCGGCACAACCCTGATAGAGTTCACCGCGCTTCAAACCATGTTCGCCGATGCCGATCGACGCAGCGCCCGCCGTGGTGACCTTGCGCCAGTCGTAGGCCACCGAACCCGAGGTCGCATTGGTCGCGCGAGCGGCGAGTTCCGCGCCGGTGCGAAGTTCAGGCGCCTGCAAAAATGCGGGTGCCACGGGCAACTCGGCAAAGTAATGCCCGGTCTGTGGATCCCAAACGGTAGCTGCCCCGATTTGAAATGCGGTGTTCTCGAAAATCCCCCCGCGTATCGTGACGTCGGCCTGCCCCTCCGCGAAATTGCGACCCTGAATGTCGACCGCTGGCTCGAAACGGAGGAGCGACACCGGCATCGCAAACGTCGCCGCGGGGGTCTGGTTGGCAATCCGCTGCGAGTAAACCGTCACGGCAGGCAGGGTGGCGGCGCCTTGCGCAAGCAGCGCGGCAGGCCACGCGGCGAGTACCAGCCAAAGTGCGCGTTTCATTTCCGCCGACCTCCGCTGGAGCTGGACTCAACCCGCCGTATTCCTGCGGCCTGAAAGTCCCCTGCGGTCCCCAGCGAGACACCGTGGTCTGCGGTCGCGCCGGAGAGAGGAGTTGCATACACCGTGTTCATCGAATGGCCACAGGCTGCTAACCAGAAGCCGCATAAAAACAAGCTCTTGTTTTAATAACACTTAATCGCCCTTAACAAGACACTCGCAAAAAAAGCCCGGTTGAGACCGGGCCCGCACGTGTCACGTTCCCGTGCGATTATTCGTCGCCGTCGTTACCGATGGCTTCGACGGGACAACCCTCGAGCGCTTCCATGCACTGCGCGATCTCCTCTTCGGACGTCGGCTGCTTGTTGACGTAGGAGTAACCGCCCTCGTCATGGCGTTGGAAAAAGGATGGCGCCGTCTCCCGGCAAAGGTCGCAGTCGATACATTGCTGATCGACATAGAATTTACCCGGTGCGTTCGGTGCCCATTTGTCAGCTTTATTCGCCATAAACCGAGGCACAAAGAGAACAATTGCAGGCACTGTCAAGCGGGCATGGTGTCCGGTAATCTCGCGGTGCGCACAACAGGCAAAACTGACGGGGATTTCGGCATGGCAGCTTGTGTTTGAGGAGGCCGGTACTACGGTTCCACAGATGCTTTCGGATCGGCCTTATCTGCGCGACGATTACCAGCGGGAACGGACATCGTTTCTGATCTGGCTGCTATCTGGAATCGTCGCGGGGTTCATCGTCCAAAAGGTATTCCAGGTTTGGCTCGGTTCGGCCAGTTTCGAGCAACTCGCAGAGCTTTCCGCTTGGGCGGTGCGACACTTCTATCTGTGGACGCTCTTCTCCTACCCGCTGCTGCACGAAGGAATTCTCCACCTGATCGTGATGGTGCTGGGCGTCTACTTCCTGGGCCGCGAACTTCTGGCGCACGTGGGGGATCGCCGAATGGCGGGGCTGACCGCGGCGGCCGTCATCGTGGGAGGGCTTGCGTGGTTCGCGTTGAACTTCAACCGCGGCGGGAATGTGGTCGGCGCTGCGCCCATTTTGCTGTGTTACCTCACGGTGTATGCGTGCCTCTTTCCGAACCGTGAAATCTCGTTTTTGGTTTTCTTCGTCATTCCAGTCACCACGCGACCCAAGTACATCCTTTGGATCGCCCTGGCGATTGAGCTGCTTGGATTTTTCTTCAGCGAACTCCCCGGGGGAAAGTTCCAGGCTTCAATCGCCCACTCTGCTCATCTCGGCGCGATGCTGACGGGGTGGCTTTATTTTCGCTTCTTTCACGAAGCGAACTGGAAGGTTCTGCGGCACTCGGCCGAGATCGAACTGCCCCGCTGGATGATGCGCGCGAAGAAGCCGTCCGCTCAGGCCGCACCCAATTACAGCGTCAACGTAGGCACGCGCGAAGACATCCGGGCCGAAGTGGATCGCATTCTCGACAAGATCAACAGTCACGGCTTCGGCGCCCTCACGCCGGAGGAAAAACGCGTATTGGATGATGCCAAGGTTTTGCTAAGTCGACGTTGACACGGAGCCGAAAGAAGCCGTCCTGCTGCCCTCGTTTCCTCGGGCACCGCTTCAGCACCTGCCGTGGTGCGGCTCCGAATGAACATTTCACTCTCGTTCCCATCTAAATTCCCCATGATCCGCGTTTTTGGAGTTTCCCGCCGGCTTGGCGGCGTCTCGTTGTTTTGGCTGGCGGCAGTGACCGCGTTGGCGGCAACCGATCGCAAGGGCTTTTCGACTTCTCCCACGCTCGGCCAGGAAGCGAGCACCCTCGTACGACTCCTTGAACAGGCGCACTACAACAAGGACGCGGTCCGCACCGCTGATTACGCCGACGTAATCCCGGACTATATGAAGGATCTGGATGGACCGAGGCTCTTTTTCCTCGGGACCGACAAGAACGAGTTTGTCGAAAAATACGGGAAGAATGTCTATTACAACACGGCCTTTCTCGGAAACATCGATGCCGCATACGAGATTTTTTATCGCTATCAGTCACGCGTCGAAACTCGCCTTGAATGGATCTTCGAGGAACTTAAGAAGGACTTCGATCTCGCAACGGACGAGACGTATCGCGCCGATCGCACCAAGTCTGAATGGCCGGCAAGTATGGCGATCGCGGACGAACTCTGGGGCAAGCGACTGAAGTTCGAACTCGTGGGTGAATTGCTGAACAAGAAGACGATGGATGAGGCTAAGACCGTGGTGCGCAAAAGATATGAGCGCATGCTCAAGAACCTCGGCGAAATCGAGGGCAACGATCTGGCGGAACTCTTCCTCTCAACCATCGCACGGTTGTACGACCCGCACTCGACGTACTTCTCCGCGACGACCTTCGAGGACTTTGGCATCCAGATGAAACTTCAGCTCGTCGGCATCGGCGCATTGCTTGGAGTCGAGGAAGATACCTGCGTGGTGAAGGAAATCGTGCCCGGCGGTCCGGCGGATCTGGGTCGGCAGTTGAAGCCCAATGACAAGATCATTTCCGTCGGCCAGACCGGGGCAGAACCGGTGGAAATTCTCGGGATGAAACTGCGGAAAATCGTGGACATGATTCGCGGCGCCAAAGGAACGCAGGTTCACCTGCTGGTGCAGCCGGGCGACGCCACCGATTCTTCTGCGCGCAAGGAGATCGTGATCACGCGCGACACCGTGAAACTCAACTCTGCTCGCGCGCGCGCCGGCATCTTCCAATTGCCCGATGGCGAGGGCAAGGAGCAGCCAGTGGGCGTCATCACGCTCCCCGCGTTTTATGGACCTGCGGAGGAGGGCGACACCGACGGCGAGAAAACCTCCGCCTCCAAGGACGTCGGCCGGCTGGTCGAGCAGTTGAAGAAAGAGGGCATCCATGGCCTCGTCCTCGATCTTCGGCACAATGGCGGCGGCTACCTGACCGAGGCGATCGAACTCGCCGGATTGTTCATCCACAAAGGTCCCGTCGTGCAGGTGAAGACGTACAACGGCGATATCCAAGTCGACAGTGACGCGAATCCAAGAATTGCATACACCGGTCCGCTCGCGGTCCTCGTCGACCGTTTCAGCGCGTCGGCTTCGGAAATCGTCGCGGGGGCACTCCAGAATCACGGGC
>JBBRCR010000134.1:0-17628 GCA_038204695.1 Opitutales bacterium | reverse complement strand
GGATGACATCGAGTTGGTCCGCGCCGAAGCGACGACCGAGCAATCGCGCCGGAATCGGCGCAGCAGATGGACGCGGACGTTCCTGCATCACCCCTCACCTCTGGACGTTTCCTGCAAACGTGTTCAGCCCCAAATGAGCAGCGTGACTTGTGTAGAAAGGTTTGGCGGGACGCCCATGTGACATCAAGCCCACGGGCGGGACGCCCGTGCCACCTCGAACCATCGGGCGGGAGGCCGGTGTCTGATTCCATTCGGTGCGCGGGCCGTGTCCGGCGTGGCATGGGCGTCCCGCCCATGTTCTTCGTCCCACGGGCGTCCCGTCCGTGGCTGACGAATGTGTATAAAGGTATGGCGAGACGCTCGTGAAATTCGTTGTGCACAACCATATGGGCGTCCCAGCCAAGTCTGTCTCGTGTCGCTGGTGTCCACCGATGCCACGCCCATCCACTCGCTGGCGCTCGCAGCCACTCAACGCCCCTCCATTCGCTGGCGCAGCAGCCACTCAACGTCCTTCCACTCGCTGGCGTTCGCGGCCACTCCGGCTCAGAACCGCAATCCTACGGTGCCGATGACCATGCGCGGCTCGCCATATTGGAAGGTGCCATTCAGATAATGTTTGTCGGCCGCGTTCCGGACGTTCACGCGCACGTCGAGCGGAAGGTTGCGAATCGTGCCGGCATATCCGACGACCGCGTCAAAAATAACGACCGGCTTCGTCTGAATCGGAACCGTCCAGTTCGGATGGACCGCCGTTTTTCCAATGGCCGTGGCGCCGCCGCCAATATATACACCGCGCAGGCTTCCGGTCGTGAACGTATACTTGTTCCAGAAATTCGCAGTATAGCGGGGCACCGCTTCGAGCGGTGAACCCACTTCGCGCGCATCGGACGGATTCGACACTTCATTTTTCGTAAAGAAGTAACTCGCGCTCACCAATGCCTGATAGTTCGAGCGGGGCGTCCACACCCACTCGGTTTCGAGTCCCTTGGTGCGCGTCTCGCCCGCCGCGGCGCGGACGGTTGCACCCGGCAGTTGATACAGCACCTGATTGAGCGTGTCGTTGTCGAGCCGCGCCGACTCTTCGTTGGAGAAATAGCTCACCGTGCCGAACAACCGGCCTTCGCCGATATCGAGCTTCGTGCCGGCCTCCCAGCCGCGGCCGATTAAATCCGCGACCAGGAACTGGAACGGAATCATCGCGGGCGGCCGGTAACCGGGTGACGTCGGATCGCCCTGCGTCGAGCGAATCGCCGCGAGATCCGCGGTCTGCTGGCGCTGCGGCACGAAGGTCCGGCTGAAACTGCCATAGAGGCTCAGCGCGGGCGTGACCCGCACAAGCGCGCCGTACTGCGGCAAGAGCTTGGCCGTCTTGAAATCCTCGTCGATGCCATCGCGATTGTCGTCGGTGGGGCGGTGGTTGGCGATGTGCCGGCCGCCCACCAGCGTGCGCAGCCGGTCGTTGAAGAACGAGGACTGCACCACGCTGTAATAGGCGTTGGAGTGGCCGCCGCCCTTGCGCACGACTCCTGGTTCCTGATACGCCGGGCCATACTGCTCGCGCAGCAGCTGGAGGAGCAGCGGCGCCGGTTCGTTGCGTGGAGCGAACGTGACGACCCGCGTCGTGCCGACCGTGATCGGACTGATCACATCCTTGCCGCCGTCGTGCTGGAAGCCGGCGAGCACGCTGTGTTTTCCCGCCCGCTGGAGATCGAGCTGGTACACGCCTTCAAATCGCGCGGAGAAGTTAACTCCGCCCGGCTTGAAATCCGAAATCGCGCTGCGGAGCCGCTGCCCCGCGACCGGACGCAGTCCGTTGAACTCGCGCCGCAGCCGGTTGCTGTCGACCTGCTGGAACACCGCGTGGAACGCCAGCGCCGGTGACGCGACCCATTCGCCTTCGGCCGTGAAAGTGTGGTTGCGGTAGTTGTCGCGGCCCTCGGGACCGTTCGAATTGAAGGTGTCGTTGCCCTGAAACTCCTCCGAGTAAATCCCGGTGAAGGGCGGCACGTTCGGGCCAAGCGTGCGGGCGATGAATGCATCCACGCCTTCGGGCGCGGCGCGGCCGGTCGCGATGGGCTGGCCCGCGGGAGTGCGCACGGCACCATTCTCCAGCTGCGGATAGCTCGCCGGCCGCGGCAGACCAAGCCGGTCGAAGAGCTGCATCGCCTCACGATCGCGCTCCTGGAAGAGCGGGTGACTGACGATCATATGCGGCCGGCGCCCAGCTTCGCGGTCCAGTTCACCATAACGCGCTGTAAATGTCAGCCGCTCCACGGGCTTCCACGTCAGCGCTCCACTATAGTAATCCTCCCGCGTAAACATCGAGTCGACATAGCTCTCCTCGTCCGTGTGTCCATAGGCGAGACTGTAAGCCAGCGTCTCGCGCAGCAACGGCCCGGTCGAACGGAACACCACGCGCTGGTGATCGAAAGAGCCATAACTAAGATCGATGGAGTGCCGCGGCGTGAAGCCCGGCTTTATCTTGATCAGATTCACCGTACCGCCGGGATTCGAGATTCCGGCGAATACCGCATTCGGGCCCTTCACCACCTCGATCCGATCGACATCATACAGCGCGAGGCCCTGCCCCGCCGGCAACCCGTTGACAAACTGCGGCCCCGTGTAGCCGCGAATTAGTATGAACCCCTCGTCCTTGACGTGGAGCGCGACAGAGCTGGCGGAGCGGAGAACGTCGATGAGTTGGTTGCCCGCTTGATCCCGAATCAATTCCTCCGAAACGATGCTGATGTTCAACGGGGTATCCTTGATCAATCCAGCGGTGCCCGTGCCCGTCACTGCGGCGGCGACGCGATATCCCTGCACCTGCTGACTGCGCACCTCGAACGGGCTCAACGTGACGCGTTTGGCTGCTGGCGGGCCAGCGGGCGGACTCGTCGGTGGCGTGGTTTGCCCGCTCAACTGGACCGTGAAAGCGACCAGCAATGCAACGATGCGGCGCAGGAAAACGGGGCACGAAAGTAAGGGAGATATCATGAAATCTACAAAGTTGCCGATCATGTGGGACCGGGAAAGTCGGTGTGAATCGCATATACGCAAGCCATGATCTCAGGCGGGGAGCGGCGTCACCCTGTAGTGGCTGCGAGCGCCAGCGAGTGGATCGGTGTCCGGCGTGGCATGGGCGTCTCGCCCATGAATTGAATAACACCTTCCTGCGCCTCGTTTATTCTGATCAAGCGGCTCGTTGATTCTCAAACACGCGCAGCGGTATTCCGATGATGCGGAGCGGCGGACGGACTTGGGGCGGGACGCCCTATGATGTGGTGCAAACTGGACTTCATGGGCGGGACGCCCATGCCACTTCACGACCCGGCTCACTGAGCGCCACCGCACTCGCGTCGGGCCGATTCAAGCCCCCGCTCGTAACACCCAATCAGGCGATCCCAGCGCGCGTCGACTGCCGTATCGATCGTCTGCCGGCGCGGATCGGCATCGAACGATCGAAGCGTGCTGGTGATGCCATCGCGAAACCGTGTCGTCGCGGCAAAGCCAGGCACAAACGTCTTAATCTTGGTATTGTCGAAGATCGCGGAGTGAGACTTGTCGCCCAACAACGTGCCGGTTGTTTCCGGGTAACACGCCGTGATGAAATCAGACGCAATGTGCACGAAGCGCGGCGACGCCACGCCGGCGACCTCCGCCGTCGCCTGGAAAATCTGGTTCCAGGTGAGCGCTTCGTCCGACGTGATGTGGAACGCGTGGCCGATCGCAGCGGTTTGGCCGAGCAGTCCGACGAGTCCCCGGGCAAAGTCGCTGTTATGCGTGATCGTCCACAGCGAGAGCCCGTCGCCGGGGATGACGAGCGGTTTGCCCGCCCGCAATCGCGCGATTGCCGTAAAACTGTGCGCCCAGCTATTCAGCACGAGCGGAATCACGGTGTCACCATACGTGAGTGAGGGCCGCACGATGGTGATCGGAAACGCCTCCTCGCGATACGCGTGAACCAGTCGCTCCTCGGCGGCAATCTTCAACCGCGAGTATTCCCAAAATGGATTCACGAGCGGCGTCGATTCGGTGATGAGCGCATGCGCCAGCGGTTTTTGATACGCGCTGGCTGTGCTGATGAACACATACTGCCGCGTCTGTCCGCGGAAGAGCGGGAGGCGTTGTTCGATGGCCGCAGCGTCGAACGCGATGAAGTCGACGACGGCATCCCACTGCCGATCTTTCAACACGGCCGCGGCCTCGGGCGCGTTGATATCAGCGACCAGCTGGCGGGTGCCCGGAATGGTGTCACGGCGCGAACGGTTGAGCAGCGTGACATCGAAACCGCGCGCGACGGCCAGCTGCGTGCACGCCGTGCTGATGATGCCGGTTCCGCCAAGAAAGAGAATTTTCATGAGAATGCGGGGGACGATTCGATCCAACCGCGAATGGACCCAGCGCGTGGCTTAGCCGCAAGCGAAAGGAGTACGGCCAGCGTGATTTCGTGAGCCGCGAATGGTTTCGTGACTGCGAGCGCCAGCGAGTGGATTTGTAGCGAATGGTGCAATCGTGCATCATCCACTCGCTGGCAGTCGCAGCCGAAGACAAAGGGCGATCAACACGAGCAACCGCGAATGGACGCGAATAAACGCGAATGGCACGAGCCGAATCTGAACCAGTCGCAGCGGTAGTCGGAGACTGGCGACACACGGCGGCTCGTGCATGGATCGACGTAGCGCCGTGTCTCCGACCGGCGGACTTTCGCGGAGAAATACGGTCTGGTGTTTCGATTCCGACAATCCGCCGGTCGGAGACACGGCGCTACTTCGAGCAAACCACCAGACGGAATTCTACCTCGACGCGCAGGTAGTGTGCGCTTCCGAGTTCCGGATCCTTAAACGCGGACATGCGTCCATTCGCTGGCGCTCGCAGCCACGAAAGCCGCTCCGATGTCCACATCCACTCGCTCGCGCTCGCAGCCACCAATTTCCCCATCCACGCAAACATCGCGCGAGGATTGCCAGCTTCTGCGTGGCCTGCTCGCGGCACCGGCGGTAACCTGCCATCGAACGATTTTATATGTGGAGCTGGGCTGAATGGATCGCCGACACGGTCGTCGGCTGGACGGGGTGGTCACGCGACACCGGCGTGGGCGCGGCCGTGCATTTTTTCATCTACGATCTTCTAAAAATCACGGTGCTGATTCTCGCGATCGCGTTTGTGATGACGCTTGTCCGCCAGGCACTGCCGATGGAAAAATTGCGCGTCTGGCTGCAAGGCCGGCGCGGTCGCGCGCTCGGATATCCGGCCGCCGCCATGTTCGGCGCCCTCACTCCGTTTTGCTCGTGCTCGTCGGTGCCCATATTTCTCGGCTTCGTTCAGGCGCGATTCCCCATCGGCGTAGCCTTCGCGTTCCTGATCACTTCGCCGCTGGTGAACGAAATCGCGTTCGTGCTGATGGGCGTCGCGTTTGGCTGGAAACTCGCCGTCGCCTACGCGGTCGCGGGTATCGGGCTCGGCATTACAGGCGGCGCGCTTCTCACGTGGCTGCACGCGGAACGCTGGCTGGCCGTCGGCGCCGTGCGGCCCCAAGGTGAGGAAGATGAGCCGACGCCCACCGGCTGGCGGGCCCGCACGCGCGATGCCGCGGAAACGAGCTTCTTCATCTTCCGGAACATCGCGCCGTGGTTGCTCGCGGCGCTCGCCCTTGGCGCCGTGATGCACGGCTTCGTGCCCCATGGCTTCTTCGAGCGTGCCTTCGCGGGAACGGGGGCGTGGACGGTGCCGCTCGCGAGTTTCATCGGGCTGCCACTCTATGTGAGTGCGAATGCCACCGTGCCGTTGCTCGAAGCATTCGTCGCGAAAGGCGTGCCGCTCGGCACCGCGCTCGCGTTTATTCTTTCTGCGGTCGGGGTATCGCTGCCGGAGCTGACACTGCTCCGCGGCGTGATGACGATGAGGCTGCTGATTGTATTCGCGACCGTCGTACTGGTCGGCACGACGATCATCGGCTGGCTGTTCAATGCGTTGGGTTGAACCTGGCAGGAACGCAAAAGCGCGGGCAGTGGCACGCCCGCGCTCCCGGGCCGCAGCTTCCGTCTCGTTACGGTGCGCGAATGATCTCGAGTAACTCGTAAGGTTTGCGTCCGCCGCTGCGGCTCGCGATTTCGCGCAAGGTGAGGTTCGCATCCGCGGTAATCCCTCGCGCCGTCAGCCGCCCCATGGCTGCGGTGGGCTCGATTTTTTCGTCGGCACAGAACTGGGCGAGTGTCTTCCAGCCGATGCCGCCGCCGGCTCCAGCGGCATGATCTCCGGAACCCTCGGGCGACTTCACCATGAAATCGAAAACCTGGCGGGCGGAGATTTTGGCGCTGTCAGCAATCGTCTGCACCACGGTGTCAGGCCCGAATCCCACGATGCCGCGCGAAGCAAGCCGGGCGGTGGCGACCGGAACCTCGACGCCACCCTTTTCGGCCAGCGCGCTGAACGTCAGCAACTCGGCGTGCGGAATCGGGGCGCGCTGCGCGTTTTCATCCCAGCTTTCCTTCAGCGATTAGCGCTGCCGAATGGCGTTGAATTCCTCTGCGGTCATCACCTGCGGCTGGTAGGTGATGCCTCGCACCTCGAGATTGCGCACGAACGCGAGCAGATGCTGCATGGACGCCTTCTCCAGGTGCGACAAGACCGCCCGCGTGCCCGCGTCGGTGGCGACCGCCGTCATCCGGCGCAAATCGGTGATGTCCGTTTCCTCGACGAGTGCGCCGGCCTTCAGGGCGCCGGTCTCCGACTCGCTGGCGATGGCGAGCAGTTGCGTGTAGAGCTGCTGGAGATCGGACGTGGAGTACACGCCGCGCTGCACCGGCGGCAGCGCAATCGCGGAGGCGCTGGCCAGCTGGGTGAGAGCAGCCGCATGCCTGAGTTCGGCGGAAGCGATGTTCACAAACACGCGCGAGCCCCATTTCTCGGCGGCCGCCGTATAGAGATCGTGCGCCACGCGCTCTTCCTCGAACGCGTAGACGACCTCCGCCGCCGGCAGCGTCGTGGGGCTGGTCATGCTGACAAGATTCAACGGGCACTCGGCCTGTCGCGGGCAGTTCTGGCCGCCGGGGCCGCCGCGTCCGCCCATTGAGTTGCCGGGGCCGCCGCCGCCATAGCGATTCTGGGCGGCGAGGGCGAAAACGGGAATGAGCAGTGCGATCGTGAGTTTGGTTTTCATGAATGTAATTGGGTTCATTCAAGAAGAACCCCGACGCCGCCGTCGCATTACAGTCCGGGAATTATTTTGGGTCGTGTAATGTTGGCGCCCAGCCGGGGTGTCACTGCACGAACCGAACTCATTCAATGAAAATCAAGATCGTCCTCATCAGCGTTCTCCTCAGTGCGGGTCTCGTGACCAGCGCTTCCGCCGCCGCCAGTCGCGGTAATGGCGGCAACGGCCGTGGCCAGTCCGATCAGACCCAGCGCGGCGACGGCAACCAGAATCCCGATCGCATTCCGAATCCCGACTGCCCCGGCCCGCAGCAGAATCCCGACTGCCCCGGCCCGCAGCAGAATCCGGATTGCATTCCGAACCCGGACTGCCCTGGCCCGCAGCAGAATCCCGATCGCGCGCCGAAGCGCGACGGGAGCGGCGGTCCGAACAAGCCGGCGAATCCGGATTGCCCGCAGGACGGCAGTGGTCCGAATCGGCAGGGTTGAACGAGCGAAGCAAGCGTACACAGAAGGCGGAGCCTGGTGGCTCCGCCTTTTTTTTATGGTTGGCGGGGCGCTCGCATTTTCCGGATGGACAGCTGCCGCGAATCCGCGCCTTCGCCTGGTATACCTTCCTTGTCTTCTTGCGGGCATCTTAACCGTGGCTGCGAGCGCCAGGGAGTGGATGTCCATATTCGTTGGTCTGCTGCCGGCAGATTGCAGTTCGGTATGCGGGCGGGCTCGGTGTGGCATGGGCGTATCGCCCATGTTCCGGGTCTCACGGGCGTCCCGCCCGTGGACAGAGCGGAGCGCCGCACGATTCGGGCGGGACGCCCCTATTGTCGTACATTATATACAACATGGGCGTCTCGCCATACCTTTATACAGAAGTCGCGCCATGTTGCGCTGAACTTGGGCGGGACGCCCATACTGGTATACATACGACACACATGGGCGAGACGCCCATGCCACTCCAAACCCACGGGCGGGACGCCCATGCCACTCACTTCTTCGCCGACTTCGCCTTCAGGAACTCCTCCACCAATTCACGACGGTAATGCATTTTTTCATCGGGCGAAAGCGACTGCATTTTCGTCTGGATTTCCCGGTGCCGCTCCGGCGTGGCGTTCTGCATCATCTCGCGCCAGCCCGCCTGAATTTCCGGAGGCATCCAGCCCCACCCCATCCTGATTTGCTCACGCTGGGGCTCCGGCAGCTGCCGAAACGCCGCGATCTGCTCGCGCATCGCCGCGCGCTGCGCGGGCGTCATCGCGCGAATTCGCGCAATCGCCTGCTCCATCTGGGCGAGTTCGGCATCGGACAATCCGAGGAATTGCTCCAGCGCGGCGAGTTCCGCGGGCGGCGTCGAACCGGCGGGCGCGGAAGGCGTAGGCGGCGCCGCGGCGGTCTGAGCCGGCGCCCAGAGACTCGCCAGGGCGATGATTACGAGGCCAAAAGCGAAGGTCTTCATGGTGAAATCAAAGAGTGGAGTCTGCCGGCAAATTCAGGAGCGCGTCGCGCGTCTCGGAATCGAGCAGCGGTGTGCCGGGTTGCAGCATTTCGTTCAACGCGATCAGTTCCTCGAACCGAATGGCCGAGGCCCCGGCCGCAGGCGGCGGTGGATTGCGGAAATAAACGGCGACGGTGAAAGCAGCGGCGGCGGCCGTGGCGAGCCCGGGCCAGAGCAGCCATTTTCTCCATGGCAGGCCGAGGCGCCGGCGCGGCGTGACAAGTTCCGCGCGCAGTTCACGCCACCGCAACTCGAACTCCGGTGAGGTGCGGCGCAGCTGGCCCGCGAGCATGCGGTCGATTTCCGATTCAGAGGGGCGCGATGGAAGTGGGTCGTTCATGTTGGTATAGGGTTCAGGGACGAACGTGCATGATCTCCTTCAGTCGATGACGGGCGCGGTGCAGTTGCACGCGAAGGGCGTTTTCCGTGATGCCGAGCGTCTCGGCGGCCGCCCGGTGGTCCAGGTTCTGTTGATACACCAGCAGCAGGAGTGTTCGCTGCGCCTCCGGGAGCTGGTCCAGCGCCAGTTGAAATATTTCCTCGAGCTCCGCCGCGCGCCGGCGGTCCTCTTCTTCCGGCGCAGCAAGATAGTCGAAGGCCTCGGGTGGCACGGGATCGGCCGGCTTCCGCCGCCGGTGCCGGATTTCGTTGCGCAAGAGATTCCGCGCAATGTGAAACAGGAAAGCAGCGAAGGGCGCGCGCGGCTCGTAAGAGGCCGCCGCCCGGTGCAGCCGGACGAACACTTCGAGCGTGAGATCCTCCGCCGCCGCCAATGAGCCAAGGGATCGATAGAAGAACGCCAGCAAAGGCTTCTTCCATTTGTCGAACAGCTCCTGCCACGCCTGCTGGTCGCCTTGCACTCCACGCGCGAGCCACGCCGTCTCCTCCTCCTCGCGCAGCCCTGCCGCACTGGTGTCGGGAGCGACATCCATGCGCCACAGGAACTCGAAATCTGTAATGCCGACTTCATGATTCACCATGAGGTCAAACCCCGGCCGCGGCCAAATATTACGTGCGAGCCTCACGTTACGTAAAATTTTGGGCCGCCGACTCTCGCGAGGCAACCCTGGGTGGTCCAAAGCAGCCGGCGGTCGCGGCTTAGTCCCCACGCTCTGCCGGTGCGGGATGAGGCCAGGCGACTCCGTGGCTGCGAGAAGCGCCAGCGAGTGGAATCAAATACAATTCGTGCTTCTTCCACTCGCTGGTGCTCGCAGCCACGACCCGAAATATGCCGTTCGTCCGGGGGGATCGCACCCGCAACCACGGAGTTGGCGACCTACATTTTCCTGATGTAGGCGTAATACGCGCCGCAAATCGGCGCATCCGCCGCATTGAGAAACCACGACTGCAGCGTCGTCGGACCGGCGCGCAGCGGAACCCGAAATACCGCCGCTTCCTGCGACGCCGAAACGCTCACGCGCTGCGCCTGCCCCTGCACTTGGATCCGCGCCGCCGCCACTGCCAAGGCGCGTCCGGCCGGCAATTTCCCGTCGGTCAAAGTCTCCGCCGGCGCTTCCGCCGCCAGCGCCAAACCCGCCTCGCGCGGCCAGCGGCGCAGCTCGATTTCGTACTCACCCGGCGCTGCCACCTCGATATGCCAGACTCCATTTTTCGGATCACCGCGGCGCACCTGCGCCTGCTGATCGACAAAAACATCCCACCACTCGCACGCCGTCAGCATGGTCGGATTTTCGACCCCGCCGATGACCACGCGCTGCGGTTCATTCACGTGATCCTTCAATCCGTTCCACCATCCATCCAGCTGCGAGCGCATCCGCGCCACTCCCGTCATCAACTGTCCCCGCGTGGGCGTGCACATCGGGGCAACGTGAAACTGCGTGAAGCGCAGGCTTTCGCGATGCAGCTGATCGAGGTGCGGCGTACGGACGACGGGGTTGCCGTGACAGCCCAAATCGCCGTAGCCCTGGTCGTCCGCGATGACGATGATGACATTCGGCGGGCCCGCGACCTCGCCAATTGCGAGTTGAGTGCCGGCCAGCAGCAGCCCGATCGAGATGAGTGTGCTTTTCATGTTAGCCCGAGAGGGGAGGATGAAGGCACGGGAGACGAGGAAGAGAAGAAGACACGGAGGATTCCGAAGTCTTCCGAGTCTCGCGTTCTTCATCGGTGCGCGCTGTGACCGAAAAGATTTTTTCATTCAGCCTGTGAAATGTGCAGGTTTAGCCGTGAGCCGAAAACCCGGGCGGCGATGACTCCACACCAGGGGAACGGAACTCACTTTTTATCAATCAATCGTTTCGTCATTTCCTTGATCTCGCGGCCGGCTTTCACGCCGACGTAGAAGACCAGAAAGGCGTACCAGCCAATCGAGGCGAAGATCAGCACGCTCCAGAAAATCACGAAGGGTGTATTCATGGTGTCGTGACGGAGGCTGCAACCAATGCCGCCTTCCCGGGTGGCCGGCTCAACAGCGAGCCCGCCACCATGCCCAGCGCCGCCAGCGCGAACGAGGAGGTGCCGGCAATTTCCGGCGCGATCGCGTGAGACTTGCCCAAAAGCAGGAACGAAACCGGGCCCACCGCGCCAAGAATCAGCGCCGCGCCTGCGCCCGTCGTATTCGCGCGCGGCCAGTACAGCCCGGCCACGAGCAGCGTGAAGACACTGGCCAGGTAGATATTACCGGTGACCGCGAGGTAATCCCAGGCGTTGCCCGGCAGTTCATACCACAGCCCGTAGAAGAGCAGAAACACGGCGATGCCCAGCACGATCCCCCGCGTCAGCAGCAATTGCCGCTTCGGCGCCAGCGGTCGTTTGAGGCACGGCGTGATCAGGTCGTTGTAGATGACCGTGGCCCACGTGAGCATGTATCCACTGTCCGTCGACATCTCAGCCGCCAGCATGGCGGCAACCACCACGCCGATGACACCAATCGGAAGCAACGTGCTCAGGAAATGTGGCATCGCCGTGAGCGTGGTCACTCCCGCCGGCAGCCCGCCATGTTGCGCGAACCACACGAACGCCGCGGCGCCCCACAAGCCCGGCAGGAGGAACCGCCCGACGAAGTAGAACGACGTTCGGCGGTACATCTGCCTGGCCGTCTTGGCATCCTTCGCCGCCAGGACGCGGCTGATCTGCGTCTGCCATGTCGTCGCGCCCGCAATCTGAAGAACGAACATCCACCCCAGGTACGTCCACCCAAAGCTCGAGCCGTGAAACGGGTTGAACGGATGCGCCGCCATTTTCGTGGGTCCGGTTCCCTCCCATGCCGCGGTCAGTCCGCCGATGAGATTCCCCCAGCCCACGTGCCAGATGACAATCACCGAGGTCAGCACGATCCCTACGCCCATGACCAGGAATTGCAGGAAGTCGGTCACCAGCACGGACAGCATGCCGCCCAGCGCCGTGTAGACCAGCACGAGCCCGAGCAGCGCCGTCATCACCCACTCGAGCCAGTGCGGCGGCATCCCCGTGGCATAAACCAGAAAATCACCACCCAGACGGAGGAAGATGCCCATGTTGAGCAGGCCGCCCGCCACGACAAAGAGCCCGGCGAGCCAACGGATCCGCGACCCAAACCGCTTTTCGAACAATTCCGGAAATGGTCATCACGCCCGCAACACGCAACGGCTCGATCACGAAACCGGTCCGGCCGACGAGCCAGGTCGCCGAAGCCATCAACACCCCAATCGCTGCGCCCGCGAAGCCCTTTTCGTAACCGAGCTGGGCGGTGTACATGATCGTGACCAGCCCGAGCTCGGTCGCGGCCAGCGACGCAATGCCGAGATTCACGTCCAGCTCGCGACCGGCGACCGCGAAGTCCTCCACGCCGCGGACAAACTTCCGCATCCACAATCCTGCTACAAGGCAGCCGGCAAGGTAAAAAACGATGATCAGCCAGTCGATCGGGGCGAGCGTCATGCGAAACGCGCGGGAAAAGCCGCGCAGCCGAACCCTGCCGGTGCGACGCGCTCAGGGAAAGCGGAATCGCCTCAGCCCTCCTTCGCCGTCTTCTTCCTCGACTTCTTTTCACCCCGCGGAATCTGCACGCCCTCACTGGTGAACGGTCGCGCCTTGATGTCGTCCGCCAGCAGATCGGCCACCAGGCGATCGCTTCGCTCCGCCGCAAACGCCCGCAGTAAATCCCGGTGCTGGCTCAGCACCGCGCGATACGCCGGGTCCCTCGCCAAATCAATCGTCTCGCCGGGGTCGCTCACCATATCCACGAGCGATTCGCGGTGCTGGCCGAACAGATACACGGCGTACTTGTAGCGATCCGTCCGGATCATCCGGCCCTCGGTCGCGGGCCGCAGCAGACCGACCGGTCCGCCCTGGACCATGTTGTTTCCGACCACGACATGGTTTCGCCAGCGCGCCGGCTCCTGCCCGAGCGCGAGTGGCCGCAGGCTCAGCCCGGGAAGTTTTTTCGGCACTTCGACGCCGGCGAACTCGAGCATCGTCGGAATGATGTCGACGCCCGTGTTCACAAACTTGTCCGACGTTGCGCGCTTCGTTGTGCCCTTGAGGCTCACGATCAACGGCACACGCGCCGACTCTTCATAAAACACGGTCTTTTGGTTGAAGCCGTGCGCGCCCGCGCACTCGCCATGATCGGCCGTGAAGATGATCAGCGTGTTCTCCTCCAGCCCACGCTCGCGCAGCGCCCCGAGCACCTTGCCGATTTCGGCGTCGACCTTTTCGATCATGCGATAATACGCCCAGCGCAGTTCCCGCCATTTTTCGGGCGTGAAATTGCCAACCGGAAACGTCGTCGTGGCGTGATACGACTGCCGCATCATCGTCATCGTGTCCGGTTCATTCTTCGGCGGGAGCAGGTTCGCCGGTGCCGGCGGCAGTTGATCGATGGGCGGCGGCGTTCCGACCGAGCCGTTGTTCAGCTCCTGGCCACGCGCATACTCGCAGATGTTGTGGGGATTGAGAAAACTCGCGACCGCGAGGAACGGCCGCTCGTGTTTCTGGCGGATAAACTGCACCACGTTCCTCGCCGTGTCGGCGTCGAGCCCCTTCCCTTTCACCGTCTCGAACCCGTGGCTCTCAATGTCCTTTTCATCGTAACAAAGGTGCCACTTTCCCGAGTATGAGGTTTCGTATCCCGCGCGCCGGAGGAACGTGCCCATGTTCACGAATTCCTTGGGGTCGAGCTTCCGCTGGATGTTCGCGGTGACACCGGTCTCGTGCGGATATCGGCCGGTGAAAATGGCGTTGCGCGAAGGCATGCAAATGGGGTTGGCCGCATACGCGCGCGAAAAAAACGTTCCTGTCGCCGCTATACTATCCAGCGCCGGCGTCTTCACATAGCGTGAACCCATCCGGCAGCTCAGCGCCTCCGCGAAGTGCTGGTCGGTCATGATGAACAATATATTTGGCCGGGCCGGCGCACCGGAGGCGACCGCAGCGGCGAACAACCACAGAGTTCCCAGCCAATGGAGGAGCGATTTCATTGCTTGCACCGTTGTGCCGCCGGGACGTTCAGGGCGCGACGAATTTTTTCGCGACGCGGACACCGTCGTATCCAGGAGCGCACGCCGCTGTCTCAACCGCGCGTCATCGTTTTTGTTGCGCGCCAGAGTTCAACGGAATGGGCTGATACTTCGATTCTCTCCCTCCAATGAACCATCCTGCAGCGGTGCCACGTCGACGCGTCCGCCCGCCGGAATTCACGACTCCCACCAACGCGCCATGAAATTCAACCATCCCGAATCCGACGTTTTTGTGCCCCGCGACGACGTGCCGCCGGCTGAGGCCCTTGCCCGCACGTCCCACCTGTGTGTGGTCGCCCATCAGGACGATATAGAAATCATGGCGTATCACGGCATCGCCGAATGCTTCGGCCGGACCGACGCCTGGTTTTCCGGCGTCGTGGTCACGAATGGCAGCGGCAGTCCGCGCGCCGGCATCTATGGCGCGATGTCGGATGCCGAGATGCAGCGCGTCCGCCGGGAGGAGCAGCGCAAGGCCGCCGCGCTCGGCGATTACAGCATCTGCATCCAACTCGCCCACCCGAGTTCCGTCGTGAAGGACCCGCGCAACGCGAGCGTGGTCGGTGATCTCAAGGCCATTTTCACCGGCTGCCGGCCGAAGGTCGTTTATCTGCACAACCCGGCGGACAAGCACGACACCCATGTCGCCGTGCTGCTGCGGGCGATGGCGGCGTTGCGCGAGTTGCCCCCCGCCGCCCGTCCGGAACGGGTCATCGGTTGCGAAGTGTGGCGCAACCTCGACTGGCTGCTGGACAGCGACAAGGTCGAATTGGACGACAGCGTGCGGCCGAATCTGGCGGCGGCGCTGCTGGGTGTATTCGATTCCCAGATATCCGGCGGCAAGCGCTATGATCTCGCGGCCGTGGGGCGCCGGCTGGCCAACGCGACCTTCCATACGTCGCACGCGACGGACAAAGGCAGCGCCTTCACGTGGGGCATCGACCTTACGGCGGCGATGAACGACCGCGCGGATTCGCTCGAGCAGCTGACGCTGGCCGCGATCGATCGCCTGCGCGCCGACGTTCAGCAGCGGCTGACGCGGTTCGCGTGAGATTCGCAGGGCACCATTGCGTCATCGTAGCTGTGAGCGCCCGCGAGTGGATTTGAAAGTGGCACGGGCGTCCCGCCCGTGGGTTGGGAGTGGCATGGGCGTCTCGCCCATGTTTGTCGTAGGTATACCAGTATGGCGACCCGCCCAGTTCAGCGACATGGCGCGACTTGTGTATAAAGGTATGGCGTCCCGTAACTGAATACATGGAGGGAAGGGCGGGAGGTCGGTGTCTGATTCAATTCGGTGCGCGGGCCGTGTCCGGCGTGGCATGGGCGTCCCGCCAAACCTTTCTACACAAGTCACGCTGCTCATTTGGGGCTGGACACGTTTGCAGGAAACGTCCAGAGGTGAGGGGTGATGCAGGAACGTCCTCGTCCATCTGCTGCGCCGATTCCGGCGCGATTGCTCGGTCGTCGCTTCGGCGCGGACCAACTCGATGTCATCCGTGAACAGGTGCGGCAAGCCCAGCCGGCGAACCGCGCGGAGGTGGCGCGGCGGGTGTGCACCGCGCTCGACTGGCGCTCGCCCGGCGGAGCCGATGCGCTCATGAGCGCGAAGGTGGCGCTGCTGCGTCTCCACCGGGTCGGGCTCATCGCGCTGCCGCTGCCCCGCAGCCGGCGCAACAACGAGAACCGCCGCCTGGGCACCGTGCCGGCCGCGGCGCCGGCGCCGCCGCTTTTGTCCTGCCGGGTGGACCAGCTGGGCGGGCTGCGGCTGCACCCGGTCGGCAGCCGCGAGGAGGCCCGCCGCTACCGCACGCTGCTACAGCAGTACCATTATCTTGGATACAGCGCGACGGCCGGGGCGCAGCTGCGCTATCTTATCGTCGCGGAGCAGGGCGTGCTCGGCGCGACCGGTTTCGGCGCGGCGGCGTGGAAGGTGCATTCGCGCGATGCCTGGATCGGGTGGGACCAGGCGCCGCGCCAGCGCCACCTGCATCTGGTCGTCAACCACACCCGTTTTCTGATTCTGCCGTGGGTGCATTGCGCGAACCTCGGCTCGAAGGTGCTCGCGCTGGCCGCCCGGCGCATCGGGGCCGATTTCCGGGCGCGCTACGGCTACACCCCCGTGCTGCTGGAAACCTTCGTCGAACGCGATCGGTTCACCGGCGGGGTTTACCAGGCGGCCAACTGGCAGCGCCTCGGCCACACGCGGGGCCGCGGACGCAACAGCCGCAGCCACACCCCGGCGCAGCCGGTGAAGAGCGTCTGGGTGTATCCGCTTTGTCGTGACTTCCGCGCCGCGCTCGCCGGCGCCCCCGCCGCATGAGCGACTGGATCAACGAGGAGTTTGGCGCCGTGCGGCTCGGAGACGAGCGGCTGAACCAGCGCCTGCGTCAGTTGGTGACGCGCAAGTGGGAACAGCCCCAACGCAGCTTCAGCGGCGCCGGCCAGGGCCGCGCGGAAATCGAGGCCGCGTGGCGCTTCTTCGACAACCCGAAGGCCGCGCCGGACAAAATCCTCGCCCCGCACCGCGCGGCCACCCTCGAGCGCATCCGTCAGGGCGGGCACCGCCGGGTCCTGCTGGTGCAGGACACCACGGAGTTCGACTACACCACGCACAAGAAACTCCAGGGCAGTGGCCCCCTCTCCAGCCCCAATCCTCGCGGCTTCTTCGCCCATAATCTGCTGGTCGTCACGCCCGAGCGCGTGCCGCTGGGTCGGTGGCACACGTTCAATTACGCCCGCGACGACGCCGAGCACGGCAAGTCCGCGACGTGCAAGCAGCGGCCCATCGAGCAAAAGGAAAGCTTCCGCTGGCTTGAAGGCTACCGCGAAGCGTGCGCGCTGGCGGGCCTGGTGCCCGAGTGCGAAGTGCTCTGCGTCGCCGATCGCGAAAGCGACATCTACGAACTGTTCGTCGAGTACGAGCAGCGCCTGGCGCAGGGCCGGCCGGTGGCCCAGTTACTCATCCGCAGCAAGGTCGACCGCTGCCTGGAACCGTTCGAGTCACCGGACGATGGCGCCGCCACGACGGGCGAGCCGGCCCAATCCGCGCCCGCCAAAATCCTTGCCCGGCTCGCCGCCGCCCCGGCGCTCGGCACGGTGAAGTTCGACGTGCCCGCGGCGGTGCAGCGCAACAAGAAGCTCAAAGGCAGCCGCCAGCCGCCCGTCCATCGTTCGGCCCGCACGGTCGAACAGGACGTAAAGGCAATCCGGATACGCCTCAAGCCGCCCTACCGCAGCGCCGCGGCCGGCGGCGCGCGGCCGGCGGTGGAACTCACCGTGGTCGAAGCGCGCGAACTCAACCCGCCCACCGGCGAGGAGCCGCTGGTCTGGGTGTTGCTCACGACCCTGCCCGTCGAGACCTTCCCGCAGGCGGGGGAGGTGCTCGAGCTGTATCTGTGCCGTTGGGAAGTCGAGCTGTTGCACCGCGTCCTCAAAAGCGGCTGCAAGGTCGAGCAAATCCAGCAACGCTTCGACTTCCGGATCGAGCCGGCGATCGTACTGTATCTGCTCGTGGCTTGGCGGCTG
>JBBRCR010000133.1:0-17637 GCA_038204695.1 Opitutales bacterium | reverse complement strand
AACCTACTGCGCTCCTCCGCCCGCCAGAAACGCGATGAGATCGGTCATTGACTGCTCGTTGATTGCGCCCTCCAGCCCATCGGGCATCAGCGAACGGCTCGTGCTCGCGAGCGACGTCAACTCACTCCGCAAAATCACCTGCTCCGCCCCATCGAGTCCCAGGAATGTGATGCTGTTCCCAGCCTCGCCCGTCAGCATTCCCGCCAGCGTGCGGCCGTCCTGCGTCGCCGCCGAATACAAGACATAGCGATCCTCGACCGCGCGATTCGGATCCAGGATGTGAGTCACTAAATAGTCCGGCGTGCGGTCCTTCACCGCGGCAATATCCGGCCCGATCAGCCGGCCGGGGACGTCTCCAAATTTGTGACACGCACTGCACATGGTCGCGAAAACCCCGGACCCTTTCTTCGCGTTGCCGCTCAGCGACTTCACGGCGCCGAGATAGCGATCGATGACCTTCTGCCGGTTAGCGTCGAGACTGGCGTTGAAAATGGCGGCCGCGCGCGTGGCCAGGTTACCATTGCTGTGTCGCACCAGCGCGAGTTGCCGGCCGGCATCGATTTCCGCGCGCATCGCAGGATCCGCCTCCACGCGATCCAGCAGCAGGTTGGCCCAATTTGTCCGGCTGATGATCAGGTCGAGCACGGCGGTGCGGACCGCCCGGCCGTAACCGTTCCACCGGGCGAGCAGTTTGGTTGGAATCGTAGGTCGATTGATTCGGCCGAGCGCCGTCACGGCGGCGAGTTGCAGCTCGACCGGAGATTGCGGCGTAAGCAGCGCGATCAACTGCTGTACATCCTCATTTTGAAGGGAGCGACCGCGGCCCAGCACCTGCGCCGCCGCCACCCGCTCCGCCACCGGCGCCTTGCCGTCCTCCGCAATTTTCCGCGCGGCGGCGAACACCTGATCGCCGGCGGCCAGCGGATCGCTGGCCGCCGCGCTCGTGCCCGGGTGCAGTTGCGCGAGCGAGGTGTTGTTCCGCTGCAAACCATCGAGCACACGGGCGAACGCTGCGAACCGCCTCATCCGCTCCGTGCCGACCGCCGCTCCAGCGATGGCGCTCAAGATGCGACCGAGCGCGGGAACGTTGTTGGTCGCAATCGCGAGATCGATCAGCACGGGATCATCGGGCGCGGCGTTCGCTCCGAGTTGTGCGAGCAAGGATTCGGCGTGCGGCAGCGCGGAACTCATCGCGGCTGCCCGGACGAAACGATCGTCATCCCGGCGGAGAAGTCTGCCCAGCGCCGCGGCGGCAGCCGGCCCCGTCCATTCGCCCAAGGCGTAGGCCGCCTGCTGCCGGACACCCGCCTCCGGATCGTCCGTCATGGCGGCGATCGCGTTGAACAACTGCGGCGCCGTTTTCGAGAAACGCCCGCTGATCCGCAGCGCGTGCCGGCGGACGCCCGGATGGGGATCGTGTAATGCGCGTTCCACTACGCTAGGAGTCAGCGCGCCCATCAGGTCGAGGGTCGCCAGCGCCTGCACGCGTGCTTCCGGCCGCTTCGCCCCGGCGACCGCGGCCGCGAGCGCCGGCTCTGCCGCGACGTCTTTGCGCCACACGAGTTGCTGCTGAACCAAATCGCGAACCGTCCCGTTTGGCGTGTCGAGTGCCGCCACCAATCCAGCCGCATCGGAGCGATCGAGCCGCGGCACCGGACGCAATACCGCACCCTTGGGCCGCACACGGTAGATCCGGCCCTGGTCGTCGCCGGCGCGCAGATTGCCGAGCTGCTTTTGCCACGCCTCCGGAATCCATTTGGGGTGCTCAATCACCAGCCGGTACATGTCCACTATATACAACGCGCCGTCGGGTCCGGTGCGCACGGCGACAAAACGCGACCAGTTGTCCGCCGACGCGAAGAACTCGGTGTTCTGCTCGTCCGATGCGCGCCGGCTCACGAACGTCGCCCCGACCGGCCGAATAATTTCGCGGTGAACGAGATTGTGCACCGGCTCGCACACGAACACGTTGCCGGCAAACTCCGCGCCGAGCCCGTCGTCGCGATAGATCATCACGCCGCAGGCCGAGGTGATATGGTTGAACCCGTTCGGATCGTTGAACCGCGCCAGCGTTTCGCTCACGGGAAACACGCGTGAGGCACCCGGCGTGTTCGACACGGTCACGGTCGACGATGGTGGCACCAGATGCGGGTTGCGGCGGAGATACTGCTCCTCCAGTGCGTAATGCCAGATTGGATTCGAGTTGTTGCAGCCAAACCAGTTTCCCCAGTCGTCGCGATTCCGGCCGACCTGTGACTGGCCGGACAACCCTTCGATTCGGCCCTCGTCGATTTGCAGTCGGAAATCGCGCTGGCCGATGTCCACCGCGGCACCGGGCGATTTGGCGAAGGTCACCTTGCCGCCGCTGTTGCCATTGGCCATGTGCAGCCAGCCGTCGAGTCCCCATTGCAGGCCATTGACGCGGTGCTGCTGGTTGCCCTCGCCAAAACCGGTGAAAATCTTCTCGCGCCGGTCGGCCCGGCCGTCGCCGTCGGTATCCCGGAGGAAAAGCAGGTCGGGTGCGGCGGAAACAAGCACGCCGTCGCGCCACGGCAGCACGGACGTGGGAAAGTTCAGGCCGTCGGCGAACAGCGTGGACCGGTCATAGACGCCATCTGATTTCGTCGACTCCAAGTAACGGATACGTCCGCCGGGCTGGCCGGCCCCGTCCATGCCGTCGGGGTAATCGGCCATTTCGACCACCCACATTTTGCCGTCGGCGCTCCACGCGACATCGACGGGATCGCGGACCAGCGGCTCGGCGGCAACCAGTTCCACCTCGAGGCCAGCGGGGATTTTGATCGCGGCCATCGATTCCGCCGGCGATTTGGCCGCGGGCAGCACGACCTTTTCAGGCGGGGGCACTTCCTTGTAAGCGTGCGCCACGGTCGCGCCGCCGAAACCCAGGACGGAAAACAGGACGAGCGTGCGGTTCATGGGGCGGGCGGGATACGAACGGCGAAACCGTGGTGGTTCGAGCCAGAATTCGCAGATCGCGAGGATGAGAGACCGAGCGGATCCACGGCGGCACGTGTCCTGCATTCGTCACGGGCAAGTCGCATGGGGGGCTTGGGCGGGGAACGCGCCCACTGTTGGACAGAACGCAATCGCATGGGCGGGAGGCCGCTTTCAAACCCACGGGCGGGACGGCCGTGCCACGTCGAACCAGCAGGCCAAGTCTTACGGGCGCCACTTCAATTCGGCGTGCGGCCGGCTCCGGGGTGGCATGGCATGGGCGTCCCGCCATGCCTTTATACACAAGCTTCACCGCCCCGTGGCTTCGCCGCGGCGCAGCCGCAGTCGAAGAAGAAAAGCCAAGCTGATTCTTAACCGCGAATGGACGCCAATAAACGCGAAGGGGAAAAACCCGAAGTTGAGCGATTCGCGACCAACCCGTTTCACCCCGGCACGATGCCGGGCACCGATTTGTCGCTGGCGTTCATGGACAATCCCGCGGGCGCAACCGAGAAGAGTCAGGGGAGAATTCGGATCGTCGAGCTGATGGGAATGGGGCTTTTGCGTGCAACCACCGCTGGAAAAAATGGGCCGGGTTGGAGAGGATGCGTCGACGCGCGCCAGGATTCCCGCGAGGGCGCTTAGCGAACGAATGTGGGCATTCGAGTCAATCGCCGGCCGATCACGGGAGATCGGCAGGGCGCAAAGCAGGTTTTGAGCCCGCTTCGATGATCCGGCGTGGCACGGGGCGTCCGGCCATACCTTTAAACACAAAGTCGTCCGTGGGGGGGGACGCCCAGCAGAACCCGGAACATGGGCGGGACGACCATGCCACGCCGAGCACGGCCGGCACATGGAATTGAAGCCACACCTGACATCTTGCGCTGGTTCGAGTTGGCAGGCGCGTCCGGCGCGTGGGATTGACGTGGCACGGGCGTCCCGCCCGTGGGTTTGGAGTGGCATGGGCGTCCCGCCCATGCCACCTCGAACCATCGGGTCTCAATGGCCGCTCTTGACGGCGTTCAGATTTGCCGCGGCCAACTCAACGTCTGCGCGCCCCGGCATGGCCGCCTGGGCGCCGATGGCGAGGGTCGAGAGTGCGGCGGCGATGTTCGCGTGCCGCAATGCCTCCGCCCAGCCGCGTCCGGCGGCGAGTTCCGCGGCCAGCGTGCCCGCAAACATGTCGCCCGCCCCGACCGTGTCGCGCGGTTTCACGCGATACGTCGGCACGCTGATCCGCTCCGCCGTGGATAATTGCAGCGTCGGCTTCGCCCCCTGCGTGATGACGAGGTGCGTTACGCCGTGCTGCGCCAGCAATGCCCGCCTCGCTGCCTCCGACAGCGTCCACAATTCCTCCGGCCCGCGGCCGAAACAATCGCGACACTCGTGCTCGTTCACGATCACGGTGTCGATCGCCTGCTGGCCCCACGGAAAATCGCGGAGCGTCGGCGACGCATTCAACACGCTCCGCACGCCCTGCGCCGCGGCCAGTCGCAACGCCTCGAGCGCCGCCTGCAGTGGACACTCGAGTTGCACCACGAGCACATCGGTCCGGGCGAGCGCACGCTCCAGCGGCGTCACGTCGATATGCGCATTCGCACCGCGGTCGACGACGATGAGGTTCTCCCCTTTCGGATCCACGTAAACGTGGGCGGCGCCCGTCGCCACGCCCGCCACCGTGGCCACGGATGCGACCTCGATGCCTTCCCGCGCAAGTTGCTCACGGTAGCACTGCCCGTCCGTATCGTCGCCCACTGCGCCGACGAGTGTCACGCGTGCGCCCTGGCGCGCCGCGGCCACCGCCTGGTTGGCGCCCTTGCCGCCAAACTGTCGCTCGACGACGCTCGCCAGAATCGTTTCACCGGGCCGGGGCAGGGCGGGCACCTGCCAGACGTGGTCGATGTTGAGCGTGCCGACGACCGTGACGCGGCCACCAAATTGTGGATACAACGACATGGCTTTAGTTTTTCCCCTCGGGGCGGACGGCCGGAGCCTCGCTCACCAACGCGGCGAACAACTCGCGGATTCGCGCCGACCGCTCGCGATCCACAATCAGGTAACGGTCGCGGCCATCCTTCGCGGGCAGGAATTTCGTGAAGCTGTCCGGCAGGACGTCGACCTTGCCCGGCGCGGACAGTGCAAAGTAGTCGCGGTCCGGCCACACGGCCTGCAAGACGCTCGTCAAATCGTAGCAAGGCCGCTCATGCGGCGTCGCGCGGAAGAGTTGATACGACTCCTGCACCGGGTGCTTCGGCACATAGGCGAAGTCGTGGTTGACCACCTTCGCGGGAAACAGCACCGCTTCGCCGATCTCCGCGCCGCTCCAGACCGCGGGCGTCGGCCATTCCTTCGCCACCTTCACCGAGGCCGGAATGTCGAACTTCACGTTGAACTCCAAAAAATAATTCTGCGCGTGGACCGGCGCGAATGCTCCCGCCATCAGCGAGAGCCACTTCACCTTCTGCTTCACCAGTTCCTTTCCCGCCAGCGGGCTGAACTTGTCCGCCGGGCTGTCGAGCAGGGCCGCCAGATTCGTGAAGAAGCCCACTTGCACCAGCACGATGCTCTGGTCCCCGGCCGCTGCGAGCGTCTGCCGCAGCAAGGCGAGCGCTGCCGGTGCCTTCGTCGGATCCAGATCATGCGGGTAATTGAGCGCGGCCTTGAGAAACCGGCTCTCCTTGAGCACGACCGGCGCCGTCGGGTTCACGCCGATCGGAATATCCGGCCGGCCGTAGAACGTGTTGATCGCGTCGATCAGCCGGCTGGCGAGCGGATCGGGATTGGTCAGCGTCACCGCCAGCAGCCGGCACGCATTTCGATTCTGGAGCGCGTGGATGACGGCCAGCGCCATCGCGTCGTCGCAGTCGTTCCCAATATCGGTGTCGAAAATCAGGTTGACCGGCTTCGGCGGCATTTCCGCCGCGACGCTGAGAGACAATCCGAGCGCAAATGCGCAAAGGAAGAGCAGTGATTTCTTCATGAAAAGTCAGGTCACACGGCGCAGCCGCCGCGCTGCGAGCCGCGCGCGGATGGCCTCGGCGCCCACGGCGCCAACGATCACGACGCCCGTCACGACGCGCTTCATCGGCTCCGACACTCCCAGGTGGGCGAGGCCCGCTTCGAGCGTTGCAATGATCAACACGCCCACGAACGTCGCGAGCATCGAGCCGCGGCCGCCCATCAGGCTCGTGCCACCGATCACCGCCGCCGCAATCGCCGACAACTCCAGCCCGGAGCCGGCATTCGGATCGGCGGCGCCCAGCCGCGCGACATGACACAGCCCCGCGAGCCCGGCCAGCGACCCGGAGAGCGCGAACACGACGAGCCGTACGCGTGGCGGCGAGATGCCCACAAGTCGCGCCGCTTCCTCGTTGGTGCCCACGGCCACGGTGTGCCGGCCGAAAATCGTGCTCGTGAGCACGAAATGCGCGACGGCCGTGATCACGAGCGTCAGGAGAAACGCGACGGAAAGTCCCGCGAAAGGCGTGGCCTGGAGCGCCCCGAGCTTCTCACCGAGGTATTTGGTTTGTGAATTCGTGACGAGATACGCGATGCCGCGTGCGCCTTCGAGCAATCCAAGTGTCACGATAAACGACGGCATCCGCAGCGCGTTCACCAGTACGCCATTGGTCAATCCGCACGCCAGCGCGGCGCCGAGTGCAGCGGCAAACGCGACGGTCACCGGCAGCCCTTGATCCGCGAGGCACCAGCCGAAAACCGCACCGGCGACGGCCGACACGGAGCCGACCGAAAGATCGATGCCGCCCGCCACCAGCACGAAGGTCATGCCCAGCGCGGTGAGCGCGAGCGACGGGATCCGGTTTGTCACCGTCTGCAAAGTGGCCAGCGACCAGAAGTGCTCGTTGAGCACGCTGAAGAGCGTAACCAGTCCCGCGAGGAGCAGAGCGAGGAAAAGGAACTCGGTGTAGTTGCGAAACCGTGACATCGGTTCAGTTCGGGGTTGGCGCCTTGAAGCCGCGAAACGCGGCGGCCATGAACGTTTCCGGCGTGAGTTCGGCCGCGGTGAATTCACCGCCGGCGCGGCCATTCGAGAGTACGATCACGCGGTCGCAGAGCGTCGCGAGTTCATCATAGTCACTCGATGCCACGAGAATCGCTTCGCCGGCAGCGGCGCGCTCGCGCAGCAGCTGATAAATGCTGCGCCGCGTGGGCGCGTCGACGCCGCGCGTGGGCTCATCGAGCAGCCAGATGCGCACGTCGCGACGCAGCCAGCGGCCAATCACGACCTTTTGCTGATTGCCCCCACTCAGCTCGGCGACGGGCTGATCGGCAGACGTGCAGCGCACCTGTAGTTGCGCGAGCAGCCGGTCGGTATCGGCGCGCGCGGCCGTGTCGTCAACCACACCCGGCGTGAAGTGGCGCGCCCGCAATCGCGCAATGCTCGCGTTCGCGTGAACCCCGAGCCGCGCGAAAATTCCGTGGTGCTTTCGATCCTCCGGTACGAAGGCGAACCCGCGCGTGACTGCATCGCGCGTCGAACGCGGCGCGAATTTCTCCCCGTCCGGACCGAGCGAAATGTTGCCACCATCAAGCGGCTCCGCGCCGAACACCGCGCGCAACAGCTCCGTGCGGCCGGCACCCACGAGTCCGCCGAGCCCAACGATCTCGCCGGCATGAAGGTCGAGTGATACGTCGCGCACCGCGCCGCCGACCCGAATGTTTCTCAATCGCAACGCGAGCGGACCAGATGTGCGGCGTGTGCTCGCGATCGATGCGGGCACCGGCGCGCCGGCCATGAGTTCAATCAGCCGATCACGCGAAGCTTCACGCACTGGCACCGTCGCAACGAGCTGACCGTCGCGCAACACACTCACGCGATCGGCCAGCGTGGCGATTTCGTCGAGCCGGTGGCTGATGTAGAGCAGCGACGTGCCCTTCGCCCGCAGCGCGCGCAGCAAGGTGAACAGCGTCTCGATCTCCGAACCGGTCAGCGCGGCGGTCGGCTCGTCGAGGATGAGCAGCCGGCATTCCTGCGCGAGCCCGGCGGCGATTTCCACCAACTGCTGATGGCCGACACCGAGTGCGCCAGCCGAGGTATCCGGATTTAGGGCACGGAGCCCGACGCGGGCCAGTGCGGTGTGCGCGGCGGCGCTAAGCTTCACGCGATCGATCACGCCGCCGAAGCGCGCCGGGAGCTCCCCAAGGAAGAGATTTTCCGCGACCGATAGTGTCGGAAGCACACTCAGCTCCTGCAGCACCATCACGACGCCGGCCGCCTGCGCGGCGCGGCGCGAGATGGGAACATAGGGCGCGCCGTCGAGTAGCAGTTCGCCGGAATCGCGAGTTTCGAGCCCGGCGATGATCTTCGAGAGCGTGGACTTGCCCGCGCCGTTCCCGCCGATCAGCGCATGGATCTCGCCGGCGGCCAGCTCGAGATCGAGCCCGCGCAGGACGGTATTGGCGCCGAAGGATTTCTTCAGCGCACGAACAGTGAGACGGGCGGCGGGTGCGATCATGGTCGGGTGGCTGCGAGCGCCAGCGAGTGGTCAGATGGCGACCACCAGCGAGCGGACGGTTGTCAACGTCACGCGCTCGCGACTATTTCGTCACCACATCCACCGGCGTGGCGCGGTCGTTGGTCGTTTTGGTTTTCAACATTTCGAGTGCCGCCTCGATGCCGAAAACCGCGAGTTTATCCGCATGTTGATCGGCCGTGGCGACGACCGCGCCGGAGGCGAGCAGCGGGTGGAGCGCCTTGATATTGTCGAAGCCGGCGACGAGCACCTTGCCTGCGCGGCCGGCGGCCTTGATCGCGGCGACAGCACCGAGCGCCATGTTGTCGTTGCCGCAGAAAATCGCCTTCAGATTCGGGTGCGCGTTGAGCAGCGCGGCGGCGACGGTGTTGGCGCGTTCCATTTCCCACTGACCGCTCTGGACCGCGACCAGGTTGAGCCCGGCTTCCTTGATGGCGTCCTCGAAACCCATCCGGCGCTGCCGACCGTTGTCCGCGGTCGGGATGCCCTCGATGATGGCGACGGCGTCGCCCCTCGCGAGCTTCGCCGCCAGCACGCGCCCGACTGCCGCGGCACCGGCGCGGTTGTCGGGACCGACAAAGGGAATCGCGAGCCCCGCGTCCTTCTGCGCGGCGGCGTCGAGCCGGTTGTCGATGTTGACGACCACGATGCCGGCCGCGCTCGCGCGCTTGAGCGCAGGCACGAGCGCCTTCGAGTCGGCGGGAGCGATGACGATCGCGTTCACGCGCGATGCGACCATTTGTTCGACGAGCGACACCTGCTCGGCGAGATCGGTCTCGTTCTTGATGCCGTTGACGACGAGGTCGTAGGTCGCGGCGTTGCTCGCCTGGTGCGCCTTCGCGCCGGCAGCCATCGTGCCGAAAAACTCGTTGGCGAGAGATTTCATGACGAGCGCGACGCGTGGCTTGGCGGGCGCGTCTGCGGTCGTTGGGGCTTTCGAGCAGCCGCCAACCAAGAGCACAGTGGCGGCGAGAAGGAGGGTGCGGATCATCGGAGGAGTTGGGAGTTGAAGGGTTGAAACGTGGGAGGCTCGGCGGCGGCTGGATTGAAAGTGAAAGTTCGCAATGGAGTGTGACGGTGCCACGCGTGGGGCCGCAAGCGGACGTTCACTCGCGTGCGTAAAACCAGGCGCGGGCGGGTGCGACGGTCCTCGAGGCATAGCGAGGCAGTTCGGTTCATGGCAACGCGTCGAGCCAGCGGAGCACGCGGTCTTTCCAGCGGGCCGATTCCTCTGTGCGGCCCAGCGCAAAGCCGTGACCGCCGCCGGCGACCGCCAGGAACTCAACCGGCACGCCAGCCTGGGTTAACGCCGTTTCGAGCAACACGCTGTTTTCCACGGACACGGTCTGGTCGTCCCTGGCGTGTACCAGGAAGAACGGCGGCAGTCCCGGTCGTGTGCGACGATGCAATGAGAACTCGGCCACGCGCGCCGGCGACGCGTCGGTCCCCAGCAGTCGTTCCCGCGAGCCAACGTGCGCCCAAGGTGGCTCGAGCGAAACCACCGGATACAGGAGCACGGCGAAGTCGGGTCGTGAGCCGTCGGCCCGCTCACCGAGGATGGCCGCACTGCCCGCGAGATGGCCGCCGGCCGAGGCGCCCATGACTCCGATGCGCGCCGGATCAATCCTCCACTCGCGCGCGTGCTGCCGCAGGAAGCGAATCGCCGCCAGTGCGTCCTGCTGCGGCGCCGGCACGCCGGCGGCGAACGTGGCCGGCCCGGGTAGTCGATATTTCAATACGGCCGACATGATGCCCTGCATCTGAAAATATCGCGCGACCGCATGTCCCTCGCGATCGATCACAATCCCGTCGTATCCGCCACCCGGAATGACCACCAACGCCGCGCCCCGATGCTGCGGCGCCGCCGGGAAATAAACCGTGAGGGTGGGGACCGTCACCTTACGCAGCACGCGGTTGAAGCCGCGGTCATCGAGCCCGCGCGGTTGATAGGTGATTTCTTCCGGCGTGGCCACGGCAGCATGGGAATCCATCGTGCGCAGCGGAAATTCCTCCACGCGCTGCGCACCGAGGTGGGGCCGCGCGAGCACGAATGAAAGCAAGATGACCAGCCGCCACTTCAGCGGCGTGACGGCAGTCCGGTGGGCGGAGCGAAGCGGTCTCATAACTGCGCTGGATCGAGGACAACGTGGCGGATGCGCTTGCGGCCCCACGTGTAGGTTACGTGCACATCACCATCGGCGGTTTGCAACACGGAGGGATAAGCGAAGCCTTCTCGAATGGGCGCGGATTCGAGATCGAGTGACTTTCGCCACATCATGCCGTCCGCCGAGACGGCCACGCTCAAGGGCACGCGCTCGCCCCAGTTCTTGCGGTCAGTCGGTTTGATGCCGGGATTGTACACGAGCATGAAACGGCCGTCACGCAATCGCATCGCATCGATCGCGGAGTTGGCGATAAACACGCCGAGTCCCGCGAGTGGCGTCCACGTGCGGCCACCGTTCTCCGACCAGGCGGTCGCGAGCTCGCGCGCATAGGTGCGGCACAGCATCTGCACCCGCCCGCCACCGTGGTCGAGCAGCGTGGGTTGGATCGCCTCGTATTTCTCCGGATCGCCGACCGCAGGCTGGCGGCGCCACGTCTTCAACTCCTGATCGGAAAACTCGACGTGCACCTGCCGGCCGCTGCCCGTCGAGGGATGCAGCAACTCGCCGGACGCAAGCAGCAGCGGACGATTCCGATCCGGACCGCGCACGCCCGCCGGCAGCGGCTCGGCCGCAGTCCAGGACTGGCCGGCGTCGTACGACCATTGTAGATACGGCAGCCAGGGTGAGTTTTCCCGGCCGACACTATAGACGAGCGCGAGCCGGCCCTCCGCGGCGAGGAACAGCACGGGATTATACGCGGGGAGAGGCTCGCCGCCGGGTGCCACGCCACGCGCGATCTCATGGGCGGGGCTCCAGCCGGCCGCCGTGCGCTCGAACTTCACGACGCGCGACGGATCGATGTTGTACCAATAGGTGCCGGGATCGAGGAGGTTGACGACGTCGACGTAGAAGCCGAGTTCGGGTCGGTATTGAAATTTTAGATTCACATCCAGCGATCGATCCGGCGACTGCCGGTTCAGCGCGGTCGGATCCGTGCTGTAAGCAACGAGGAATCCGCCCTTGTAGTTATAGGCCACGCGCGTTTCCCATTTTCGCCAGGCGAACGATCCGCCGACGTTGTAGACGCGCGGCACGAAATTCACCAACTCGTCGACGCCGCCGCTGTAGGTGCCTTGCGTCCGCAGATACGTGTAATTGCCGAACACCCGCAGGCGGTGAAACGGCTTTGGCAGGAAGGAGAGCGGCTGGTTGAAATCGAATTCGACGCCCTCGACCTTCGCGGTCGGCGCGTTGGTATTCGTGTTCCAGACGAAGCCGGCGTAGCGGCCATCGAAGCCGTTATCCGCGCCCGGTTCGACGAAGCCAGTCGTTCGCACGATGAAGTCCTTGATGTCCTTGCGAAACACCCCGAGCGAAACCAACCCGCTGGGCCGGAAATAATATTCCATTGCGAGGTCGTAGTTGTCGGCGAACTGCGGCTTCAAATCGGGATTGTTTTGCGTGACCGTGCCGCTGCCGGTGGCGCCAGAGTAGGCGACGGTCGTTGACGGTGTGATGTCACCGATACCAGGCCGCATGGCCGTCGCGGCGTAGCTCGCCCGCACGAGCGCGTTGGGGCCGAGCCCGTATTTGAAATGCAGACTTGGGAACAGGTTCGTGTAGCCGCCGTCGCGTTCGATCCGCGTCTGGTTCGGATTCTGCGGATCGCTCAGGCTGCCGCTGCCGGTGACGGAGGTCGATTCAACGCGGAGCCCGCCGGTGACGACGAGACGTGAAATTGTGGCGCGGCTCATCAAATAACCGGCGCGCACTTCCTCGTTTACGATCCCGGCGATGGGGGCCGCGACCGCGTTGGCGCGGAACAGTTCGGGGCGTTGCTCGAAGGTGTTGAAAGCCTTCCCGTAATCGAACTGGTCGCGCCCCGCGTAAGTGCCGTTGAACATCGCATAACCCGGATGCGGAACGCGGAACTGCTCGAGATTGTCGTCGTTGATGCCGGTCGCGGCGTTGCGCCCGACGACGCGGTCAGGCCCGTAGTAATCCCAGGTCGGCGCCGTCGAAATCGACCAACGCTCCTGGCGGCGCAGGGCCGCTCCCGCCTGCACGCGCATCGGCACCTGCCACGTGAGATCGTGCCGCAGATCGACGCGCGCCGACTCCATGTCTTCGCGGGCTTCGCTGATATTCTTGTGCAGCCGGCCCTGTGCGTAGGCGGACATATCCGAGGCGGCGGCGATCGACGGACCGTAGGTTTGGGTGAAGCGCGGCTGGAGCCGGCTCTCCGCCGTATCAATCGAAAGACCGAGCCCGCGCAGCGTCGCCGTAAAGCCGCTGTTTCCGCCGCGGGTGCGGTTGTGGCTCCAACTCATCTCTCCGGTCAGCAGCGTGCGGTTGCTGAAGCGATGTTCTAATCCACCACCGAAGCGGAAGACTTTCGTGATGCCGCCGCCGCGCTGGACTTGATTCGTAAACGTCGCGTTGAGCAACTCGGTGAACGTATCCGTAAAACCAGGCGCGACGCCCGCGGCAGTTCCGGCGGAGTTGAGCGGTTGCTGGCCCGACTCGATCAACGCGCGGCTCCGGCGCGAATAATCCGCCACCGTGCGGTTGCCTGTCGCGCCCACGGTGTAGTTCGAACGATCGGAGACCTGCTTCCAGTAGTTCGTCTGGGCGATCACGTTGAACTTGGTCGCCGGCGAGAGCTTGACCTCGAGCTTGGCGGAAACGCCGTCGCGCTCGCGATAGAGAATGTCGTCGAGCAGCCGGGCCTGCGTGGCCCGCGCGTCGAGTTCGCGCCGCTCCGTCTGCACCCAATCACGGATGTTGACGGTCTTGTTATAGCTTGCCGACAACGCCAGCCCGACCGAGCGATTTTCGCCAAAGGTCGTCAGATAGGTGAACGAGCCAAACGGCAGCCATTTCCAGAGATCACGGTAGGTGTTGACGGCGCCGCCACCCTGATACGTGCGGAGGTCCGTCTTGTAGTCGAACGCCGACTTCGTCACGAGGTTGATCGTGCCCGCGAGGCCGTCGGCCCACATGTCCGGCGTGTTGCCCTTGATGACTTCGATTTCCTTGATGAACTCCGACGGAATCTGGTCGATTCGCGACGACCGATCGCCCTCGACACCCGCGAAACGCGAGCCGTCGAGCGTGAGCGCCGTGGCGCCGCCGGGTGTGCCGCGCAGACTGACGCCCACGATGTCGATATCCTTGATCGCGCTGACGCCCGCGAGCCGCTGCACGAAGTTGCCGATGTTGCCATCAGCCACGGCGCCGTAGGTGTCCATCGAGAGAACGTTCTGAAGATTGTCGGCCGCCCGCTGCCGTGCGACCGAAGCCGCGTAGCCCTCCCGGTCGCTCGCGACCACAAAGCGCTCGAGCTGCACCACAGTCGATTCCTCGTCGATCGGACGAAGGCTCGCCTCGACGCTTTGCACGGCGGTCGCGCTGGCGAGGCTGACCGGCACGATCTCCTCGCGGCTCCCGGGATAGCTGATCCGCACGCGATACTCGCCGGGTGAAAGGTTGCCGACGGTGAAGCGGCCCTCGCGATCCGTGCGGACGATGGTTCCCGGCTGATCGACGACGGAGATTACAACGGCTTCGAGGAAGGCGCCCGTGGCCGCGTTTCGGACCGTGCCTTTGATTTCGGCTCCGCGCGTCATCACGCCGAAACCGAGCAGCAAAAGCACCAGGAGAGTGCGAAGGGTGAGAGAGTTTTTCATGGGGAGGGAGATGTTATTGAGTTTCGAGCATCACGTGTTTCAGGCGGGCACGGTTCCACGTGTAAGTAATATGAATACGACCGTCCGCCGCCTGGATGATGGCGGGATAGGCGTAGCCATGGCGGTTCGGCAGCGTGTCGAGCGTCGCGATCGTTTGCCACGCACGGCCATCGATGGAATGGGCCACGATCAGCGGACGGCGCTCGCCCCACGATTTGGGATCGGCATTTTTGTCGGAGGGATTGTAGACGAGCAGGAAACCACCGTCTCGCAGGGTGACCGCATCGATCCCGGAGTTTGGCATGAAGATATCGGTGGGCTCGAGCGGCGACCAGGTTCTGCCGCTGTCGGACGACCAACTCTGTGCCATCACACGCACGCTGCTGCGGCAGAGCGCCTGGAGGCGACCGTCGGGATGCACGAGGATGGTCGGCTGAATCGCGCCGAGCATTTTCGGGTCGGCGAAATCGGGCGTGGCCGTCCACCTGGATAGCGATTCATCGGTGAACTCCATGCGCACGACCCAGTGTTTCGCGTCGTATTCGACGCTCGTCGGGCAAAGCAGCGTGCCGTCCGCGAGCCTCAACGGCTTGTTTTTGATCGGGCCGAGAATGCCATCGGGCAGCCGGCGGCGGTCGGCCCACGTGCGACCGTGGTCCTTGGAGGTGATGACTTCGCCCCACCACTTTTCGGGCGACGGTCCGGTCTTGAAAAACAAAAGTAGCCGGCCGTCGACGGTGCGGTGCAGCACGGGATTGAAATTTGCAAAGCGTTTGCCGTCGGGTTGCACGCCGTCGGCGACGACTTTACCGGCCGTCCACGATTTCGAGCCTTCGCGGCGTGACACATAAATTGATACGTCGTCGTTGGCTTCCTTGGTGCCGCCGAACCAGGCGGCGACGAGCGCGCCATCGGCAGTCTCGACGATGGTGGATGCGTGGACCTCGGCCACCGCGGGCGCGGGTTCGACGAAGTCGTTTTGCACGACGCGCCAGGCGGGAGGGGGCTGAGCCGGCGCGAGCACGGCGGCGACAAGCGAAGCGAGTGAGAGGCGGAGGAACAGCATGAGGAGGCAACCGAGGCCACGGCCGCTGTTATCGACGACGAGTGAATCCCCAACCGCACGGGCGCGGGGAGTACCGCGCAGCAAGCGGCCAAATCGATTTAGCAAAGAGCGCTGCGAGAAGAGAGTCGGCGGGAGAGAAAAGTGCATGGGGCTGGGGCAAACGTTTGCTTCGGCGCCATCGCCCCGTCAAGGCAAACGTTTGCCCTGCCTGGAAGATTCCCGGGTTCAACAGGAGCCGCGGATCACCAACTCGGGCGAGAGCTTGAGACTGGTCGCCGGTCGCTTCGGGTCTTCGATCCGTTTCAAAAGCAGTTCGGCGGCCGATCGGCCGACCTCGTACGCCGGCTGGCGCACCACGGTAAGGGGTGGGTTGAAAACCGCCGCGAGCGGCAGATCGTCGAAACTGATCAGGCCGATGTCTCGGGGAATGCGCATCTGGCGGGCGGAAATCGCCTCCAGCGCGCCGATCGTCATCAAGTTGTTGCTGACAAAAAGCGCGCTCGGCGGCGGCGTCAGCGCGAGCAACTCGAGGGCAAGCGCGCGGCCGCTCGCCTGCTTGTAATCACCATAGCGAATCAGCTCGGGCTCGTCCGCCCATCCCGCCTGGGCGAGCGCCTGCCGATAACCCGCGAGCCGCTCCCGGCCGGTCGAGGAATCGACCGGACCTGAAATCAGCCCGATGCGGCGATGGCCCTTGCTGAGGAGATGCGCGACCGCCTCGAATGCTCCGCGTTGGTTGTCGATTTCCACCTTGTCGATTCCACCGACGGACAGCGCGCGGTCGACGCACACCACGGGCACGCCGCTTTGGGCGACGCGCAGCACCGCGGAATCGTCCTCGTGAATCGGCGGCAGGATGATGCCGTCGACCGACTCCGCCACCATCACATCGAGGTAGAACTGCTCCTTGGCCGCGTCCTCGTCGTAGTTGCAGAGCAGCACGGCGAAGTTGTTGCGATAGGCGACATCCTCGACGCCGCGCGCAAGGTCGGCGAAGAACGGGTTCTGGATATTGGGGATGATCAGGCCGATCAAGTGGCACTTGCCTCCGGCCCGCAGTCGGCGCGCGACGCGGTTGGGTTTGTAGCCGAGCTCGCGCATCACGCGCCGCACGTGCTCCTGGGTTTTCACGCTAATCTTGCCGGTGTGGTTGATCGTGCGGGACACCGTCGAAATCGACACCTTGGCCCGCCGGGCGACATCAACAAGATTCGAGGGAGTTGGCATACAGCGCAGCAAACGTTTGCTTCAGCGGCGCCCGGTTGGCGAGGGTGAAAACAAGGGGGAGCGCAGGGCCCACAATTCTCGGGCCGGAAAGCCGTTTTGGAACGGCGGCTTTCCAGCCGCCGGCAAGTTCCGCAATGGGCGACTGGAAAGTCGCCCTTACGATCCCACCAACCGTAACGAACATGGGGGAGGCAGGCGCGGGATCGCCCGTGAGTTGGGGCACGCAGCGAAGGGGTCATGTCAGGAACCCGGAATTTGCAGGGCGGCCTCCTGTGAATTGGGTAGTCGGAGCGATTGAATCATGCGGCGGCGTGGCGCGGAATGGCGGCGGCAGGCTTGCCCCAGGGCACGAAAGCTCCGGATCGAGTTCGCGGGGGCGTGTTATCACGTGCTCAATCGCGGCAATTATCGCCGTCACCTCTTCGCGTCCATCGGGGCCAAGGAGTCGTTCTACCGCTGTCTGGATGACCTGGAACTTGCGCGGCGTTGGGCGATCGGGTCGGCGGCATTTCGCGCGGAGCTGCGCGAGAAACTGCGGACGGCGACGGCGCAGCGCGCCCGCTTCGAGTTGTTGGGCGCCGACCGGGAGGCGGTGCGCGCCGCACGGCGCGAGTGCTGGGAGGAGCGGCTGCGCCGGTTGGCCGCGGCGTTCGGCATCAACCTGGCGGAGCTCCCGCGCCAGAAGTCAGCCGTGGAAAAGCTGACGCTGGCCGCGGCGATGAAAGAGACGACATCGGCGTCGATGGCATGGCTCGCCCATGAGAGTGAGCTAGTAAATTGAGGGACAAGGCGCGGGACTCTGAGCGTGGGTTCGCTGCTGACGCGCTTTCGCGCCGCTGGCGCAACCCAAACCGCCGCGTTTCGGTCGAAAATTCCGGATTCCTGACATGACCCCCCTCACACCGATCCGCCTGTTCCGCTCGGAGACCGCACAATTCACGAATCTCCAGGCCAGCTCACGCGAAGCCGCGAAGAGCGCGAAGAAAACTCCGCCTTGATTCGCGTGCTTCGCGGCTTCGCGTGCAACGATTCAATGATTGGCTCGGTTGAATTCTGCGGAAGACGTGGTGTTCCGAAGTGTATCACCATCATGATTACAG